>CAMFIG010000048.1 GCA_945952445.1 uncultured Chlamydiae bacterium
CATTAGATACAGCTTTTTTTTACCTCGCGCCGAAGGCGGGAGGTGAACATCTACATGGGACATAATGGCATTGAAAACGAAATGCGCTCCATTTTGAAAAAAATCAGCAAAGAAAAACATGAAGCAAAGAAAAGGTTGCATCTAATTTTCATATGCGGAAGAAATCAATCTCTAGCAAAAGAATTAACTTCTTATAATAAATCCTTTGAAGGAACTGCTATAACTATGGATGTTAGGGGATTTCTGGAAGGTCCTCAAATGGTAAAAGTAGCTCAAGCTGCAGATGTTTGGATCTCTAAAATGGGTGGATCATCTAGTTCTGAAGCCTTAACAGCGAGAAAACAAGTACTATCTGTATCTATCC
The DNA here is from genome assembly GCA_945952445.1 of uncultured Chlamydiae bacterium. Lineage (GTDB taxonomy): Bacteria > Chlamydiota > Chlamydiia > Chlamydiales > Rhabdochlamydiaceae > CAMFIG01. The sequence goes on from CAMFIG010000048.1 coordinate 365, forward strand.
CCTCTCATAAATGGGAAGAAAGAAATGCTCTAGCTAATCAATCTTGCGGACTTTCCGATCCCTTAAAGAAAAATGAAAAAATACTGAGTCAAATATATAGAGCTTGTCAAAAACCTCTGCCAAGCTGCTACATCCCTGATTGGGAACAGCAACTCATGCAAATTTTATCTAGTCCATTTTTAGCAGGAAAAATGTAAATTAAAGGACTAGAATGGATCTATTTAACTTACCTGAAAAATGCCGCCAAAATGCGATTATCTATTATTGTGGCAGTTTTGATCCTGCCCATGAAGGCCACTTGTCCACTGTGAAATCTGCTATGGAAAAAACTCAAGCTGTTGGAGCCGTGGTAATTGTCGCAACAGGGGAAAATAGTGATAAGCCTAATAGATCTTCTTGGGCTGTTCGTAGGCAAACAGCTCTAGAATTATTTAGTAATTTAGATAACGTATGCGTGTCCCCTTGGGGCAAAGATATAACAAAAAAACACCTCTTGGAAAAGGCTTATGTTATCAACCTTATGGGAGAAGATATTTGGGAAAAATATTGCAAAAAAACAAAAAGTGACTTTCACAGCATCTGCATAGGATTAAGATATAGCGGACATGCTGAATATACTACTAACCTCAAAAACACAGAAATCATCTATACTAGGCCTACAGTACAAGGATGTTCTTCTTCAAAAATACGCAACTATCTTAAGAACCACCCAGAAATCTATGAGGGGAAAAGTCCTTTCTCAGGGACTATATTAGACAGAATTCCCCGCAGGGAACTGGATTATATCATCAAAAATAGACTCTATTATCAAAGTAAAAAGCCTTTTTTACGAGAGATGTTAGGAAAGATCAAAGAGTATATTACAAGTATGCTTTCCTTAATTAAAGATAGAGTAAATAAAAAACATCTAAAACCCACAGCATTACTTAGATTTTTCACACATAGCATCAGCAAATTGAAGGCATTCTTCTATGATATTTGAAGCTTTAACTTCTATCAGCCCCAGCTCTATTTCTTCTCTTGATATCTCTCCTAGACTATTTTTAAAATATAGATAAAGTTGAGTGCTCTTTCTACAGATTGAAATAAAGAGGTGCCATACTTGTTGTTCTTCCGGGGTAAGATCACTAAAAGGCTTAGGGTTTGTCCAATAAAGAGCATCAGAGATAAAGTCTCCTAGAGACTCATTTTCAATAACCATTTGACGGGTGGAAATAAAACCTTTCCATTTTAGGTAAGCAGTCATATCGGGAAACCATGAAAGTATATTTGTAACAACAAATCCATACCAATCTGTAAGGGGTGTACTGATATCTGCAAGGCATTTGCAAGGATCCCATCGAACATAATCATCTAGCTTTCTATCTCGACTAGCACCCCATGTTTTTGTGGAGCCAAAATCAGTAAGATAAGACACGAATCTTAATATTCCTTCATCATCATTTCTCTCTTCGATTAAAATATTTTTCAGAGAAACGTCTCCGTGTATCATTCCCTGTTTATGCATCCAATTAAGGTTTCTAGCTATATCTCGTATGTAGTGAGACTTTTGAAAAGGATCGTTAAATTTTGCTCCTTCTAGCGTATTGACCAGGCGTCTTTGAGTGTAAATATTTTGGTGAATTTGTTCCAAGGGCTCCAAGAAATAGACGTGGACCGGCATTTCCTTAAGAAATTGCTTGTAGAGAAATTCTTGAACCTTAACTTCGTTAACTATTGCATTGTCTGCTTCAATCCAAACAGATTCAAACTCCCTTCTTCCTTCCTTTTTAGCTGCAAGAGGTATTCTTATAGAGTTTGAAGCGTAAAATTTTTTCCAGAATCCTGAACCCACAGCATCTTCCCTAGCAAAGAGCAAAGAAAGTACATCACAGGTTTTATCCCATTTAATAAATAATCTTTTCCCTTCATTTATTTCAGCGGTAATAGTTTCTTTTTTTCTTCTATTCGTTTTTATCAGATCATTAATCTGATTGCAAATAGCATGGGGTAGAAATGGATTTGGAAGAATGGTATATTTGCGAGCAATATAGCCGCGATAGACAGATTGGAGCTTTGTTATCCGATCATTTAATAGGAGTTCACGCTGACTAGAAAGCTGAATCAAACTAACCTCTTTTTGACACTCTCTAGCAGCCTGGAGAGTGTCAGATTTCACCTATTTAGCATCCTAATCATGCGCTAGCGGCTTTGGCTTCGCGCATGGTCTGTATTGGAATCTTTCCATAACAGAACTTTCCTCTAATTGTACTTTACCAGCCGTTTTTCTGCATCTTCTTGTAGTGCAAAAAAAAGAACTCTCTTTCTCTTGAAGTGTCGAGGGTTAGAATTCGTTTGGAATGATCTGATGAAGCTTCTTAGAAACAGATTGGGCTTTTAACTGCTGAATAAATGCATGCATATGTTGTTTTATTTATTCAAATAAATAGATTTATAAAAAGTTAGCGAACCCTCTAGAATTTTATGTGTGACAATTCAAATCTCTCCGTAGATGGGAGAAGTCCAGAGAACTTGTGCCGGATAAAAAGAGAAGCCAGGCTTTCATTACTACGATATCGATTTTTCTCCGTTTTTTGGAAAATGCCTTGATGGTTATTTATAATTTTAATTAAAGTTTCCTACTTTCTACTACGAGGGTTTTATGACTAGATTAGGAGTGATTGCAGGTGTTATTCAGACTGTATGTGTTTCTATGCTTATTGCTTCGTGTCCATCAGAAATCCTGCCATTGCCTGCGCTAGATGTGCCACCGCCGGCACAACTCCCTGCGGGGAACTGCAGTTTTACGTACACGCCAGACTCATTAACAAATTTTCTGCCTATCGTAATTGTTAACAATAGCGGTTTAGGTGCAAATGAAGTCTATGTTACTGTGCTGGTCAATTCTTTGACGCAATACTTGGAGTTTGCCAATATAGCGCTGGGAGATGATGTGGATCCTCATTATTTGGGTTTTATCACAGATTTTACACCGACGACGTATCTTTCCTCTACCGATAGTCCAGCTTATTCCTATCCGTTGAGCTCTTTTGAAAATATCGGAGGGAACGAATATGTATTTTATATTCCTAATACAGGAAATACATCGACGAGACCTGAGACTGTAATGAAGTCTTCAAGAATCTTTATTTCTTTGAAGCAACCGTTGACGTATTTTATTGATAGTACTGGCAGTTTGCAGGTTCCTTCTGAATTTGATGCGAAGAATGATAATTACTATGTTTTGAATGACAAAGTCGAATTTGATTTGGGTAGCAATGGATTGAACCGGCTGAACTTAAACTTAACGGGCGTTGATTTTTTTGGACTGCCATTGAATGTAAAGGCGCAATATAACTTTCTATACGGGGATTCTTATTATGAGGTATGCGCTGTTACTGGAATGCCGACAACTGTGAGTTTTTATGATGTGTTTAACGGCTATGCAAGCGCGATTGCAAGTCTTGAGTCTCCGTTTAATACCTATTGGGGAAACTTGGTAGCTACTTATACAAATCCGCCGGGAGCAACTGAGCCCGGAAATGCAGATTTGCGTATTTTTGCTCCGGCAACGGCGATGGGAAGTACGCAATCTCAATCAAATCCAACGCCGGTATCTTTCCCTACGAACTATTTTCTGAATTCAAGCTGCTCGCCGGCGGGGTGCACCTGGTTCAATGCCGTATGGCAAGGAACTACGATCTCAGGAACAACTGCATTTTATCAACAAAAACCAACCCCATATTTGATCCTGAGTGCTGATACAGATGCAGGAACGGGATACGCAACAGGATCTGCATTTGCAGATGGAAGTTTTAGATTTACAATCAAAGGAACGGGAAGCACTCCAAACCCAGATAAAGGCGCGACGATTACTTTTCCAAAGCCGACAAGCAGCAAGGCATTTTTTACCGGTGCTGTTTCAGATTATGAGCCTCCAATAGTCAGCGGAGCCTCCGCAGCGACAAATGCGCAAGTTTTAAAAGGTTTTGCCACGTCGATCATTGCTGGATTTTTCCCTCTGAATTGCAAAGCAAACCCTTCTATTACAATTGATAAAGACTATCTGCAAAGTCATTCGTCAAGCTATTTCCAAAACAATGCAATTTTGACGCAAGCTCTTTCAGGGTGCTCTTGCGTAGACAACGTTCCTTGGTATGATTTTTATTCCAGAACTCTTTTAACGATCGGCACCCCGAATCTTTTCTACACGTCTGCCTACTCAGACTATTTGGGTACGGATGGAACGATTGTGATCACAAGTTTAAATGAGCATAATGCAGATGCTATAGTGAAAGTGTATTTAAGCGACTGCTCGACAGATGTGGTGATGCCTGAACCTTATTCTGATACAACCAACTATACAGTAACAATAGGAATCCCGCGGAATGCAGATCTAACCGCTTTAGCGACTGTAGGCTATGGCACATCGAGAACAGGGCCTTTTACTCCTTATACAAGTGGAACATTCTCTTCCAGTGGAGCGGAGCTGTACGTGCAAGTTACTTATACGTCCGGCATTTATAATGGACAAACTTTTGTATCTCAAGTAGCTCCCTCGGTAGAAGTATTCCATCCAATCCTTCCTGGTGCTGGGAATGTAGTCACAAGTGGTCTTTCGACAGTTGTATACATAGGAGCGAGTCCTTAGATCTTTTAAGGAATTTTGTTCGGAAAATTTTTTAATGAACCTATATCAAAGGAATATCATGAAATCTACAATCTATGCGCTGAAGGGAATGGGGATTGCATCTTTTCTTTTTCCATCTTTGCTTTTGGCAGAACAAAGCATGGCTTCAGATAAGCCAAAGAATGAATTAATGCCTGGATATAACGCTTCTTGTAGGACTGCTGTTGATCGAAAGTGTGATCTTTTTATCGATGCGAGTTTTATTTATTGGCAGCCTATACAGGATAACATGCAACTAGGTGTTGTATCGAATAATTCTGCTGCTTTGGATCTAGTGCATGGCCATGAAGTGCTTTTAAGCGGCAATTTCCGCCCAGGGTTTCAAGTAGGTCTTGGAATGAACTTTGACTATGATCAGTGGGATAGCTATCTCGAGTATACATGGTACGAAGCAAAAGAAAAAGCTCACGTAAGTCTGGATCCTGCGAGCACAACAAAGTTTTTATTGCCGGCTTGGCAAATCCCTGACTTTCTTAATCCTCAATATAGCTCTGGATCCGAGAAATGGAAATTAACAATGAACCTCTTAGACTGGGATTTGGCAAGAGGCTATAATGTGGGAACTAAGCTTTGTTTTCACCCTTTTATAGGTTTTCGCGCTGCTTGGATTAAACAGTCTGTGCATGTGGATTATGTCAATGAGGATCCTGCTGATGAAAGCGTCTGGCCTTCAACATATATTCACGATTCTTCGAGTTCTTGGGGCGTTGGGCCAAGGCTTGGGATTGGGATGAATTGGAACTTGGGAGCTGGATTCAGATTGATTGGCGATGGAGAATGGGACATACTTTATACGCAATATGATTTGAAAAGCTCGCAGATTTCAGATACAACAGCTTCTAATCAATATATCGTAAATACCAAAAATGTGGACTGTTTGAGAACACATGCAAATCTCGACCTAGGCTTAGGATGGGGAACTTATTTTTTTAATAAGAAGTACCACATTGATTTCTTAGCGGATTATTGCTTTCAAGTATTTTTTGATCAAAATATGTTCCGAAGTACTGTCAGTGCGCAAGCTATTGGTAAAAGCATTTTGCCCAATGGCAATCTCTACATTCAAGGTTTAACACTGAAAGCCCGTTTTGATTTCTAGTCTAATTTAAACCACCTCCTGCAGGAGGTGGTTTTCTCATTCTACAGCTCTATTTGCGTTTTGTTTAGATTATTAATTTGCTCAAAATATCGATTTGATCTGGATCAGGGCTAGAGGAAAGAATGGAGGATGAGGTAGATCTTGGATCCATTCGAGAGCAGAGATCTTCTAAAAGCAGCCATTCTTGGTTCGTCGGAAATGGATAGACTTTTTGGATAGATCCCCTATAGCTGTACTAAAACAAAAAGTGGCTTACGCGGTTTTCTTTGACCAAGAGAAAAAAAAGCTTCTGCAGAAGCGGGAACAAATGCACGCATGCAACTTACCAACAAGAAAAGAATGAAAAGCTGCACCATTTTTTTAAATACTTAGCTTTCTAGGTGCTTTAATTGTTGTATGTCATTTTCTACTTTCTCTTTTTGGGTTTCGGAGGGGCTAGCTAAGTAGCTGTTAAAATCTTTTGCTAAGTTGTCTTTTAAGGTAGCTAAATGTTGGTTGAGCATGCCTTTTGCGCTTTCTTGCATCACTTGTAGAGACTCTCTCATGACCTTAATGTATTGTGTTTTTTGTGCATCGAGTTGAGAAGTCTGCAGTCCTTCAAAACTTTTGGCAAATAGATCTACACTCTGGTTGAATTCTGAATGATAGGAAGGTTGTTGAGAGTTTGGGCCTGATATGGACATTTACGTTCCCCCTTGCTTTAAAATAGTCCTTATATAAAATGCTATATAAAATGCGAGGAAAAAAACCAAGATGATTCAAGAAAAATATACAAAACTGTTTTCTGCGGCAGCTATTTTGCTGTCTAGCTCATGCTTTTCAGATGTAGCGAAATCTCCGGCGCAGCCTACGCCTCAGCAAATCGAAGTGCAATTAGACCAAGCAGAGCACGATTTTCAAATTGCAAAAGAGATGTTCATCCCTTGGTATACTGGACCTCTCATTACAGGATCTGCTACGAACGTCCCTCCTGGGAATGTAAACTTGCAGCCTTATTTGTATTTTACCGTAAACTATGCGGAGTACAATAGCCATGGAAAGTCGGTCAATACCCCTAATACATATTTGCTAAATCCTCTTTTGCTGATAGAGGCAGGGATCACAAGCTGGCTTGATTTTACGATCATTCCGCAAGCGGATTTTCGCTGGCAAAAGGATCATTATGCGGGAAATTTTGACGATCTGCCCGTTCAATTTGGCTTTCAAGTTGTCAAAGAGTCTGCTTATGTGCCGAATGTGCGTTTTATTTTAGGCGAAGTTTTTCCCACAGGGCAATATCAGCATTTAAGCTCTAAGAAAGGCGGCATTGATGCAACCGGAGCCGGAGTCTATGCGACATCTGTAGGATTAAATATCAGCAAGATCCTCTGGTGGTTCAAGCTCCATCCTATTTCCTTAAGGCTTGCCACAAGTTATAATATTCCCGATGCGCGCACCTCTGTGCATGGATTCAATGCATATGGAGGAGGACATCATACTCGAGGAAAAGTCAAAGTAGGGAATACATTGAACGTAGACTTAGGAGTTGAGTTTAGCTTGACCCAAAAATGGGTGTTTGCGACAGATGTTGCCTATACATATTCCAATAAGAGCACGTTTACAGGAAATCCGGGAGTAACTGACGCTGGAACACCAGCTAAGAATGGCGCTCCTTCTTCCGATCAACTCTCTTTGGCTCCTGCGATAGAGTATAATGTCAGTGACAGTGCTGGCTTTATCGGAGGTGTTTGGTTTTCGGTTGCAGGAAGAAATAGCGCAGACTTTGTCTCTGCGATTCTGTCCTATACGGTTTTGTTCTAACATAAGAGAGTCGAAAGACTCTCTTATTTCTTTTTTCTGCATAAAAAATAAGACCCAGCTCCTATAAGGATCACAATCACGCCGCCTATTTTTAGGATGCGGGCTATATGGGCGTACCTGTTTGCTTTTTCAGATCCCTCATCGATTTTCCCTTGGAAAGCACTGCCAAGTTCGTCTGAAAGTGGGTTTTCAGGAAGCAATGATCCTGCTCGGTCTTTGCTTTCTTGAGCGCTTTCAATTTGCTCGCGACCTTTATTGACCTCTGATTGAATGTACATACCAGCTCCAAATGAAAGGATGCCAATAGCGCAAAGAATAAGTCTAGTTTTTTGTTTTAACATAATTGTCTCCTGGGTAAATGGCAGATAAAACATCTTTTGCAATATCTGCTTGGGTTCTTTGAAACGTGGGATGCCAAAGAGGAGGCTTGGTAGTTTTTCCAAGCAGAGCCTCTATTGCCTTAGAAATCTCTAAGATGTGATGAGGAAGAATATAGGCAATCTGGTTGTTTAGAGGGTCATCTTCGGAGGTGAGTGGGAAATACTCTTGCAAAGTCGACCACTGGGAAGCGACTACAGGAATGCCAAACTTGGCGGCTTCCAGACAAGTAAGCCCGGGGAGTTCGCAAAAAGCGGGATGGAGGTAAAGTGCTGCATTTTTATATGCGCTATAAAGCATTTTCGAAGAGAGGATTTCATGGTTGGGCATAGGCAATGTGGAGAGAGTTTTTGACCTGCTTTCTGAGATTGTTTGATGGATGATGAAAGTAGGTGCTTTTCTCCATCTTTTAATAGCTTCTATGCATATCTGAAGATAGGATTCGGACGAGCTGCGGGTGGCGATAAAGACAAGGGGAACATCAAGATCGCGCGTTGCTAAAATGCTGCCAAGTTGGTTTTTTCTCGGCTCCATCCGGCCGACTTGTAAAATATACTCACCGCGCGAAAGCCCGGTCCAGGATAAAAACTCGGGAAGATTCTCTAAGATATCCGTGTGTGGGATTCCACAGTGTAAGGGGACAATATGAGGCTTGCATTCAGGACTATCTCGAAGCATCGTCTTAGCTTCTTCTGCAGAAGTGCTGATACAGAACTCAGCTTCCGATAAAATGGAATAGTTGTTTTCTCGAAAAGGAGGAGGAGAATAGGAAAATACATCGATAGTGTTTGGGTTAGATAAGATCTGATCTAGTTGGAAAAAAGAATGCTTAGCCAAGCAAAGAGCGATAAAATTCGCAAATGCATAACAGGTGCTATAATATCGGAGAGTGTCTTCGTGAAAGCCGATGATGCCCCAGCGCTGGTCTGTTTTGAGGACAGCTTGATAATCTTCTTCAAGATCTAGACAGGTATTGGATAAGAAAACAAAATCCATGTCTGAAAGATCTTTTGCAGATCTACCGAGATGGACATCTTGGCCTAGTTCTTTTAGCCCATCATATATACTATATAGAGCTGTTAGATCGCCGCCCCATTTTTGGGTTTCATTTTTTCTTGTGACGATCCCTATCTTTGCCATACAATGGTCTTTTCCCTAAAATCTTCATGAGAGCGGGAAGTAAGATTTTATATCAACAAAAAAAAGTTATGCAGTGTTGGAAATGTGGAACAGATTTGAGTTTGCCTCTAGGAAAAATATCATTTCGGGCGGAATGTGATCGCTGCGGAGCGGCTCTTCATTGTTGCGTAAATTGCCGATATTACCAGATAGGAAAACCGAATGATTGCCAAATACCCGGTACAGAATGGGTAAGAGATCGAATAGCAGCAAACCTCTGCGAAGAATTTGCCTGTCTTGGAAAGAAAAAACAGGAAGGATCTTCGGATAAAAAGAAGTTTGACGATCTTTTTCGCTAAGATTACTTCAAACGGTTTAAAATGCGAAGGCCTTCTTCCTCATCGATCAGAGTAAAACGGTTGAATTCTTCTTCAAAGCAATATAAATCTCCTTTCCCAAGATCGAAGTACCATCCATGAATAGAGAGGCGGTCTTCTGCTATTTTCTGTTGGATGGCAGGGTATGTTTTTAGATGAGCAATCTGTTGCAGGATATTCAGCTGCGAAAGTTGATTCCAGGGCAGCAAATCTTGCTGGATGGCTGGATGGCTGGAAATTTGGGAAATCGGTACATCACAATTCTGTAGCCATCCTTTCAAATGAGGATCTTGAATATGATCGATGCCTGCAAGAAGGGCTCTCATGGCTCCGCAGTCTGAATGGCCGCAGACGATAATATCTTTAATAGGCAGATTGGAAAGAGCAAAGGAGAGAGCGGCCGCCTCTGAGGATCCTTCTTGAGCACAAGAGCAGCGAGGGACGATATTCCCTACATTGCGAACGACAAAAAGATCTCCGGGATTGGTAGAAGCAAATACATTGGGGGCTACTCTGCTATCAGAGCAAGTGATGAGAATGCCATCAGGAGATTGTCGGGTGGCTAGATGGCTATATTGATCCAAGTAGTGTTGTAATCGCTGCTTGCGAAACTCTAAAATGCCATGAATTAGTTTGTGCATAGGACTCCCAGATCTATTATAATTTTTTTCCGAGCCAAAAAAGAAAATTAAGAAGCGCGGAGAGAAGCAAGCTCAAGAGAATGCAAGTTGTAACGGGAAAAGAAAAAGAGGTCTTTTCTCCCGAAACCTGGATGTCTCCTGGGAGTTTCCCTAGGGACAAGCCAAAACGTGTTGCTGCCCAAATAAGGACTCCTAGTCCAACGAGGCTTAGCCCCAAAAATATGATCATTTTAGCAACGGAATTTTGATCCATAGCTTGCCTTCAAAAGCAGCATGGTAGCATAATCTTCAAAAGAGATCTACAGGAGTTTTTTTGTGTTCGCAAACTATCAAATCATTGATTTAACCCATCCTTTGCATGAAAAAGTCCCTACATGGACAGGGTCGTGCGGGTTTTCTCTTGCGATAAAAAAGGATTATTCGGAAGGCCTTCGGGCTATGACCTACCGCTGTCATGCAGGTGTAGGCACTCATATGGATGCGCCTTCGCACTTCGTTCCGGGAGGAAAGAGTATCCATGAGATAGAGTTGGTTAAATGCGTAGCTCCAATATGTAAAATTTCTTTAGACTTAGATCCTAAGGCGCGAGTGACAAAGCTACATCTGTTAGAATTTGAGCAAAAATATGGAGAGATATTGCCGGGAGGTCTTGTTGTTGCCTCATCAGGCTGGGGGAAGTTTTGGGATGATCCTGATCGTTATAGAAATGTAGATGAGCAAGGTCATATGCAGTTTCCCGGATTTACGGAAGAGTCAGTGAAGCTTCTCTTAGAAAGAGGCATTGTAGGGATTGGAATTGATACGCTTTCTCCAGAAACAGGCTGCGATGGTTTTCCTGTCCATGAGCTTGTTTTAGGATCTGGATGCTATATTCTAGAAAATCTCGCCAATTTAGAGAGACTTCCTCCTATAGGTTCTTGGGCAGTTGTCTTGCCTCTTTGTATTCAAGAAGCGACAGAAGCGGGAGTTAGGGCTATCGCCTTTGTTCCGAAGATTTAATTCGGGACCAGGGTGATTTCTGTAGTCGGAGTTCCAGGACCCTCATTTGCTTTATATTTGAGCATCATCCGACTTTCCAGATCAAACCACACCTCGGCTTTCCAGAATTTCTTCTTAAATCCCTGCAAGGTAACTTTCAGTTTTTGCGTGCGGAATGTTTTTCCGTTCAGAATCAAGGTTTCTTGCTGTTCTTTTGTGGCTACCATGCTGTGAAGAGTGAGATCTTTAGGGTTGACGATGTGGAATTTGTATTGAGAATCTTCAGAAGATAAGAAAGGCTGGAATCCAAACTTGAATTCTTGGATCCAAGGAGTTGTTCCTATATCATAGCTCTTTGTTCTTTGTTTGTTGTTTTCTTTGAACCGCACATTTAAGGTGTTGCCCTGTCTTGAAACGGAAAATTCTCGATTTGAGTCGACTGTTTCATGGAAACTTAGAAAAGAATATGAGCGGGAGCATTCGAGAAATACGTCTCTGCCTTTGTTTTGTCCTGACACTAGGATTTTGTCGTCGGTTGTTTCTATTTTCCAATTTACCTTTGTAGCGGTTCCTTGAGTCAGTGCTTGATAAATCATCTCCTGGCTTGCCATTAGCGGAGAAAAAACGCTTGTTATGCATAGAAATGATACGCAAATCCTCCTTAGAAACGCCATAAGATCCTCTCCTTTTCTTCCCTTATTTTTAAACAAGAAGAAATTAAAATTGCAACTATTTCAATGAGAAGAATCGCATCTATGTGATATATGCTGCAGAGAGAGGTGTCCTATGCTTTTTGCTTCTTCTTCTCATCATTCATGGCGAATTCGTTTGTACGTAGGGATAGCCATGTTTCTTCTAGCCGCTATTGGCGTGATCTTAACTAATATTCAACGCGACGGCGCTTGGGATTATTGGCGGATTGTATCGATTGTATTTGCTTTGCTCAGCTTGTCTATGAGCGGCTATTTTCGTCGTCGCAAATGGACAGAGTCGATCATCACTCTTTGGCATGAGGTGCTGCATTGGGCTGGACTTGTCTTTTCTATCTTGCTTCTTTCCTCGATTGTCAACTTAGGAATCATCGGGCGCTATGAAGCTAGCTTGCAGATTCTTATGCTGCTAGCTCTTGCGACCTATTTAGCAGGTGTATACATCGATATGATGTTTTTGTTTTTAGGGGGTATGCTCGGATTATTTGCCATAGGCCTTTCTTTGATGAGTGTTTATCTATATAGCGTTGTGCTTCCAATTGCGGTATTGATTATGATCGTCTTTTTCAGGTACATTCGAAAGAAGAGCCATCCATCTTTAAGGGAGTAGCTTATGGGAATATCAGCTTGTTGGGATTGTTTTGCAGATTGGATTATGCATTTTGGCATGCCTTCAGTTCTAGCATATCATGTGCTTTCAAACAGTGTATTTCTCAATGTTTCCGCTACCGATGCACAAGGGTTGGAGAGGGTATCGAATGTGCTTTTAACGCCAGCACAGTATTTATTGGCAGGATATGAAGCAGACCCTTGCTATGATCCATCGAGTGGAGCTAAGATAGGATATGCGCTTAAACAGAGATTTGACTACAGAGATTCTCAGATCTGGTATAAAACCGCTCTTTCTTACGTAGCTTTACCTTCCTCTCTAATCTTAGGGAGTGCAGCTAAGGGGATTTCTTATCTTTCTCCAAAAAACAGGGAACGTGCAAGGGAAATTTCTTCATCTCAAGGATCTCGGAAAATCCTTTCTCATGAGGAGCTATACCGAAAGATAGGCATTGTCGTTTCTAGTATAGATGAGGCGGAGAAGATCCGGTCTTTAGGATATAGCCGCAGAGAAAAAGATCTCCATTGTTTGCGTGCAGAAAAAGTAGCTTTGCAAGAAATTGTCTCTCTTTTGCATCGGCACCGGATAGTATACTGGATGGATTGTGGCTCTTGTTTGGGAGCTTACCGGTATGGAGGAGTGATCCCTTGGGATTGGGATATAGATATAGCTGTTTTACAGCCTGATTTTGACAACGTAAAAAACATATTGCACAACTTAGACCCCGCTAAATATATGGTACAAGATTGGTCGAGTCGAGATAAGCCTAAGACCTATTTAAAAGTATATGTGAAAGAGACGGATTCGTTAATAGATATCTATCATTTTGCGGTTGATCCAGAAAATCAAAGCGTTCATTCGATTTTATCAAACGAAGATTCCATATTTTTAAGTGACAGCTGGAAAATTCGAGAAAGAAGATACACAATCCCCACGCATTTCGATCTGATCTTTCCATTGAAAAAAGCAGATTTTGATGGGGTTGAAGTATTTGTGCCAAATAAAGTAGAGCAGTATTTACAGCAGCGTTATGGAGAAGATCTTCGGCCGGTAAAGATCTTGAATCCAATTACAGAAGAATATGAAAAAGACCTGTCTCATCCGTATTGGCAGATGAGTCATATGCGATAGCTATGTTTTCTGTCGCACCTATTGCATATTTTTTTTCATCGAGCGATGAGAAAAGGGACGTCCCAAGACAAGGGGCTTTGGAAGAAAATCGGGGTGTTTTGCGTTTTTTGTCTCACAAGAATTTTGAGCAAGCTTTGCAGGACTTAGAAGGGATAGAAAGGATTTGGCTCCTTTTTTGGATGCATTGCTCTTCTGGATGGAAACCAAAAGTGCTTCCTCCGGGTAGTCCAAAAAAGCGGGGGCTTTTTGCAACGAGAAGCCCACATCGGCCCAATCCAATTGGATTGTCATGTGTCAGACTTCTTTCCGTGCAGGGACTAGAGCTAGAAGTGGAAGCTCATGATTTGCTCGATGGGACCCCTATCCTTGATATAAAGCCTTACTTGCCTTATGCAGATAGTTTTCCAAGCTCCCAAACTGGATGGATTCGATCTGCTCCTCAAAAGTATGCTGTGACTTGGAGTGTGCTTGCGCAAGAACAGGTGCATTTTGTTGAAAGTAGAGAGGAGATTTTCTTAAAGAAAAAGCTGGATTTGCGGCTAGTGCATTTTACTCCACCCTCTTCATCGAACCGCACGCGGCGCTTTGGAGATCATATCTATCTTATGGCCTACAAGACCTGGAGATGTCTCTTTTCTGTCGAGGGGCTGCAGATTGTCGTGATTTGTCTATTCAGCGGCTATGATTCACCTGTTTTAAAACAAGATTCATCTGATCTGCTCGTGCACAAAGATTTTATGCGCAAATTTGAAAAAGAGATCGCTTCTTATCAACATTTAAGAAAATACTAGGAGCTTTCTTGTCTTCTGATATACAATCAGATGCATACCAACAACGGATTTATCATGAGCAAGATTTTTAAACGAGGATTGATTGCAGTTGCACCGCTTGCTTTGACCTTAGCGCTTTTGATGTGGCTTTTTAATGCTTTAGAAGGGATTTTCAGCGCGCCCATTAAAGCTATTATCGGAGAAAAATATTATTTTACCGGCTTGGGAATTCTCGTTGCTTTGGTGTTGATCTTTTTAGTCGGGACTATGATTAACCATTGGCTGATTCAAAAAATGTCTTCTCTTTTTGAGTCTTTGCTAAAGAAAATTCCTTTTGTGAAAACCTTGTACAATTCGATCGGGGAGATGATGAGCTATTTCCGTTCAAAAGATGCCCAAAAACAAGGTCAAGTCGTCATTGTAGAGATTGCCGGCCTAAAATGCATAGGGCTTGTTACAAGAGAATCTTTTGAAGATCTTCCTGAGGGGGTGGGAAAAGAAGAAGAGATAGCGGTCTATCTTCCTATGAGTTATCAGATCGGAGGGTATACAGTGATCCTGCCTAAATCAAGGGTACAGAGGGTTCCTATGACGGTGGAAGAGGGAATGCGCTTTGCCGTAACAGCAGGGATGCTGTCTCAGACAAAAAAAGAGTCTTAAAAATTTTAATTGTTATAGATCGGTAACAGAATTGATTTTTTCTGTTTTATTTTGTATTCTTTCTCCGTTTTAATGGAGTTGAAAATGAAATTATCCAGCGTAGGGTCTACTAATAGCCAATCTGTATGGATCCAGCAAATGCCTGTTTCTTCCTGGAGTAAGGTCAAGGAACTGTGGCTTAATTTTCTTTCATATGGAAGAGAGTTCCTTTCTGTGTTTTTTGCACCGGCTGCAGTGGAAAAGAAATTCTCTTGGGAAGCTAGACTTTTAGACAAAGCAGAAAAGCTGGATGCAGTGGTGTTTCGTTGGATACGCAGCAATCATAGTGCACTTCATCCTTGTATTAGAAAAAAATTTCAAGAAAACAAGTCTCTGCAAGCAACTTACCTAGCACTAGGGCTAGAAAAATGGAGGGAGCTTATCGATGGCGTGCATCATAAACATGGAAAGATGGTATATGATAAAGGCCTACACGGATCTACTGTTGAGCCCGGCTACCTGCAAAGCATGCTCAATGCTGCAGACTTCGTCAAGCAGACTTTGGGAGAGCCGATAACTCCTTCTTGGTATTTGCAGCTGCATAAAATTGCGTGCGCGCATTTCCAAGGAGCTAAGACCAATACGCTTATGGGACAAGAAAAGGTAGGGATTTTTAGAGGAAATACAGACCATCTTGCTTGGTCAGGGCTAAAAGGGTCTTATCAGATGACTTTAGAAGCTCAAAGGGAATTCTATCGGCTCGGCCTTGGATCGATTGTAGAAGATTCTTCCGGTGGGAAAAAGATCTTATACCGAGTGATGTCGCAATCAGAAGTGAAAAGTCTACTAGAAAAATATGTAAAGGACTTTGAAAAGGAAATCACCGCATCTGCTGGTCCGGATGAAAAGCTACTTGCAATCGCTCGCTTTACACAACGGCATGACTGGCTCCATCCTGTGCGAGATGGAACGGGGCGTTTAGAACAATTAATTTTAGGTAAACTCCTTGTTGAAAATGGATTTCATCCTACGATCTTAGAATATCCATATCGATCTGGATGCCGCGGTGTGGTTGAATGGAAAAACTACATCAAGGAAGGTCTCCTTGCTTGGGAAAGATTTCATTCTCGATTGCCGTGAAGGGGATGGGGGAAGGAAAAGGCAAGAATTCCTAGCTCTTCGATTCGGTGTTTTGAAAGGGGAGAATCAATTACATGGAGTAGGATCTCTGCGGTAAAAGATATAGTAGCTTGGATCAGATGGCCCGCGTAAGCTTTGCCTTCTTCGTCTCCTAAGCATATATGAGAATGCACTATGTAATACCATTCCAAAAAAATAAATTCACAAATTAGCCCAAGATCTAGAACAT
>CAMFIG010000049.1 GCA_945952445.1 uncultured Chlamydiae bacterium
ATTTAACAGCTATATTTTTTTTGACTAATGGTTGCACTTGCTACTTGAAAGGGCCCGATTTATACCTGAAATCGAGAATAAACAGCTATAATTTTCCTTTTCGCTATTTCGTGCAAACCAAAAAGCAGGATTCCTACTGCAGCCATTACCTCGATTGAGCCGGCTTCAATAAGATAGCTTCTTGCATTTTTTGTTGAAAAAGAGCTGTAAATCTATTTTTTTCAAGAGGGCTCTTATGAGGAAATGCCTCATATGCTATGTCCAACATCCCAAGATATCCCCTAACTTTCTCATTTGCATTTTGTTGATAGGCCTTAGACCTTCCATGGAAAAACTCCCCGCTCCCAAACAATGTCTTCACTGCTAAAGCGGGAGGGCAGAAAAGAAGATCTCGATCACTTGCATTATGAGGATCATAAAACAATGCATAAGCGTCTCTATCTCGCATTTTCATATAACGGAAAGCCATCGCTTCAGGATCATGAACGAACCCTGCAAAAAGACTATTCCCATAGGAAAGGCTATAGCAAAAGCTTTTTCCATCATCTCGCGTAAAAGTTGGCAAGTCTTCTTTTGTTTTTCCGCCGCGGTACAGTATCGCTTTCCCTTGAGCTGCTTGCGAGCATTCTAAATATAGAGCCTGGCGCAAAATATTAGCCATCGACTCGTTGGAAAATCGAAGTCCTTTTAATCCCCCTCGCTGAGACTCTGTAGAAAAATGACTGAAAAAGCTCGGATCGGAGCAGCTAGCAAACTGTTCATAATCAGGAACAACCTTCTCTAGAAAATGCACTTGGTTTTCTAACAGAGAAACCATCTGCCCCATGACAAGATCCGCGCCAAAGTTTTTTTGGTTACAAAGAATTTGCAGACGCGTGTTAAGACGGTGATGAATCTCTTGTGTTGGGCTTATTTTTAACCACGAGTTATGAGATGCCTGGCATAATTCTCTAAGATTATCCACTTCTCGCGCTGTCGGACTGCCTGGTGTTGCATAAGAAAAACCTCTAATTTTTTGCAGATCTTCTTCTATCACCTCTCGGATAAATAAAAGTTCAAAAAGAGTTTTAGGAATAAAAGTAAGAATCAGGTCCGGATGAATTTCAGCAATCGCTTTCCTGAGGGCTTCGCTTCTGTCTTGTGCAGTTGCTGTCGGATGATCTGCCATCCAGCGAGTCACCTCAAATTTTTCTATCACTTCATGGGCTTTTCCATACGTTGCAAGGTCGACGATATTCTGGTTATTTCTAAATCTTAGAATGTACTCTCCGTAACCCTCTTGTACTTTCGCATCCAATGGAATTTGAAATAGAGAACTCTTAGCAGGAGCTTGAATAGAAGAGGAGCTCTCACACAAACCGAGCCGATAAGCAATCAATCCAAGCAAAGGAATAATGACTGAAACAACGACGCCAATTCTATATAGAATTTCTTTGAAAGCATGTTTGCTAGGCAAATCTGAAGTCAACCGAGAAACCTGTCTACCGCACCAACCTAAGCTTTTTTCAACAGGCATCGGCAAAGAAAAATGGCGAGAAACTACATTACGCTCAACAACAAATGAAGACATAATTACCAGTTAATTTTAAATTAAGACAATTATAAAGAGATAGACGGATTTAATAAAAGAAAAAAACAATTTACTTTTCTTTACAGATCTCTGTCCTTGGACACTTTCCACTACAGTCAGCTCTCAGGATTTCAGCGAACTTCGAAGCTGCATCAGCATTCTTCCAAGGAGATTGCGTTCAAACCTATTTTTTGAAGAATCTCGATCTATAAGATAGGCATTGCCGGTGGCAACAAGTAGTTTTTTCAACGCTAGGTTTTGAGTGAACTTACATTGAAGGACCTCATACGATACTCTCGTTTTGATCGAAAGCCAATCCCGCCTTGCAAGATAAAAATAGCGCCCGGAAAGCTTCTGAGCTTGTCGGCTATCGAGATCTTGAAACTCACGTTGTATAAGCGGATCTGCAAATTGCTGCGCTAGGATGGCAGCCTCAGCACAGAAAAACATTAAACCTTTATAATCTATCAGCTTGCCAAATGTAGATCTTGCATCATAAGAGTGCGCAAACATCGCATATGGGTTTGAAGAGGCCTGAGAAAATTCGATCTGTCGATTTTTTTTAGCGGCCTTTTCTAAGCTTGCCATCACAACTTGCATCACTGAAGGAGGAATTACAAGACCATCCCTTTTTATTGCAATGGCAGGCTCCTGCGTATCGGTTCTGTAGTTCCTGAGTACCTCCCGATGAGTTGCTTCAACAATTTTTATTTTGACTATAACAGGAATGAATGTGTAAGACTCCGGAGTTTGGGCATTCATGAAACCAAAACGCAAAGCTTCTTCATCTCTTGAACGAACTCTTGCCATGATATATACATTAGCAAACAGAATGCCTTGCACATGAGGAGGGAGACTTTCGGTATAGAGAGCTGCTTGCTGTTCATTGCCGTGCTGCAAACAATCGATAATCTGCAGAAGAAGTGCTAAATCTAAAGCCTCCATTTTTTTTGAGTTGGGAACTTCCACCCCATGAATTCCCAAAAAAGCCGCCTTGCCAAATTCCATAGAGCTTTGCGATGGATATAGATTTTGTAGGCTGCCGTATAGATAATCCTTAAACACAGGAGCATGCCTGCATAATTCAATCATCCAGGATCGAATGGAATGTATATCTTGGTTTTCTGCTAACGCAAACCGAAGCTGATGGATTTTATCTATGATATAAGGAGGCGCAAGTTGAATAATTTTCTTTCGAATCTCAGCTACTTTATCCACAGTCCCTTGCAAAATGATTGCTAATTCAACTTCTCCCTTTACTCCTTGCTTCCACTCTTGAAAAGACCCGGCAAAAGACTGAATCCACTCATGCGCCTCTTGAATTTTCTCAGCTCTATACTCTTTAGGATTCTCTTGCAAACAAGACAGATTGGATGAAAACCTTGACGCAACTTCATAAGCATGGTCAATGGATTCTGCTAAAGGCAAACGACTAGAAATAGCTGCCACTTTGAACTCCTTTATTGAAAAAGTTGGCTATTTAAGACACAGACATCAAACAGGTTCATCCTTGTGAAACTTAAAGAATTTGACGAACTCGGAGGCGCACCATCTTTAAAAAAATTCCTCACCAATCTAAATGTCTTAAATGGACTGCCAGTGGAAATATGACTTTTTAGATCTTTTAAGATTGCCTAAGACAGGAATTGAACCTACAACCTCCGCATTACGAATGCGTTGCTCTGCCAGTTGAGCTACTTAGGCTGAAAAAATTGCACGAAAACGATCTTTTCACTACTTTAGTAGAAAAACCGTCACCATGGTAACTCAATGGATCATTCTCCTCAAGAACGCTTTCCCAGATGCTCTGCTGTTTTGTTAATGGGAGGCGTGGGAATGCGCTTTGGCAGCGAAAAACCCAAGCAGTTCCATAAGCTCTCCGGTAAACCTATCTATGTACATACGATGGAAAGGTTTCTTAAAATCCCTTATTTTGCCGAGATTATCCTCGTTATTCCCACAGAATGGATGGATGAAGTAGAACTCTCTTCTCTATCCACAGCTCTTCCTATTCGTTGCGTTGCTGGAGGATCTACAAGGCAAGAGTCCTCTTATCTTGGGCTTCTCGCTTGCGACCCTACAACAGAATTTGTGATGATCCACGACGCCGTGCGCCCTTTTGTCTCTCAAAAAATCCTACTAGAAAACCTTTTACAAGTACAAATCCACAATGCTGTAGACACCTGCATCCCATCTACCGATACTCTCGTCTATTCTCCAGATGGGGAGCAGATCCAACAGATCCCTCAACGAAGGGAATTCCAAAGAGGCCAAACCCCTCAGAGCTTCTCTTATCCATTAATTCTACAAGCGCATGAATGGGCAAAAAAACAAAAAATTGAAAATAGCACTGATGACTGCAGCCTTGTGCTTCATCTTGGCCATCCGGTCCATATTGTCCAAGGAGAGGAAAAGAACCTCAAGATCACCACAGAGCTCGACCTGTTTTTGGCAGAGCAGCTATTGAGAATCTCTCCTCAGTCAGTAGATTCTTGCGATGTTCTTTCTGTAAGCGGCAAGATCTATGCGATCACAGGCGGCACCGGAGATATCGGCTCTGCCATCGCAAGCTTTCTTAAAAAGGCAGGAGCCCAAACGATCCTGCTTTCTAAAAGCTCTTTGCACTACCCCATAGATCTGACAGACCCCGAAAGCACAAAGAAAATCTTTGAGAAAATCCACGAAACCCATGGAGAAATCGACGGACTGATCAACAGCATTGGAAGTTTTTCTAAAAAAGGATTGCTCGATCTATCTATAGAAGAGATCAACCAGATTATCGCAACGAACCTAACAAGCCTTATCTATTGCAGCCAAAGCGTCCGGATCAAAAAAGGAGGGCACATCGTGAATATCGCCTCCTCTTCCTATGCCAAAGGCAGAAAAGAGTCTCTGATCTACTCTGCTGCCAAAGCAGCTGTCGTGAACTTCTCCCAAGGCCTTGCTGAAGCCATGCCGGACCTGTTTGTCAATGTCCTAGTTCCTCAAAGAACCAATACGAAAATGCGCAGAACCCATTTCCCTGAAGAGGAACTCTCTTCTCTTTTAGATCCAGAGGAAATCGCTGAAGTCACTTTGCGTCTGCTGCAAAGTAGGCAAACCGGATCCATCATCGATGTAAGAAAACGTTACTGATGAGCCACATGGAGCTGTCTCCATTCTCTATCTAGCCGCTCTCTATCTTCGGGATGAGCGATTCCAATGAGAGCTTTAGCTCTTTCTTTGAGCGTCTTTCCATAGAGATCGGCGATCCCGTATTCTGTGACAACATAATAAATATGCGCTCTTGTTGTCACCACACCAGCACCTTGCTTGAGCACGCTTACAATCTTTGATTGTCCTTGATCTGTGCGGCTGGGAAGTGCTAGGATCGATTTTCCGCCTTTAGAAAGCATCGCACCTCGCATAAAGTCGATTTGGCCTCCAACACCGGAAATCACCTTAGCTCCTATCGAGTCGGCACAAATCTGTCCTGTTAAATCGAT
The DNA here is from genome assembly GCA_945952445.1 of uncultured Chlamydiae bacterium. Classification (GTDB taxonomy): domain Bacteria; phylum Chlamydiota; class Chlamydiia; order Chlamydiales; family Rhabdochlamydiaceae; genus CAMFIG01. Next base: position 5,056 of record CAMFIG010000049.1, read on the forward strand.
TTCTACGGCAGAGTTAATTGCAACTACTTTGTCATTTCTTCCGATGATCTCTGGATGATTGGTATAGGCTACATGAAGAAGAGCGACGCTCACATTGTCATCTAAAAAATCATATAATTTACGCGTTCCGATGGCAAATGCGGAGACGATCTTACCAGGGTGGATTTTCTTGTGTGAGTTATCTATCGCACCTGATTGGATGAGTGGCAGCATGGCATCCGAACACACTTCCGTGTGAATTCCAAGATGCCTGTGAGAACCTAGCTGTGATAATACAGCACTCGGCATCCTCCCGATTCCCACCTGCAACGTCGACCCGTCTTCAATAAGGCTAACTACATGCTCTGCGATCTTTTTTTCTAATGCACTAGGAGAGGGCGCTTCCTCTTCTAAAATGGGCGTATTCACTTCTACTCCGATATCGATGTCTCGCACATGGATAAACCCATCTCCATGCACTCTAGGCATCTGCGGATTGATTTGCGCGATGACAAGGTCTGCTGTATCTACTGCCGCTTTTGCAATATCTACACTTGTTCCAAGAGTACAATATCCATGTTTGTCGGGAGGAGAGACATGGATAAGAGCTACATGCGGCGCTCTTTTTTTCGAATAAAAAAGCGCGGGGATCTCCGACAAAAAGCAAGGAAGGTAGTCGATATAGTCATAATCCATATAGCGTCTAACATTCGGTCCTACAAAGAGATTTGCAGCCCGGAATGCTTGCGTAAAGCACTTTCTTCCATGTGGAACATCTCCCATTAAATGGAGATGGATCCATTCAACCTCTGCAAGCTCTTGCGCTCTATCATACAAGGCATCGAGTAATGCACAGGGCGTTGCAGCCCCTCCATGAACAAAAACCCTTTGAAAAGAAGTGATAGAAGCTACCGCTTGCCAAGGATGCTCTACAATTTTCATCATGCACCTTAAGAAAAAACTCTGTTATAGAGGCCCAATCCGCACAATATCAGACTGAAGAAAGTAATCGCAAGTCCCAAACCTCGCGAAATACGCAAAGAAAGAGCATCCGCTCTTGCCACTAAAGAACCTACAAGCCAGCCGTTGAGACCGTCGGTGATCATCATCCCGAGCATAAAAGAAACTCCCAAAAAGGCAGAAAAAGCTATGCCTAGAGCAGCTGCAGAACCGCTCAAGGAAAACATAGCGACAAGGCAGAGGGTATCAAAAGACACAGCAAACAAAGCCCCGATGGCAACGATTCCCAAGGGATGTAAAGAACTCATTGCTATCTTTTTCAGAACTAAACTTCGCAGACCTCTTGGAGCAGACTCTCTCCACTCTGGCGAAAACACACTCCATAAATTTAAAACACCGAATAGGAATAAAAAGAAAATCGAAATCCAGGATCCTAACGACTCGAGCCAAGACGGCATCTCCATCTGACAAGCTCCTACAAGAAGTGCTATCGCGATGACGACAAAACCATGTCCCAAAGAAAAGAGAAGCCCTGCCCTCTTAGCATAAGGCGCCTGCAAAGAGCGGGTCATCGCATCGATTGTGGCTAGATGGTCTAAGTCAAGGCCATGGCGCATGCCTAGCACAGAAGTCACCCCTATTAATAAAAGCCAAGATCCTTCCATCAGCAGATCCTCGGGAGCAAGCTCCCCATCATCCGGTGTAGATATCTTTCTGTACCAAAGCCATTTTGCAAGGTCACCGACCCCAAAGAGCCTGCGCTCTCTACAGTACCAATCTGGCATGCCGGCAGTAGAGGATCATGGCGCGCAAGGATTGCAAGAGCTTGAGCTACCTGCCCAGCAGGAACAAAGGTGACAAATCTACCTTCACAAGCCACATATAAAGGATCTAACCCTAAAATCTCGCAAGCTCCTTCGACGAGATTACAGATGGGGATAGTTTCTTCTTCTATAAGGAAGTTGCTCTGTGCGCTTTCAGCAAGTTCAACAAGACAGGTAGCTAGCCCTCCTCTTGTGATGTCGCGCAGACAATGCAGCTCAATCCCGCCTTGGAGCAACGCTTCGACGGCAGGCGCTAGCAAAGCGCAGTCGCTGAGCAACGGCGTCTCAAAGCGCAGACCTTCCCGTTCTGCCATAACAGCCATACCGTGCCGTCCGATATCTCCGCTGAGAAGAATGGCATCTCCCTCTCGGATTTGTAAGGGATTTATAGGAGATGCACTCCATTTGACACCAATACCAGTCGTATTGATAAAAAGATTTTTCCCCGATGTCCTTTCAATCACTTTTGTATCTGCAGTGACAATATGGACTCCACTTGCCTTTGCTTCCCTCTGCATCGAATCTACCACCTTTCTTATGTCTTCGATCGGGAATCCTTCTTCTAAAATCAGACTGCAGCTAAAATAAAGGGGCTTCGCTCCACACATCGCAAGGTCATTCACCGTCCCCGTGATCGCCAATTTCCCAATGTCGCCTCCAGGGAAAAAAATCGGCTGCACGACATACGAATCCGTCGTCATGACAATATCGCGATCTGGGACTGTCAAAAAGGCACCATCATGGAGCATCTCTAGCCAGCGATTTTGAAAGGCTGGTAAAAACACCGTTTGGATTAGCTGGTGAGTCTGCCTTCCTCCGCTGCCGTGGGATAAAGTGATCACCTCTTTTTCCTCAACAGGCACAGGACATGCATAAGTCATCGTTTTTTCCTCGTATATTGATAATAGGCAGCACAAGCCCCCTCGCTTGAGACCATAGGAGCCCCTTTGGGACACTCTGGAGTACAGGCTCCTCCAAAAAGAGGGCATTCGTGGGGGCTTTTTTTTCCCTGCATAATTAGACCGCTGATGCATCCATTGTCTTCATGAGTTCTTTTGACAATCTTGGGAAATCTATGCTCGGCATCATAAACAGAGAAGTCGGAATGTAACCCTAACCCACTATCAGGGATTGTTCCCATCCCTCTCCAAGATCGATCCTCACAAATAAAGACCTTCTCTAAAAGATGTTGTGCTGGCAAGTTTCCTTCTTTTTTTACCGACCTCTCATACTGGTTTACTACTCTACATTCTCCTGTTTCGAGCTCTTGGACACACAAGTAGACTCCCTGTAGGATATCAAGAGGTTCAAACCCCGTGATCACAATAGGAACCTGATATTTCTTAGCTATCGGTCCATATTCATGGGATCCCATCACAGTACATACATGACCCGCTGCCAAAAAACCTTGTATCTGCTGTCCCGGAGAGCTCAGTAAAAAATCAAGCGCCGGCGGCACAAGAACATGAGATACGAGAAAGGAGAGATTCTTCAAAGAGCGTTTTTTTGCCATCCATATAGCCATCGCAATCGCAGGAGCCGTCGTCTCAAAGCCTACAGCGAAGAGAACCACTTCCTTTTCGGGATGCTTGGCAGCTATGTCGAAAATTTGCAAGGGAGAGTAGATCACCCGCACATCAGCTCCTTTGGCTTTTGCTGTCATCAGATCGGTGACAGTTCCAGGAACTCTTAGCATATCGCCAAAAGAACAGAGAATCGTTCCCTGGGTCAAAGCAATCTCGATGGCATGATCGATTCTATCGATAGGTGTCACACAGACAGGACATCCAGGACCATGAATCAAGCGAATCTTATCCGGCAGAAGACGATGCAGTCCGAACTTCATAATGGAATGGGTCTGCCCTCCGCAGACTTCCATGATCGTCCACTTCTTCGTTGTGATGGTATGGAGGGCTTCTGCCATCTGTCTGACGCTTGCTGCATCGCGGTATTCGTCGACATATTTCATAAGACTGCCTTGGCAAGCCACTCTAGAGTAGCTTTTGCATCGGACTCTTTCAAGACACTGATGGAAAATCCTACGTGAACAAGAACATAGTCTCCTACTTGAGATTCCGGGGTATACTCCAAACAGATCGTCTTTCTAACTCCGGCAAAATCGACTTCTCCCATGCAAAGCTCCCCCGTTTTATCGATAGATATGATCTTTCCCGGCAAAGCAAGACACATAGTGTTATCCTCTCATAGCAGCTATCTGACCTACCGACAACCCCCCATCATTAGGAGGAATATTCTCATGCCAATAAGGAACACATCCCTGCAGTCTCAAAACATCGATTATTTGTTCTGCTAAGAATTTATTCTGCATGACCCCTCCTGTCAACAAAACATTTTTCAGCCCTGTATGTTTTGCAAGAGCCGCGACAGATCCGGCTAGAGCCTGGTGAAACGGCCTTGCCATCTCTACTACATCTAAGATCGGACGCCAATCTAAAATCCAAAGACCGTCTTGGTAAAAAAGAGGAAAAGTACACGTGCCGGTAGATGGAGCATGGAGGGCTCTTGCCTCCAGACAAACTGCAGCCTCTCCTTCAAAATGAGAATGCAGGCAGGTTCCAGAAAGAGCAGAGATGCCATCAAAAAGCCTTCCTATACTGGTAGTTATAGGAGATTGCACCCCTTTTTGGAGAGCATGTAATAGCCAATCGATCTCTTGCTCTGTAAACTGTTCTCTTAGCCACTGTCGATATTTCGGAGGGATACTTTCTCCATAGGCAGCAAACAGCATTCCAAGAGCCGCCCTCCTCGGCTCTTTGACCGCAGCCTCAGCGCCAGGCAGCCTAAAAGGATGGATTGTAGACACTCTTGTCATCTCTTTCTCTGTGACTGCAAACCCCTCGCCACCCCAGATAGTCCCATCCTCTCCCCACCCCGTGCCATCCCAAGTGATCGCAAGAAAAGGATACGGAATCTTTGTATCGATCTTGCCTGAGAAAATGTGGGCATGATGATGTTGTACCTCTTCAAAGGAGATTTTTTTTCTTTCGAGATATTGGCGTGGATGATACTGCGGGTGCATATCGCAAATAGCTGTCTCTACCTTCAAAGATAAAAGGTTTTCCCATTTCTCTATTTCCTTCTCATAACTTTGGCAGGCTGCAACTGATTCAAGGTCTCCGATGTGCTGGCTCATATAAATTGAAGGTCCTTTGGCGAGCGCAAAGGTATTTTTCATATGACTACCTGTCCCCAAAACACCACCCTCTTTGGATCCTTCCATTTCCAGCACATAGGGAATATATCCTCTCGCCCTTCGGATCATCACGGGCTGCTCTCCAATTACATGAACAACTGAGTCATCGAGACGATGCACAATCTTTCGATTGTGAACAAGAAAGGCATCTGCAATCGACATAAGATCTGTAAAGGCCTCTTCTTCGGTAATGCATAAGGGTTTGCCAGAGACATTTCCACTTGTCGCTACAAGCGGTCTTTGCAAAGCTTCCACCAAAAGATGCTGTAATCCGTTATGAGGGAGCATAAGTCCGTAATAAGGGCTGCTACAAGTAACTTCAAGGACAACAAAAGATCCCTTTCTTTGTGGGCAGAGCACGATCGGGGCCTTAGAAGAATAGAGCGTCTCTTCCATTACAGTTGAGACATGCGCCATCCGATGTGCTTCTTCTATCCCCGAGATGAGGAGTGCAAATGGCTTTGTAGGCCGCCTCTTACGACGGCGCAGCTTTTCCACGACTTGTTTACTGGTCGCATCGGCAAGCAGCTGATACCCTCCCGTGCTTTTTACCGCTACAATGTCTCCTTGCTTAAGAGCCTCTATGGCCATTTGCAGGGCATCTTCCCCCTGAGAACAGCTCTCACCTGAAGATCTTCGAAAAGAAAGCTTGGGACCACAAGAAGGACAGCAATTCGTTTGCGAATAAAACCTTCGATTGTTTGGATCTTCATATTCCTGCAAACACTCCTTGCACATGGGAAACTCACACATAGAAGTATGCCCCCTATCAAAGGGAATTTGATGCAGAAGGCTAAACCTTGGGCCACAACTCACACAATGCACAAATGGATATCGATATCTGCGACAGCTAGGATCTTTCAGATCTTGTAAACACTGAGAGCAGATCGCAGTATCGGCAAGCAAAGAAAGAGAACTACTCCCTTTTTGAATGCTCGGCAAGATAGAGAACTCATGAAAAGGTTCTATAGGAAGAGGGTCTACCCGCAGAGCATCGATACGAGATCCTGCAGGACGCTTTGCGATGAGGTCTTCTTGGAACTGAACAAGAAGAGTCTCCTCTCCTTGGACAGAGATTTCTACTCCTTCACCTGTATTGCGAATATTTCCTACAAGGGAATAGTGCTGTGCCAGTCGAAAAATAAAAGGACGAAAACCGACGCCTTGCACACACCCTCTAATAGAAATTTGCAGGTGTTTCAAGAATCAACCTCTATGCTTTTTAACAAGATAGCTTGTGCTTGAGGATGAGTTAAATCCGAAGACTCTTCAATTTCAAGAAAAGCATCTTGAGCCATTGTATTTTCTGCTGCGATATCAAAATGTTCTTGAAAGTGCTCTTTAGACATGTGGGAAAGGGCTCCTAACCACACCGATACACAAGTCACTCTCGTGGCCCCTTCTCTTTCTGCTACCCTAAAAATCTTCTGCATTAAAGAGTCCATGATCCCTTTTTCATGCATATTTCTACCTCCTTGCAAATCGCCTGCGCTACATGTTCGATGGATTCTTTTAGTTGAGGATCCATCTTCTGACCTATCCCATACTCTTTTGCGCAGACAGCATAGATTACAACCGATGCGGGCATTTGGTCCAAGTTTTTTGCGATAGCGATAGCCTCAGCAACCCCAAGTCCATGAGAGGAAGCTGGCTGTCCCTCCTTTGCAAACACACATTTTTTTGCATCATGCCTCTGCCAGCTTCCGATCGGAAGGTCTGCTTTCCATGCGTCGATTAAATAGAGATGCTCATGCATCTGGAGAAGGTCGATGATTTCAAAAAGACTCCCCTGCACTTTGTATAAAACTGCACCTGCATCGATTTTTCCTTCCAAGGTATCGATGACAGCCCAGCCTATGGCATCGTCTCCTCTCCAGGGGTTACCAACCCCTACAACCCCTATTTTATCCATGCAGACGCTCGAGCTTTAGAAAATGCGCTGAACAGGAGATACAAGGATCATAGTTGCGTACCGTCTGCTCACATAAATGCGTTAGCTCTGCATCAGAAAGCCCCGTATTAGCACGTGCAAAAGCTTCTAAATCCTCTTCGATCGTTCGTTGGTTCTGCGAGGTGGGTGGCACAATATTGGCTTTTTCGATCACTCCTTCTCCATTCAGGTGATAGCGATGTACTAAAAGACCTCGAGGCGCTTCTGTAGCTGCATAGCCGACAGAAGCTCGTCTTTCTATGGGCACGCAAGGGGATTCTAAACTCCAGGCATATTCTCGGAGGATCCGCAGTGCCTCATCACAAGCATAGAGGATTTCCAAAGCGCGCACGATAATGCTTCGAAAGGGATTAACACATTGCTCTTCAAAGCAGATCGAACGGATCGTCTCTTGGACAAGAGGCGATAAAAGATGGCGGTTCAGATTATAACGCGCCATCGGGCCTACAAGATAAGAGCCGCGCTCCTTGATCGCCGCATGCAGAGCGGTGCTATAGGGCACCTGCCTCTCTTCAAAATGCGCATCAAAGCTTGTTACGGGGATCTTCAGACCTTTTGTCGATGCGATCTCTCCTCGATTCATGGGATATTCTTTTCCATCTACTAAAGCGACGCATTCATAGTCTCTTTTTAAAGCCGGAAATGAAAATCCACTCACCCAATGGACTGTTTCGATCGCAGCCTCCAGAGCTTCTTGCAAAACAGGGATAACTCCTTGGATCTCTTCTTTTGTAGGAAGGCGATAAAAACCACCTACCTTGACGTTGATAGGGTGGATCTCTCTTCCTCCCAGCATCCGTATAAGGGCATTGCCTGCCTTTTTGATCCGTAGCCCCCTTTGCAGTTCCTTCGGATAGATTTTAGACATCTCAATCGCATCGGCGCATCGATAAAAATCAGGGGCATGCAGCATATACAGATGCAAGGTATGGCTTTCTATCCACTCTCCACAGTACAAAAGCCGGCGCAGCGCGTGAATATGATGGGGGATGTCGATCCCAAAAGCTTGCTCTATTGCATGGATAGCGCTCATCTGATACGCCACGGGGCAGATACCGCAGATCCGAGATGTAATGTCGGGCGCTTCAAGACAATCTCTTCCTTGCAAGAGCGCTTCAAAAAACCGAGGAGGCTCAAAAATTTTCAACTGCGCGCACTCAACTTGCCCCCCGCGCATATGAAGATAAAGAGATCCCTCTCCTTCAACTCTTGCCAAGTAATCGACATGCACAGTCCTCGTCTTGATCCCTGCCTTCAAAGAGATCTCTTTGCCTTCTTGTTCATTCATATTCTTCACTCGCTTGTCGGAAAGGTTCTGCTGCACATTGGAATGTCTGCAAAGAACGTCGGATAAGATCTTTTTCTGCATGGAGTTCCAGCTCCCACCAGCGCGTCAGAGCAAGCGGGTTTGCAGTCTCCTTTGGGCCGAAGCAACCGTAACACCCTCTCTTATAAGAAGGACATAAGGCTCCACAGCCGGCATGCGTGACAGGTCCCAAACAAGGAATTCCATATGCTACCGTCACACACACATTGCCTTTCATCTTGCACTCCGTGCACACGCTTGTGCTGGAAATAGATGGCTTCTTACCTCGCAGAAAACTCACAATCACTTCCAAAAGCTGATGTTTGTTAATCGGACATCCTTGCAGCTCATAATCAACAAACACGTGATGAGAAATAGACGTGGACGTCTCTAGAGACTGGATATATTCAGGCTTTGCATACACCACCTGCAAAAACTCCGGCTTATGTGCAAAGTTACGCAATGCTTGGATTCCCCCTGACGTCGCGCAGGCGCCAATCGTAATCAGCGTCTTCGACATCTTGCGGATCTCTTGGATCCTTTTTTGATCCTCCGGTGTAGAGATCGACCCTTCCACTAAAGAGATATCATAAGGCCCCTCTAAGCGGCGGGATGATAATTCTAAAAAATTGGCGATCTGGCAGATGTCTGCAAGCTCCAATAGCTCCTCTTCACAGTCGAGCAAAGAGAGCTGGCAGCCATCGCAAGATGCGAATTTCCAAACAGCGAGCTTTGGCTTTGTCGATTCTTGCATCCTATAACTCCCGTATATACATCCATTTTTTGAGCTTTGGGTAGGAAAAGATGGGACCATCTTTGCATAAAAAATAGGGGCCTAACTGGCAATGACCGCAAAATCCAATCGCACACTCCATATTCCTTTCCAAAGAAAGATAGATCCTCTCCTCATCAACGCCTCCACGTAAAAGCTCCTGGATAGCAAACTGCATCATCACCTCGGGTCCACAAAGAAGCGTTAACGTATGTTTAGGTCTGATGAGAGCTTTACGAATCAAAGCGGTAACTACTCCTACATGGCCATTCCATCTATCTTCTGCATGATCTACAGTCGTATACACCTCAAAGCCTGACTTTTTCCATTGTTCCATTTCTTGCACATAGAGAAGATCACTTGGCGTCCTCGCTCCATATAGCAAAGTCCGTCTGCAATACTGAAGAGGGTTTTGCAGCGCATGGTAGACCACAGGCCTTAAAGGAGCAATCCCAACGCCGCCTGCAATGATCAGCAGATCTTCTCCTATATTTTCAAGCGGCCAATGGGTTCCAAAAGGGCCACGGATTCCCACCTCTTCTCCTATAGAGAGTTTTTGCAGATGCGAAGTAATCGGCCCTACAGCGCGGATAGTATGCATAAGCTTTTTTTGGGGATCTCCGCTGATGGAAATAGGGATCTCTCCATATCCAAAATCGTAGATCATATGAAATTGTCCAGGAAGAAAAGCAGAATCTTGTCCATCTAGAGAAGAGAGAGTCCATGTAAAAGTATCTTTGGTTTCTTGCTGGATCGCATCGATTGCATATCGCTTTGGAAGGATCATCCCTCCTCCTTAGCATAAATATCTAACAAATGCAGTCGAAGTGCTTCTTCCCGAGAAACCAGATGCTGCACCACCTGCTTGAGCAGCTGAAAACCCAGTAATGGGTCCTTCTCGCATTTCTCTCTTAAGCAAAGCCCATCAAGGGCTATGGCTCTTGTCGTTTCTTTTGCAATGGCAGTCGCCATCCATCGATAAGGAGGGATCAGCCATGACACGCACAAAATATCCCCCTTCCCAAGCGTTTGGAAAACATAAGGCTTTTTTGCCCGCATCTCCAAACAAAGATCGATATGGCCTTCTCGGAGCAAGTAAAATGTCTCTGCAGGATCTCCTATCCTTGCTATGACTTCTCCAGAAGAAAAAACGACATTCTTACCACATCCTGCAAAAGAAGAGATCTCTTCTGAAGAAATCCCAGAAAAAAAGGGGTGCGAGACTAACAAATCAGCGATGTTTTTCATCAAAATCCTTTTTGAGGTTGGTAAGTTCTTCCGTGACATCGATCCCTACAGGACACCATGCAATGCATCTTCCACATCCTACGCATCCCGACATCCCAAACTGATCCCACCAAGTACCAAACTTATGTGTGAGCCATTGGCGATAGCGCGACTGCGCAGAAGCTCGCACGCTGCCTCCATGCATGTAAGAATGGCCAAGATGAAAACAAGAATCCCAAGTCTGCCAGCGGTCTGCATGCTGTCCATCCAAGCTCACCAGTTCTTCTGTATGCGAACAAAAACAGGTAGGACAAACCATCGTGCAATTAGCACAGTTCACACAGCGCTTAGCTACTTCATCCCAGCGCTTGCTCTCCCAGCTTTCTAATAACACCTCATGCACACTTTGGTTTTCTACCTTCCTTTGCAGCTTCTTTTCTGTCTCGAGCACGCGTTCTTTTCCTTTTTGGCAAGCCTCTTGACTTGCTTCTTCAAGATGAAGGGCCTCAATGAGCTCTTTGCCTTTTAAAGAGCCTTCTTGGACAAGAAAATAATGCTCTTCCCCTTCTATGATCTCTGTCAGCGCAAGATCATATCCCCCTTTCACTTCAGGGCCTGCGTCCATCGAAGAACAAAAACAGGTGGCCGCGGCTGTTGTACAGTTCACAGCAATCACAAGCAGCTGCTCTCTTCGTTGCTGATATTGAGTATAGGTTGCTAAAGGATGTTGAAAGACCGCATCTAAAACTACCATCGCCTGGATTTCGCAAGCTCTAACTCCGATAAAAGCCATCTTTTCTTCTGGGATTTTTTCCTCATAGATTGCCAGTTTATGGCCCTGCGTCTTAGCAGACCATAATTTCTCTTTTGGAGGAAAAAGATATCTCTTCCAGCTATCAGGACCTAAATTGTAACCAAAATATGCAAGGTCCTGCCTTCGTTTAAGCCGATAAAATCCGGGTCCCTGCTCATCCATCCACCCAATAGGAAGGTCTTCTAAAGACTTCAGCTCCCTATAAACAATCGCTTCATCTTGCATCTTAGGACCCAGGATTTTATATCCCTGCTGCTGGATAAGATGAAATAACAGACCGAACTGAGATATTGAACAGATCTTCACCGCATGGCTCCTGTGGATAGGTCTGCTTTTGAAGGTACTCTGCCTTTTTATTTTTGCAAAAGAAGATTTTTATATAACTCGACTTTGTACAATTCCATGATCAACTCGCTGACGCTCGTCGATCATAAGATC
>CAMFIG010000050.1 GCA_945952445.1 uncultured Chlamydiae bacterium
CCGGAATTTATAATTTGGAGCTAGACCAATGAGTTTCGAAAGAAGTTCAATATTTCCTTGTAAGAAGGTGTTAATGGACCAAACCATTGGAAACGTTTTTACACCTGTTTTATCGAGAGAAACAGGCGTTTCAATACTGAGAGAAATACGAGAAACGGACATTTCACTTCCATCCGATGCTGTTATATTGTCCATTTGAATGAGAAATACATTCGCAGCACCAAATCCTCTCATGTCATTATCTTTATAAAAGATCGGAACGTCCTGAGGATTAAGAGAGATATTTGGGTTCTAATCGATCGAACTGTTTCTACAAAATCCGTTTGAAGCAACTATGGTTGCAGCTATGAATAGATGAACCAATGTTTTTTCCATGCATCCTCCAATTTTTCGAAAAAACCAGTTATATTTTCTGCATAATTTCTACTGAGGTTTTCGGAGAAGGGATTTCAGCTCCTGTTTCTAGAATAATCGCATAGATGCTTTTGAGCACTTCTTCTCGTACTTGCAAATACCCTTCCCAATGGGTCTCATAAACATACATGTCAATGAGAATATCAAGGGAGTAAGCTCCTATGTTCTGAAAAAACACCAAAAGCGGCTCGCTTGAATCTATAGAACGGTTTTGGACCGCATAGGCACGGATTTTTCCTGTAAGCTCGCTTAACTTGGAAAAATCGGCATAACTAACACCGATTGTTTCATAGATTCTACGATGGGTCATTCTGGAGTTGTTGACTACAACTGCACTTGCAAAGATCGAGTTCGGCAAATAGATAGGTCGTTTGTCTTTATCTCGGATAGCAGTTAAATACCACCCCATCCTTTCTACATACCCCTCGATTCTCTGTTCAGAAATCACAATGTAATCCCCTTCTGAAAAGGGCCGAGAGACAGAGAGCATCAAACCTCCAAAAAAGTTGCCGATGACATCTTTAGCGGCAAAACCAACCGCTGCAGCGCCAATCCCTCCAAAGGTCAAAAGCGGCATGATATCCAGATGAAAGACTCGAAGGACAATCAGCATGGCAAGAACCCATATGAGAATAGAAAGGAACTTATCTAAAGCATGCTGCAAACCGGGTGTAGATACCTTCCAATGTCTTTGGCTTGCCTGAAGGACCGCTTTTTTCCACCGCAAACTCATCCATGCAAGACAGATTACAACAGATGCATTCCGAAAAGGCTCTAGCGCCTCCATGATAGATTGAAAACCAAAGCGGCATCCTAGGATGCTCAACCCATAATACCCTCCTATAATGAGGAAGACGGCTCTCATTGGACCGAATACGATCTCTTGTAAATGCTGGATCCAATCGCCCGGTCTTTCCAAAGCTCTTGCCTGCACTAATTTCACAAGACGTTTGAATACCGCATGCAAAGCAAAAAGACCTACGATCCCCACACATAATTCAAAAACCCAAACATGCAATGCAGCCATATAAGGAAAAGAAAGGATTTGCATCTCTGCAGGCATAGAAGTTCCTCTTAAATTTTCAATCTGTCAGATTATCTCGATTTTGCAAGCACGTCAAGACGCAAAAACTTACATTCATGTTTGTCTTAATTCATAGCTGATCGTGAATCCCGCCTTACTAAGAGAAGATTCCACGATAGAAAGGTGGGGCTCTTTGAAAAAAACCCAGTCGGTATCAAAAGTCGACATAGCGAGAATGCTAACCTTCTGCTCTGCTAGTGGTTTTAGCAAAGAACTCAGCACACCGCAGGCCTCAAAAGGGATCACGCCTGAAACATAGAAAGCTCGCCAGCCGCTTTCACAAGCTAGACAATCGGAAAATACAGAAGCCTCTGCTAACACTGAGATTTCGCGATCTGTCTTTGAGAGAAAGAAAAAAGGGATAGAGGACCAGCTTGCCTTTACAAGCTGCTCTTGGGTGATCTTAAAAAACGAATATTGTGCTTTTGTGATGATTAGATCCATGACAGGCATTTTACAAAACAATCAAAATCGATCCAACTGTTTTTCTAAAAAATCGGCTAAAAATATAGAGCTAGAGAAAAAAGCAGATCCTTTTTTAAGATGAGTTATATAGAATTCAAGAGTCACAACGAGGCATCTATGACCTTTATAAGGGAATCCATTTTTCTGTCAGCGGTCCGCTGTTTATGCAATACTTTCGGCATTGTGTTCGGACTATTTCTAGCCGTTTTCGCAGTCATGTTCGGCATGTCTTTTTTTAGTTCTACAGTTACTCTGCCGGAAAAAAGCGAAATCTCGATCGCGCCTGATGCAGAAGGACAAAGACAACTTCTTCCGGACCATGCACCGGCGATTTTGCGCATCAATCTTCATGGCATCGTAGGAGAAGGAGACCTTACAGCAGAAAACATCCAAAATCTTTTGCTTGACTCGCGCCAAGACTTTCTCAGCCATGACAGAGTCAAAGCGATTTACCTCGATGTAAATACACCTGGAGGGACAGCTAGCGATTCCGCTTCTATCCATCAAGCTTTATTAGACTACAAGAAAAAATACCACACGCCAATTTATGCCTTTATCGACGGGATCTGTGCTTCTGGAGGGATGTACATCTGTTCTGCAGCAGACAAAATGTTTGCCACCTCTTCAAGCGTCATCGGATCTGTAGGGGTGATCTTAGGCCCTACTTTCAACTTCACAGGGACTATGGAAAAATTGGGGATCCAAGCCCTCACGATTTCCCAAGGAAAAGATAAAGACATGCTAAACCCTTTCCGTCCATGGAAAGAAGGGGAAGATGCTTCTCTTGTCCAGATCACAGCAAATCTCTATGAACAATTTGTTGATGCTGTCGTCCAAGGCAGGCCACGTCTAGATAAAGAAAAGCTGATCTCAGAATACGGCGCACAAATTTACATCGCTTCAGAAGCGGAAAAACTCGGATACATCGATGTAAGCGGCGCTGATTATGCTACAGCTCTTAAAGAACTCTCTACGGCTGCAAGCATCCCAGAAACAGAGCCTTACCAAGTAGTAGAACTCCATACGCGAAGTTCGATCTTAGATCAGCTCGCTCATGCAAAGTCCTCTCTGCTGACAGGAAAAATCCATCACGTCTTCCAAATCGGTCCAAACATGAGTTCCGACTTAAGCGGTAAATTTCTTTACTTATATCTCCCTTCAGAAGCCCATTAACCCAAGTCCCCTCGCAATGAGGGGACCCTTTTTAGTGTATCCATGCAAAAACTCTTCATCCTCGACGCTGTAAATTTCTTATTCCGTTCTTACTATGCGATCCATCCAATGACAAACCTCCAAGGAGAGTCAACACACGCTCTCTACGGATTTATCCGCTCTTTGTATAAAATTATGGAGGAGCTATCTCCTGATCATGTCATCGCTGTCTTTGATGGACCCGATAGCAAAAAGTCGCGCACTGAAATTTATCAAGATTACAAAAGCCACCGAGCGAAAATGCCCGCAGATCTCTATATGCAACTAGAAAGAGCACTCACATTCTGCGATCTAGCCGGCATTCCTTCTCTTTCCATAGCCGGGGTGGAAGCGGATGATACAATTGGTAGTATTGCATCCTGGGCCGAGGACAAAGACATCGCCATCTATATATGCACAAGCGATAAAGATCTCTGCCAGCTTGTATCAGACCATGTCTTCTTGGTCCATAATCATAAAAACAACCAGATTGTCGATCGCAAAAAAGTAGAAGAGCTTTTCGGCGTAAAACCAGAACAGATCGCAGACCTGCTCGCACTCATCGGCGATGCTTCCGATAACATCCCCGGAATCGAAGGAATTGGACCCAAAACTGCGGCTGCACTCTTACAAGAATACGGGTCTTTAGATGCAATCCTGAGCCAATCTGAGCATATCTCAGGCAAAAAAGGGGAAATGTTGCGCCAAGGAAAAGAGATCGCGCTTATGTGCCGGCGTCTTGCCACCATCCAAAAAGACGTGGGCATCCCTCATGAAGAGCGCTTTTATCATCTAAAAGCACCTAAAATAGAAGAACTCAAGCAGTTTTACCAAGAGATGCATTTCTTGTCTTTGCTAAAAGAAATCGATGTCGAAGCGATGACTCACGACAACATCCAAGAAGAAAAAGAATATCTCTGCATCGAAAGTGCCGAACAACTGAGCCGACTCATAGAAGAACTCAAACACCATCAAGAGTTCTGCATCGACACGGAAACCACCTCTCTACATGCGATGGATGCAAAAATGGTAGGGATTGGTTTTGCTATAAAACCCAAAAAAGCTTGGTACCTTCCTTGCAATGGAAACCTCCCAAAGGACGTGATCCTAAAAGCTCTAGCCGATCTTTTTGCAGATCCCACAATACGATGCTTTGGCCACAACATCAAATACGACCTGCACGTACTCTGCAATGAAAGCCTACCTCTTCCTGAGGTGAGTTTCGATACCATGCTAGCCTCCTACCTTCTTGCTCCGCAAAGCCAAAGACACAATCTCGACACTCTATCCTTAGAAAAATTCCAAGTGACTAAAATCCCCATCGAACAGCTACTTGGCAAAGGAAAACAACAGAAAACTATGGATCAAGTCCCCATTCCCCACGTCGCGGAATACTGCTGCGAAGACGTGGACTATACTGTGAGGCTCAAAGAACTCTTTGCTCCGCAATTAGAAGAGAAAAACCTCTCTTCTGTCCTCTACGACATAGAAATCCCTCTTCTTCCTGTGCTGCTTAAAATGGAGCGGCATGGGATCTTCGTTGAAGAAAAAGAACTTAAATCCATGGCAAAAGATTTATTGCAACAGCTAGACGCTCTTGAAAAGACAATTTATGAACTTGCCGAAGAGACGTTTAACATCAACTCTCCTAAGCAGCTTTCTGTGATCTTATTTGAAAAGCTCAAACTAAAATCCCCCAAAAAAACACAGACCGGTTACTCTACTGCTGCCGATGTTCTTGAAAGCCTGAAAGCAGAATCCCCGATCGTTCAGTCGATCCTAGACTATCGCTTACTAGAAAAGCTCCGCTCTACCTATGTCGATGCCCTTCCTCTTAGCATCCATCCCAAGACCCAAAGGATCCACTGTACTTTCAATCAATCCGTTGCTGCTACAGGGAGGCTCTCTTGCCAAGATCCCAACTTACAAAACATCCCCACCCGTTCTACCGAAGGAAAAAAAATCCGCAAAGCCTTCCGACCTCAAAATCCCGGATGGAGCTTTCTTGCGGCAGACTATTCGCAAATCGAGCTGCGACTTTTAGCCCATTTCAGCGAAGATCCCATCTTGCTCCAAGCTTTTAAACAAGGAGAAGATGTCCATGCATCCACAGCGTCTGTCGTGTTTAACGTCCCATTAGAAGCCGTAACCCCAGAAATGCGCCATCAGGCAAAGACCGTTAACTTCGGAATCCTCTATGGCCAGCAAGCTTACGGCCTTTCTCAAGAGCTCTCCATTCCATACTCCCAAGCAGCCACTCTCATCGACACCTATTTTCAAAGATACCCTAAAATCAAAGAATATATTGAATCGTGCAAAGAAAGCGTCCGCAAAACAGGGATTGCTTATACTATGGCGGGCAGGCAAAGGCCTATTCCGGAAATCCATAGCAAAAATCCCGCCCTGCGTTCCTTTGCAGAAAGGCTCGCTGTCAACACTCCTCTTCAAGGCTCTCAAGCTGATATTATCAAACAGGCTATGATCCAAATCGACAAGCATATTCCTTCTAAAAAAGCCTTTATGATCCTTCAAATTCACGATGAGCTTCTTTTTGAAATCCCTGATGATGAAGTAGATGTTCTTTCTTCTTTTATCAGAAAAACAATGGAGGGAGTTGCATCTCTTAAGATCCCTCTTACGGTCGATATTTCGGTTGGAAAAAATTGGGGAGAATGCTAATCTTGAGAAAAATTGCTATAACAGGCGGGCTTTCCGCAGGCAAGACGACAGTGTGCCGTTTGTTTGCAGAAATGGGAGCTTTCGTTGTGAGCGCGGACGAAATCGTCCATCGCCTTTTTTCCTCTAATGAAACGGTTCAAAAACAGGTTGTTAGCCTACTAGGACCTGAAATTCTCGTAAATGACCGTCTTAGCCACGAAAAAATAGCAAAAAAAGTATTTTCAAACCCTGAAACATTAAAATCTCTAGAACAACTCATTCACCCTCTTGTCTTTCATGAAATCCAACAACAATATGAACAAGCCAAAAACAATCCTAATTACTCTTTATTCATAGCCGAGGTGCCTCTCTTATATGAAACAGAAAGCGAATGCCAGTTTGATACAGTCGTTGTGGTGCTCTCCGAAGAAAATCAATGTAGGAAACGATTTCTCATGAAACACCTCGCCGAAGAAGAATTCAACCATAGAATGCTCCGCCAGATTCCTCCGGCATCCAAAGCTGCCAAAGCCGATTATGTCTTGCTTAACAACAGCAATTTGACCGATCTAAAAAAACAAGTTGAAGAACTTTCATTAAAATTAGTTTCCATCTAAATGCAACAGGAGATCCCTTTTCAATGAATCCAGAAGATAGAAATCCAGCTACTCAAGAAGTCGATCAGGAAGGTACGAACTCTCAAGAACACCACACAGAACGGCAGACAGGCTCCATCACAAAAATCGCCGACCTGCAGCGGATGAACATCGATCAGCTCAACCAATTTGCCCGCAATATTGGGCTGAAAAACCTCGGCGCCCTGACGAAATCTCAGGTAGTTTTTGAGATTGTAAAGCTCCTTTCTGAAAAGCAAACAGAAATTCTTGTAGGAGAAGGTGTTTTAGAAGTCCTTCCGGATGGATTTGGATTTTTAAGATCCCCGAACTACAACTATCTTCCTTCTGCAGAAGATATCTACGTCTCTCCAGCACAGATCCGTAGATTCGACCTGAAAAAAGGAGATACTGTATATGGAACCATCCGATCTCCTAAGGAAAAAGAAAAGTATTTCGCGATGCTGAAGGTGGAGAAAATCAATGGAGCGCCTCCTGAAAAAGCAAGAGAGAGGATCTTGTTTGAAAACCTCACTCCCCTCTACCCCAACTCCCGTTTAGTGATGGAGACCGGTAAAGAAAATCTTACCACACGGGTTCTTGACTTAGCTTCTCCTATCGGCAAAGGGCAAAGATCTCTTATCGTCGCACCTCCTCGCTCAGGAAAAACGATGATCCTCCAAAACATTGCAAATGCCATTGTAACTAACAACCCCGACGTCGTCCTCATCGTCTTGCTCATCGACGAAAGACCGGAGGAAGTCACCGATATGATCCGCAGCGTCAAAGGCGAAGTGATTTCTTCTACCTTTGACGAACCACCGGAAAGACACGTACAAATTGCAGAGATGGCAATTGAAAAAGCAAGACGTCTTGTCGAATACCATAATGATGTCGTCATTTTGCTAGACTCCCTCACACGCCTGGCTCGCGCCTACAACACTGTCCAGCCTCACTCCGGCAAGATTCTAACAGGCGGTATCGATGCAAACGCCCTCCACAAACCCAAGAGATTCTTTGGAGCCGCGCGCAATATCGAAGAAGGCGGGTCGCTTACAATCATCGCAACGGCTTTGATCGACACAGGCTCGAGAATGGACGAAGTGATCTTTGAGGAATTCAAAGGCACAGGCAATATGGAACTCGTATTAGACCGCCGCTTGGCAGACCGCAGAGTCTATCCTGCCATCGACCTTATCAAGAGCGGCACGAGAAAAGAAGAGCTCCTATACCATAAAGATGAACTCGAGAAAGTCTACCTGATGAGGCAAGCTCTTGCAGACCTTGCGCCTTTAGATGCGATGAACCTTCTCATCAGCCGTCTTAAAAAGACAAACAACAACATCGAATTCCTCCTCTCGATGAAGGAATAAGCTATTTTCTTTCGATGTATTTGATCATCGCCTTAGCAAAGTAAGGAAGATCTTTAGGCGAACGTGAACTTATGAGGTTGTCATCAATGACAACCTCGTTATTTTCCCAAATAGCTCCTGCATTGATAAGATCATCTCGGATGGCTTCTGTTCCCGTAACCCGCCTGCCCGGCAATACCCCGGCAGAGATCAGCACCGACCCCCCATGACAGATAAATCCAATGCATTTTCGGCTTTGATGGAATTGCTGGATGAGTTCCAGGACCTTTTCATAACGCCGCAACTTATCGGGCGCATACCCTCCCGGCACCAGAATCCCGTCAAAATCGGGTTCTTCCGCCTCCAAGAACTCCATATCGGCCCTGCAAGGATACCCATATTTTCCATGAAACTGGACCCCAGATTTCGGCCCTGCAACGAGTGTCCCGATCCCATTTTCTTGCAATCTAAGCCGTGGATACCATAGCTCCAGGTCTTCATATAACTCATCAACTAATACTAGAACTCTTTTCATGATCTGTATGGCAGAGCCTCTCCCTAAATATAGATAATTAAGACCCTACCATACAAACCCGGACAATATAACGCAAATCCGAGCCGGCTTTCAAAAGACGTCAAT
Source organism: uncultured Chlamydiae bacterium (assembly GCA_945952445.1). GTDB lineage: Bacteria > Chlamydiota > Chlamydiia > Chlamydiales > Rhabdochlamydiaceae > CAMFIG01. The sequence goes on from CAMFIG010000050.1 coordinate 8,419, forward strand.
TTTAAAACTCTCTTAAATTGTCAAGTTTTCAAAGTCTATTTTTTTCAATTCACAATCTTGCAGTGTCTTTGTTCGGTTCGCACCTGTCATCCAATGAGACTTTCCTTCATTATCAACAAGCACGAGTTTCCACTCTTTAATCGCTGCTTTTTCCTTAGAAGAGATCGTCATTGAGTAAGATCCATCCCAGTTTGTCTGCAATGGGATCCCCTCATGATCTTTCCAAAAAGTAGTGCCATCGTTTTTCTCCCCTCGCAGTTCCAAGCGATACCCTGAGGGCAATTCCTCACCTAGATCTACTGTAATCACCTTTGTTTCCAGACGATAACGAGCATATAAACATCCTAAAAATGTTATCAAGCCAAGCCCTTTAGGAGCCCATTCCACCACTTTAGCAACCAAAGGACCTACTCCAGGAATCATCCGCAACGCTATTCCAACACCTGTTGCAATCACATTGACAGCAAATCCTGTAAGCAACGCTCCTTCAAAGGATTTAAGAGGATGCAGCTCTTTCTTCATATGATTCCAAGCAGCTACTGTCTTAAGGGCTGTAGGGTCTTCTGGATTTCCTTTTAATACTCGCTTTGCAAACCATGCTTTTGATCCTAAAATTAAGGCAGTGCCTCCATATCCTATCAGATCGAAGATCCCCGTCATATTTTTTGCAAGCTCCAGACCTGCCGAAACGAAAGGTATCGCTAAAATACCCACACCTGTGCATGCTAAAATCAGAGGCGGAAGCCATGCCGGAATACCGTGACCTAAAGAGGCGATCATATTGGCAAGATCTTGGAACATGCCCGTAAAGCCCCATGCAGCTAAGCCAACAAGAACCCAGAGTTGAGCCATGAGATCTCCCCCTCCGAAACCCGAGAAGAACCCAACAACAACTAGCACCATCCCAAGTATAGACCCCACAGCAACCGCTCCAAAAACAGCACAGCGCGCTGCCGAAATAAGAACCCCTATAACTCCCTTGAAGAAATTGACAAGCTGAATATTAACAACATTGACAGCTCCGATTCCCAACGCATGACCCAATTGCTTGAACCCATGCGCATAATCACCCTGCTTTAACGCATGCCACGAAAACGCAAAGGCTCTTTTGGTGAGCCTCATATTGTGTTTACACGCCGTGAAATATTCAGGCGACCACTGCTCTGCGACATAATTAGCGTGCTTGACAAAAATACTTTTTACAGGATTTTTCAATGCCCAATCAAAATCCTTTACCGTCAATAGGCGGTATTTCTTCTCTTGAGATGCCGTAACAACCCCTAAAAGCGGCTGCTGATCAGCAAATAACGCATGAACACCCATAATCAACCTACAACCAATCTGTAATTAAAAATTCATGTTTAATTATTATAAAATTAAACATTTACGTCAATAATATTTTTATTAAGATTTTTTAATAAGTAAAACTTACTACTGCGTAATGTGTTGAAATTAAATTACATCGAAAACGCCCCGCTTCACACAGGGTAGTAAAAATAAAAAAAGTTTATATACAAATTAAATAATGATTGCATATACAAAAGAAAAAAGAGGTCAAACTATGGCTGCTATAGAACCAGGAAGATTAAAAAAATTAGATCGCCTCTATCAACATTTTGAAAAGGTCGCCCAAGAACTCGCCGGCTATCCAACGCCGCATTTCTTTGATTACTCTAAACTATTTCATTTTTTAAAATTCCATATTAACAATGTCGGAGATCCTTTCCAAGATCGGGGGAATTTGAAAGTACAGACTTTAGACATAGAAAGAGAAGTGATCGACCGCTTTGCTGACTTATTTCATGCCCCTAAAGACGACTATTGGGGTTATGTGACGAATGGAGGCACTGAAGGGAACCTGTACGGACTCTATACTGCTAGAGGGCTATTCCCCAATAGCGTCGTATTTTACTCCGACCAAACACACTATAGCATTCCCAAAAACCTCAACTTGCTACGGATGCCTGCAGTAAAAATCCCATCGGAAGAGAATGGAGAAATCGATTATTACGCTCTGCAAGCTGCTTTGTTAAAAGAAAAAGAATCCTCTCAAAGAGTTCCCGTGATTGTAGCAAACATTGGAACCACCATGAAAGGCGCTGTCGACGACCTAGTCCGGATCAAAGAAATTTTATCCGACCTCAAAATAGACCAATACTACATCCATTGCGATGCTGCCTTTTTTGGCATGATTCTCCCCTTTCTTCCCGAAATTGAATCACAGCCATTTGATTTCAGAATCGGAATCGATAGCATTGCGATCAGTGGACACAAGTTAATCGGAACCCCCTTTCCCTGCGGAGTTGTGTTGACGAAGAGCAGCCACGTAAAAAAGATCGGTTCATCTATAGAGTATGTAGGCATCAAAGATACGACAATCTCCGGATCGCGCAATGGCGTAGCCCCTCTCTTCCTTTGGTTTGAACTAGATGGGGTGCGTAAGGGGAAATTCCAAAAAATGATCCAAAAATGCATGGATAAAGCCAGCTATGCAATCCGCAAATTTAACGAGTTAGGCGTTCCTGCTTGGAGAAATAAAAATTCCCTTATTATCATCATCCCCCGACCTTCTGATAAGACAATAGACAGATGGCAGCTTGCTACAGAAGGGAATATCTCTCATATGATCACCTTGCAGCATGTAACATACAAAGTCATTGATACCATTGTAAAGCAGGTAGCCGCCGACTTAAAACGCCCAAGAAAAAGGTAGTTAACTTTTAACATCTATGAATTTTTCTAAAAAACAAGCGCATACAGTCCTCTTCGCAGTGACTTTGGGCAACCTGCTTGAGTGGTACGAAATTTATCTTTTCGTATATTGGGCGCCTGTGATTGCAGAACTTTTCTTTGATGGAAAATCTCCGCTATCCAATTTAACAAGCACGTTTCTTATCTTTGCCATCGGATTTCTCGCAAGACCTCTTGGAGGAATTTTTTTTGGACGTTTGGGAGACCGCATAGGAAGACGTAAAGCGTTGATTATCTCTCTACTTATGATGACAATTCCGACATTCATTACCGGCTTGCTTCCTACCCGTATGCAGATCGGAGCCTTCGCACCTTGGACTTTATTGTTATTGCGTCTGTTTCAATCTTTTCCTGCAGGCGGCGAACTCCCCGGCGCTATGTGCTACCTTTATGAAAGCGCCCGTCTAGAAAACAGACGGTACTTCTCAAGCTGGGCTTCCATTGGATTCCAAATGGGAATTCTCTTAAGCACTCTAGAATCTCTTTTTCTAGAAAAATTATTGCCATCCACCATGCTCGCGTCTTGGGGATGGCGGATTTCCTTTCTATTTGGAGGCGTCATTGGATTATTTGGCCTTTACTTGCGCTCCAAGCTCCATGAAACCCCTCTCTATCAAGAGATGGTATCTCACGAAGCCATTGTAAAAGAGTCTCTTTTTAAAGTTCTTTTCCATTATAAAAAAAAAATTCTGCTCAGCATAATGTTTTGCGTCCTAAACTCATCGGCTTTCTATCTCATTACAGTCAATATTTCTCAATATTTTGCCGATCTTTTAGGACTCAGCTATAGGAGCTGCTTATTAATCAACAGCGGATTGCTTCTTTTGATTACTGTCCCTATCCCGCTAATAGGAAAGCTCGCAGATAAATATAACAACCAAAAAATGGCCATCGGAGCTGCAAGCGGAGCCATTTTTTCTCTCTATCCCTTATATGTAGCTGTCGTGCATCACCATCCTCTTCTTTTATCCATAGCAACTCTTTTCTTCTGTCTTTTTATTACATGCCTGTCCGCACTGATCCCTTATCTACTCTGCGATTTATTCCCAACCAAGGTGCGTTTTACTTGTTTAGGAGTTAGCTTTAATACGGTAGATGCCCTCGTCGGAGGATTTACACCGGCTGTAGTTTTATTCCTTGTCCAGCTTACCGGAAACAGGGCCTCATTTTGCTGGCTCCTTCTTTTTTGCGCTTTAATCTCTCTTTGCTCTTATCTGCGCATCCACAAAGAAAAACACTCTCACGCCATTGATTCTATCCACAAAAATTAGTTGCTCTCAAAACAGCAAAAAAAATATTTTGCTTTTGTGGATAATTTCGAAAGATTATATTGGCAACCTTTCTTTGAGAGGCTCTTATGCACACAAGGTTGCTTTTCTGTATCATCGCTTGCTTTTTTTGGAGCAGCTGCCAAGCTCCCTCCCAAGCAAAACATAGAGAAAAAAACCAATTACGGCTCAGCATCCCCGAAGAACCTACGACTTTAGATCCCAGAAAAGGAGGAGACGCCATCTCATCCCACTTGCAGCTCATGCTTTTTGAGGGGCTTACAAAACTCAATACCAATGGCACGGTCTCTCCCGCCCAATGCAGCTCGTATGAAATCTCTGATGATCTTACAACCTATACTTTCTATTTGGGAAAAACAAAATGGTCGAATGGAGACCCTGTAACAGCCTATGACTTTGAAAAGGCATGGAAAGACATTCTCTCTCCTTTTTTTCCCTCTCCTAATGCCCACCTGCTATATCCTATAAAAAATGCGGAACTTGCTAAAAAGGGGCTTACTCCCATAAAAACCGTAGGCATTCACGCCCCCAATGCCAACACTCTCATCGTCGAACTAGAAAACCCAACTCCCTATTTTCTTCAGCTGATCTCGTTTTGCGTATTTTCCCCTATTAACAAAACACTGGATGAACAAAATCCAAATTGGGCCTTCGAAGGAGAAAGGTGGCTCATTTCCAACGGACCTTTTGTCTTAGCAAAGTGGAAACATCACAACGAGATCCTGCTCAAAAAAAACCCTTTCTATCATACTCCTTCGCAAGTCCATCTCGATTCAATCCACTTAAGCATAATTAGCAATGAAATGACCGCGTTGCAGATGTATGAAAATGGAGAGCTTGACTTCTTAGGACAGCCTTTTTTATCTCTTCCGATCGATGCAATTGTCAGCTTATATAAAACTAAGCAGCTTAACATCTGTCCTGCTGCAGCAACTACGTTTCTCTCTTTTAATACCATAGCATATCCATTTTCCAACGCCCATTTAAGAAAAGCCTTTGCCTTAGCGATCTATCGCGAGGAAATCGTACAAAACATCACGCAGCTCGACGAAGAGGTTGCTCTTTCTGCCATTCCTCCCTCTCTTAGACAATTTGAAAAGGTAGAGCTGTTCCAAGACCATGATATAGAAAAAGCACAAAAGCATCTCTCTCTTGCTTTAGAAGAACTGCATACCACAAAAGAAGAACTCTCTCAGCACCTCGTCTTTTTATACACAACAGGCGATTCGAACCAAAAGATTGCACAGGTATTGCAGCAGCAGTGGTTGACGAATCTGGGGATCCGAGTAAAACTGGAAAATACGGACCACAAAACACTCCTCGACAAACTCACAAAAAGAGAATATAAAATTGCACAAACCATCTACCGAGCGCAGTATCCCGATCGGATGAATATTCTCGAGAGATTCAAATATAAGGAAAATGCAAAAAACTATCCTCATTGGGAAAATGCAACATACCAGCAACTTTTAGAGCAGTCTTTTTTAGAGACGGGCGCTTCAAGAAACGCGACCCTCCTCGCTGCGGAGAAGATCTTTTTAGAAGAGATGCCTATCACCCCTTTATTTCACTGGAATATTTGTTATTTGAGCAAGCCCCACCTTACCCATCTGGAATTTTCTCCTGTAGGAGGCGTGTTTATCGAACGGCTCGCCATAGATCCCCACCTATTTGAATCGCCATGAGAAAACTCCTCTATTCAATATTTTGCATTATCAACCTCCTCCTTTCCCTCTGTTTTTTGGATCGCTATCTATATAAGAAAAACCTGGGATTTTGTATTGGGCATATCTACTCAACTCTCCCCTATACCTCTTCATGGACTCTTGCAGACAATTCCCTTCTTTCCGAACAAGAAGTTTCCTCTCTTTTCAATCAACCTTTCCGTTATTTAGGCAAAGGGCATCAAACCGTGGCTTTTGTCAGTGAAGACAACTGCTACGTGCTGAAATTTTATCGATTCCCATCCCATATGCGTTTGCAGCCGTGGACACCCCACTTATTAGCCTATCAATACCAAGAGAAAAGAAAAGAAATAAAAAAATATAACGAGCAAAAACTACAAGACAGCTTAAGTAGCTATCGGATTGCCTTTTCTCAAGCGCCGGAAGAGAGTGCCTTATTGATGATCCATCTGCAAAAAACCAAAGATCCTCTCCCCACAGTCACCCTAATCGACACAGCAGGCCACCGTCATTTTGTTCCTCTGCAAGAAACCGTATTTCTCGTACAAAGAAAAGGAGATCTGATCTTCCCGTCACTCAAACGATGGATCGAAGAAAAAAAAACCAAACAAGCACAACATCTCATCAAAAGCCTTTTTGACCTCATCGCACGGCGCATGGAAAATAGGATCGAAGATAAAGATGCCGTGCTTTCAAAAAATTACGGCTGTCTTGGATGCCAGGCTTTCCAGCTCGATGTAGGTCGCCTGCATTCCTTAGAAAAAAAGCCTTCCCGCCAAGAGATCCGCCAAGAACAAATCCGGATTTGCAAGCCTTTAGAAGAGTGGCTAAAACAGGAAGATGAGAACCTGTTTCTCTTTTACCAAAATTTGATTATAGCCGATGACAACTAGACCCATCGATTCTTTTGCTTCTGCCTTTCCAATATCATCTCCAGAGGCTACAACAGCGTCGGAGTCCACTCTTTGGCAGATCGCCTCACTCCATATGCTACAGAGGATTATAGAACCGCTCCTTGCAGTCAAGGAATGCCCATCCCCCTCCTTCCCTCATTTTTGGGATTCTTGGACCCGCTTTGCAGAGAAAATACCCACCTACTCTCTGATTGCCGAAAGAAAAAAACAGATCCTCGAAAATAAAGAAGAGTGGCGCCCCTATATCGAACAGGCAGAAGCCAACGACCCTGCATTCTATCATCGTATCCGCACCCTCTTAGAAACAGGTTCCTTAAAGCCCATAGAACAAGGCATGAGCGGAACCTATCTGTTACTAGATCTTGAAGGAGTTCCACAATACATTCTCAAACCCTCTGATGAGGAGATGTTTTGTCTAAATAACCATAAACACCATGGAACGCCCTTAGGCGAAGGTGATATCCAAGGAGAGTTTCCTCTCTATAGGACCGCTCAAGCTGGAACTTTAAGCTACCTTATAGCAGAGCGTTTGCACCTGACAAACATTACCCCTAAGACAGCTCTGATCTGCCATGAGAATCCGATTTTCTTCGACATCTGTGACACCCTTTCCTTCAATGAAAAACAAGATTTCATCGAAAAGACGGGACCTGTTGACAGAGAAAAACTTTGCTGCATCCAAGAATACCTGCCTCATACAGCTGATCTCTTCTCTTGGATCTTAAGCCATGACCAAGCAGCAACCCCACCTATCGATGAGAGGGATTTTGAAGACGCGAACCTCTTCTTATGGATGACCTACGACTTAGATGGCCATCCGGAAAATTTTCTTCTATCTCCAAGCAGGTCCCACGACTCTTATCATCTACACAAAATCGACAATGCGCGAACCTTTCCAGAAAGAAACCATGGCTTTTCCAATATTTTGGCATTCTTACCTCAAGCAGAACTTCCCCTGTCTGCTTATCTTAGAGATAAACTCACAAACATCCCAATAAGTTCAATCCTTGAAGACATGGAAAAACTTGGATTTACAAAAAGCCAAGGAGCTCTCATGGAACGCGTACACCTCCTTCTTCATCTTGCAAAACAACCAGATATCTCTTTGTATGAAATCAACCTTCGCATGATGATTCTTGGCCAACCGGGAGGAAAAGAGGTCGCATATGAAAACCTACCCATCAAAGAACTGGAAAAGCAACTGCAGTCTTAAGACATTGATATAAAATCAGGAAAAGAATTCTCCGATTTTTCAGCAATTCCCGCTAGCCATTTTTTCCGTGTGAGTAAAATTTTTCTTTCGTAAAC
>CAMFIG010000051.1 GCA_945952445.1 uncultured Chlamydiae bacterium
ATGTTCTAGATCTTGGGCTAATTTGTGAATTTATTTTTTTGGAATGGTATAAGACAGGAAAACCTCTTTTCTCAAAAGATAAAGAATGCGAAGCAAAACAGGAAGAACGCACGAGTGTAATTGAGCTTCCCGTATCTAGCCCCATTCTCAACAAGCCGATGTCTGTATCCATTTTGATGATAATCCCTCTTTCTTCATTCTCAAAGGGGAATTTCACCATCTGACTGAAATCATATCCAAGTTTTTGTATGCGCTGCAAATCATTGCAAGCAATTAATATAGAATTTTTGCAATCAAAAAGAAGGTTCCTTTCTTTAAGAATAGGACGTCCCAATTTACCTAAACAACGAAGAGACCCATCACAACAATTAGAATCATCGCGCCACAAGACATTATTTTTTAAAAAATTCGCAGATTCTGGATGAACAAGAATATCTTGTAATGCCAGACTCTTCACTTGAATTCTAGGAAGAAGATAAGACGAAGACTCATAAGAATTACCTTTGGCATCCTTCCAATAAACCGGATGATGTTTTTTCTTGTTTTTTATAGATTCTAACACTTTTTCATCTAGAGTTAGTGGGAATTTTGATCCAAGATCCACTTCGAGCAAGTAGGATTTATCTTCTATTGCGGTAATAACAGCAGGCGTTCCTGAAATTGTGAATACAAAAGGAATCTCTGTTAAAGCGGATGAACGTTTGTAGAAATACAAAGTAAATCCAGTTATAATTAGGAGGCTTAGAATAATATACCGTCGAATTTTCACCATTTCCATGATACGCTGCCTTCTCCGTTTATTTTATAACGCCGATTATCAATCTTCTTCGATAAGGATCCTATCGAAGAGATCCACCATCTTTTGCACCGTTTGCTTCCAAGAAAACTGCAATACTCTTTCTTTCCCTGCTAAGATCAGCTGCCGTCTTAACAAATCGTTAGAAAGCACCGTCTGCAACCCTTCATGAATCGATGCTACGCTATAGGGATCTACATAATAGGCTGCAGGACCACATATTTCAGGAAGACTTGCCTCCCTGGCTACGACAACAGGACACCCCGCACTCATCGCCTCAAGAGGAGGCAAGCCAAAGCCTTCATACAGGGAAGGCATCGCAAGAAGAGAAGCAGCTCCATATACCCAACAGAGCTCTTCGTCTGAAAGAGAGGGAAGATTGCGGATTCTCTTTTGCTTTAGATTAGCGCCTACTAACACAAGATCTACCCCTTGCAATTGACGAAAAGCCTCTACAAGTCTTGTCAGATTCTTATGAGGCCTGTGACTTCCCACGAAAAGAATATAAGGATCTATAAGCCCCCATCTTTGGATGGCAACTTCTTTTGCTTTTTTAAGAGAACAAGAAAAAAAAGAGGCGTCCACTCCTCCAGAGATCAGGTGCATTTTTTCAGGACAGACAACCAGCCTTCTTAAGATCTCTTGATAAGAAAAGGAAGAGACAGTGCAGACAGCATCGGAAAGGTCAATCGCCTTTTGGAGTAAATACTGCGAAGGAAGTCTCTTCCACCAGGGGAAACAATCCTTCATCGAGAGATGACATACATCGTGAATCGTAACGATTCTCTTTTTTGCAGGAATAGATCCTAGGGGAACGTTGTAATGCGGAGACCAAAATAGATCGCAAGGAGGGATAATCTTAAGAAGCTGGATCTGTTCCTGAAGAGAATATACAGGGGCATCGCAGAAAACCACAGGGAAAGAGAGAAAAGAAGGCTCTTTTTTCGAACGTATCAGGGTGATGTCGAGATTTTCTACACAGGATAGCCCTTGGAGAATATTGCGAAGATATGTTCCGATACCGGAAGAAAACAGCATCCTCGCATCGATGCAGAGGCGGATCTTGCGGCGGCATCGCATCAAGACCTTCTTTGCAGCTCATGCTCTTTGCGAAGGTCATGCTCTACCATCAAGGCGACAAGATCTGCAAACGCCGTTTGAGGAGACCATCCCAAAGCCTCTTTTGCTTTCGAATAGTCGCCAATGAGAAGGTCTACCTCTGTGGGACGGAAAAACTCAGGCGATACCTCTACGAGGATCTTTCCTGTGGCCGCATCGACTCCTTTTTCCATAAGACCGATACCTTCCCAAATTATTTCAATGCCGATCTGTCGGAAGGCAAGAGTCACAAACTCTCTTACAGAAAAGCAGTGACCTGTTGCCAATACGTAATCTCCAGGCTGTTCTATCTGGAGCATCCTCCACATCCCTTCGACAAAATCCTTGGCATATCCCCAGTCTCTTTTGGCACTCAGGTTACCCAGCAAGAGTTTCTCTTGAAGACCATAAAAAATTCTAGCTACGCCAAGAGTAATCTTGCGAGAGACAAAATTTTCTCCTCGTCTAGGGCTTTCATGGTTGAATAAGATCCCATTGCAAGCATAAAGGCCATAAGCTTCTCGATAGTTGACAACAGACCAATATGCGTATTGTTTTGCAATGCCATAAGGCGACCTTGGATAGAATGGCGTCTCTTCCGACTGGGGGACATCCTGAGCTTTGCCAAAAAGCTCGGATGTTGATGCTTGATAGAATCGGATCTCTGCATTGCTTTCTCGGACAACCTCTAAAAGCCGCAAGACTCCAAGGGCATTCACATTGGCGGTATATTCCGGCATATCAAAAGAGCTCTTGACGTGGCTCATGGCTGCAAGGTTGTAAATCTCGTCAGGAGAAGACACTTCGACAGCCTTTTTCAAACTGGAAAAATCAGCGAGATCTCCTTCGCAAAGAACTACCCCCTTTTTTTTGAGCAAAGACTCGATTCTCTCCACACGAGAGGTCGAAGAACGCCGGATGAGTCCAAATACCTCATATCCCTTTTCCAATAAAAGCTCGGCGAGATAAGAGCCATCTTGTCCTGTAATCCCAGTAATCAGCGCTGTCTTACCCATAGCTATCTCCTTTTTGAAAGAGAGCGATTATATGGAAGAGGGGATTTCCCAACAGCACTTCTTTCCAGCAAATCGCCTTCTTTGCTAAAAAAGCATATATCGTCTAATATGGATTTATATTCCATATTGGACGAATGTATGTACTATAAGAGAGCGATCAGTGACCTAGTAAAAAATATTTCAAAAACATTTCCGATTGTGCTTGTCACAGGTCCCCGGCAGATAGGCAAGACAACTTTGCTTGAGCACTTAAAAGAACAAGATAGATCTTATGTCTCGCTTGACGATTTGGATGAACGAATGCTAGCCAAAAAAGACCCAGCTCTTTTTTTGCAAAGGCATAAGCCTCCCATCATCATAGACGAAGTGCAATATGCTCCAGAACTTTTTGCTGCCATAAAAATCATCGTTGACAAAGAAAAGAAAAACGGTCTTTTTTGGCTTACCGGATCTCAAAAATTCGAACTCATGAAAGGCATCTCAGAGACTTTAGCAGGAAGAGTCGGCATTTGTGAGCTTTTGGGACTCTCTCAACGTGAACTAGATCCACTCTTGCAGAATGTCGATCCTTTTTTACCTTCTGATACATTCATAGAAAAAGCATTTCTTTCAAAGCAAAAAGGCAAAGATCTATTGCAAGTCTATGAAGATATTTGGAGAGGATCTTTCCCTAGAATGCTCTCAACTCCTAATATTTCACGAGATGTTTTCTATTCATCTTACATTCAAACCTACATCCAAAGAGATGTAAGAGATCTGAGTAAAATCGGAGACCTGACTACCTTCCAACGATTTTTGCAGGTATCGGCAGCACGTACAGGACAACTGATCAATTATGCAGACATGGCCCGAGATGTAGATGCAGACCAAAAAACAATCAAATCATGGATTTCCATTCTCGAAACATCCGGTTTGATCTACTTACTGCACCCATATCATAGCAACTTGACAAATCGTCTTATAAAAACTCCAAAACTCTATTTTTTGGATACCGGACTCTGCTCGTATTTAACAGGATGGTCTACGCCGCAATCCTTAGAAGCAGGGATGATGTCCGGTTCCATCCTTGAAACATATGTATTCACAGAGATCCTAAAAACCTACTTATATTCCGGCATTAAACCGAATCTGTATTTCTATAGAGACAAGGACCAAAAAGAAATAGATCTACTGATTGAATATGACCATTGCTTATATCCCATCGAATGTAAAAAAACGGCAACTCCCACTTCCAATGCAGCAAAAAACTTGCATGTGCTTGAAAAACTCCAAGGAAAACTCGGACATGCTGTTGTTTTCTGTTTCAAGGACAAACCTCTTGCTCTTGCAAAAAATGTGACGGCTCTACCGATAAATTATATTTAATGCAATTGGCTCTTCATAGAACCTTTATATCGCATTACCATATATCGAATCCCTCTCCACAGATGTTCAGGAATGAATATGACCGGAAGAATCTTATACCAAAATGCAGGGACCTTCTTTAGATAAGCCCAGCTAAGAGATAAAAAACGCCAGCTGACAGATGGGATAGCGGGTGTTGCTTTTAGATGATTGAGGTGAGCAAAGAGATGAACCCGACATATCTTCCCCATAATCTTCCGATAAAGGCTTCGGTCTTGCCCACATAGTCCCGATACAATTTTCGTATAGCCTATAAGGTCGAGCTCGAACCTACGGAATCTACCGAGTTCCTTCGCAAAAGAGTCATTGTCGCTGCGCCAGCCGATACAACGGTCTGCAACATAGAGCCATCTGGGGTCGTTTTGGATCATCCGTCCTATGATGTACACGAGCACATAGGCAGTAAAATAGGGACGAATGTCTTCTGAAGCTACAACCTGCTGCCACCTCTCTTTTCTAACGATCTGAGCCGAGAGAAACCCGAAAAACAAAAACAGCTCAGAAAGGCAAGCCTTAGCCTCCGTAAAAAGCAGGCTATCTTCTGTTGATATCAAAGCAGGCTCAATCCATTTTTTCTGCATAGAGGAATCATATGCATACCGGTTCACAGTGATTCCGGACAGGTTTGGATCCTTGTCGAGCAAAGACAGAATTAGAGCAAGGCTTCCGGGCTCTAAGATATCATCGTCACTAAGAAGCCAGCAATACTTACCCACGGCAAGGTCGACAACCTTCAAAAAGCAGAGGTCAGGGCCCATATTTTTTTCTAGAGCGTGATAGCGCACTCTTGGGTATCTTTGGACAAAGGAGGCCATCACCTGAGACGTCTCATCTTGGGATCCATTGTCGCAGACAACGACTTCCACTCTTTCATCATACTGAGTTAAAATGCTCTGCAGCGTCTGAGGCAAAAGGGAAGCTCTTTGATACGAGGGAATGCAAACCGACAATATTACGTTCATGCAATAGCTCCAAGACGTGTGGATAAACAAAAGCCGCATCTACCTTCAAAGCAAAGACTGCTTTTGCAGGGGGATTGCTGGGGTCGATTGTGGCACAGCTCTGAGAAACGATCAACCGACAAGAGCAGCTATCGGGAAGCCAAAGTTCCACTCCATGGCTGTAGAGGTATAAACCGATGAAAGGAATCTGAAAATGCGCAGCGATATGGATGGGGAAGGAGTCAACCGAGATCACCATAGAAGATCTTCGGACCAAGTCGCAAAGCTCCTCCAGGCTGATCCTATCGCAAAGATCGAGGCTCTTAGAAGGTCTAACTTGACGGATCGATTGTTTTTCTTTCTCGCCTTTTCCTGTGAAAATGAGGAAATATCCTGCATTTGTAAGCATTTGAGAGAGCTTTTTCCATTCTTTTTCATCCCACTCTTTCCGAGAATCAGAACTACCCATATGGATGACAAGGTAAGATCCATGTTCTTGTATGATCTTATTCACAAGACTTGTATGGGAAACTGCCGGCTTTAAAAGCAGCTTTTCTTGCGGGACGCCTAACGCTTCGAGCAGCAGAGGATAGTAGTTTGGAAGGTACCGCACCGGCAGTGGCATCGACACTGGATGGGAGAGAAGCCTAGAAAAACCTCCGACGTTAAACCCCACTCTCATCGGAACCTCTGCTTCCCACACATAGGGAATCGCATTTGGAAAAAAAGGATGCATCTCAAAGCTAAGATCATACTGTCCTTTGGCAACAGGCCTTACGCTCATCCAAGAATAGATCCCATGGATAGGATGCGATCTTAGAGAAAAATATCCATTCTCTACGATATGAACTGCATCGATCTCAGGAAATAGCGCGCAAAGAGATGCTGACTCTGGAGAAGTGAGAAAACCTATCTTGGCATGAGGCCAATGTTTTTTTATCTGAGGAAGTATCGAAGCTGCCAGCCAAACATCCCCTAGATGCCCTATACAACATAGTAAGATGCGAGGATCTTTTGGAAATACATAAGAAGGTTGTTTTCTTCTCCAAAGAGCCCAGCTCTCGTAGACATGGGAAAATAGAAGCCCCCTTGTCCCACAAAAAGCTCCAGAGGGCAGTTCATCCGACATAGACTCTCCTCTGGATCTTGCGAAGCATCCAGGGTAAAGCCCATGTTACAGTGAGGAGATAGGAAAGTATCAGGCCTCCAAGGATGCCATGGATACCGTAAATCTTGGATAAAAAAATCTGAGCAAAAATCGAGATCAGCGCCTGAATGGGGACCAAGAACAAAAAGATGCCAAGCTTGCTATGGCTTTGTAGAACCATTGCGTAGAGGTCGGTTACGATGCGGATCATATGATAGATGCCAAAGAGACAGACAATTCCTGGGGTGATCCAATGGGAAGATCCCAGCCAAAGCTGCTCTATCTTTTTTCCAAATAATACAAAGAAAAGAGTATAGGCACATAGAACGATCAATCCTAAGATTCCATAGTACTGCATCTTCTGTCTGATCTCTTCGATCTCGCCCTTGGCCATCAGTTCGCTGCAGCCAGGCCAAAGGCTTTGGATCAGAGCAGTAAAGCCAAAGGCTACAACACCAAAGACCCGTTGCAATGTATAATATCTTGCGATCTCCTCGCTGGGAAGAGTTCTCGACATCACAAACACATCGACAAAGAGCACACAACAAGCCATGCAAGAAAACAGCCAAAAACCTTTTGCTCTTCTTAAAATCTGAGCGGCCAGATGAAAATTCCAAAGAACTTTTTTTTCTAGATAGTGAAAGGAAGACAGCCAAAGAACAAAAGAAGCAAGAGAAGGAATCCCCATCGAGGTAAAGACCGCATAGAGAAGCTTGTTTTCTCCTGTGTATAAGGTGATAAGTAGATAAATGGCTACCCACGTTATGAGAGATGCCGCTCCCTGGACTATATGAACAATAGCCCCCTTATGCATTGCATAGTATACTCGAGAACCCACCGATCCTAAAGCTCCAAGTAATAATAGAAAAGAAGCGCAAACAAAAGGAGTGGATGGGATAGCTATTCCAAATGCAAAACTCGATAAAAAATCCCTATAAAAAAACAGCAAAAAGACGCAGAGACAAAATGCCAGAAAACTCTGCAGATATGCTATCTGCAAAAGAGGAGTAATAGGTTTTTTTCCAACTCTATATTCGGAAAGAAAATTTTGCAGGCTAAGCCCTATGCCGAAGTCTGAGAGTAAAAACCATCCCTCGAGAGAAAGGAGCATCACAAATATCGTATAAACCTCCATCCCTAAATAATCCATAAGCCAAGGGATTGTAGAGAGGCGGCAAGCAAAAAGAATCGCTTTAGACAACCATGCGTAGCTTGCGACTTTTACATACGAAGGGATCTTCAGGTGAGCCAGTTGCAAACTAAAGATTCTCCTCTAAAAGCTGCAGACTTTGATAATAACGAAGCTCGTCGCGAAAGTGAGCTGCATCTTCGAAGCGGAGCTCCTTTGCTGCCTTTTTCATCTCTATCTCGCAGGTATGTACTTTCGCATCGATCTCAGAAGAAGAGAGAACTTCTCTCTTCTCTTTTTTCAGGCTTTCTACAGGCTCCTCGCCAAAAGTCTTACGCAAATCTTCCAACACTTCTTTTTTCACAGTCTTAGGCTCGATGCCATGTTGTGTGTTGTACTCTTCTTGGATCTTGCGTCTTTCGGCTGTGATCTGCTGGGTGCTGCGGATCGCTGTGGTGATTTTATCTGCATACATAATAACTCTACCCGATGCATTTCTTGCTGCGCGTCCGCATGTTTGGATGAGAGCTGTTTCACTACGAAGGAATCCTTCCTTGTCAGCATCTAAAATCGCCACCAGAGTGACTTCTGGGATGTCAAGACCTTCTCTTAGAAGGTTGATCCCTACAAGCACATCAAATCCCCCAGTTCTCAGTTCATTGATGATCTGTACCCTCTCTAAAGTGTCGATGTCAGAATGTAGATACTTTGCTTTGACGCCAATTTCCGTAAGATACTTAGAAAGATCTTCCGCTAGCTTCTTGGTAAGGGTCGTGACGAGGATCCTGCCTCCTTTTTCCGTTTCCTTGCGAATCTCTTCCAAACAGTCATCCACCTGCGTCAAGGCGGAACGGATATCGATGATAGGGTCCAAAAGACCTGTCGGGCGGATGATTTGTTGGACAACATCTCCTTCTGCTTGCTGGACTTCCCATGCAGATGGCGTCGCAGAGACATATACCACCTGATGAAATCGACGATGAAACTCCTCGAACTTTAAGGGTCGATTGTCGAAGGCTGAAGGCAGGCGAAACCCAAACTCTATCAGAGATTGCTTGCGCGCTCTATCCCCATTGTACATTGCATGGAGCTGCGGCAACGTCTGATGCGACTCGTCAATAAAAAGGAGAAAGTCTTCAGGAAAATAGTCGATCAAACAAGGAGGGGGATCCCCCGGCAAACGCTTGCTGAAATGCCGCGAGTAGTTTTCGATTCCTTTGCAAAACCCCATTTCTTTGATCATCTCAAGATCATAGCTTGTCCTTTCATGGATCCTCTGTTTTTCTATGAGTCTACCTGCCTTCTCAAAAAAATCTACCCTTTCCTTTAACTCTGAGCGGATCGTCTCAATCGCAGAAAGACGAATCCCTTCCGGAGTGACATGGTGAGAACTTGGGAAGATGACCACCTCAGAGATCGATCGTCTTGCCTTTCCCGTCAAAGGATCGATTTCCACGATGCGGTCGATTTCATCTCCAAAGAACTCAACCCGATATGCTTTGTCTTCTTCATATGCTGGCATCACTTCAAGGACATCTCCTCGAGCTCGAAATGAAGACCTGGCTAGGTCATAGTCTTGCCTTTTGTACTGCATCTCTACAAGATGGAGTAAAACATCATCGCGCCGACGAGTCTGCCCCACCTGGATATGCAACTGCATCTGGCTATAGTATTCAGGCAGTCCTAAACCATAGATACAGGAAACGGAAGAGACGATAATAACATCTTCTCTTTCCAATAAAGAACGGGTTGCAGAAAGCCTCATCCGATCTATCTGATCGTTGATTGCAAGATCCTTTTCGATATAGGTATCTGTCCGGGGAATATAGGCTTCTGGTTGATAATAGTCATAATAAGACACAAAATACTCGACAGCATTGTCGGGAAAAAAGCTTTTAAATTCTTGGTAAAGCTGCGCGGCGAGCGTTTTGTTGTGCGCTAAAATCAACGTAGGTCTTTGGACCCCAGCAATCACATTCGCCATTGTGAAGGTCTTGCCAGAACCTGTGATCCCGAGGAGAACCTGTGCTTTTTTGCGAGCTTGGATCCCTTGTACAAGCCGCTCTATTGCCTGGGGCTGGTCCCCTCGGGGTTCAAATGCAGTTTTCAATACAAACATAGACTCTAGCTTGTTGAGATCCAACCCAACATATGCAGCAGTTGGAAGATAAAGATAAAAAGGGCAAAAGCAAAAACAAAGACAAGAAGAATCTTTCCTCCAGGAACCGTATACACAGAAGAAGCCTCTTTCCTATATCGACCTATCCATACCATGAGGACAGGAAAAATTCCAAAGAGGACCACAGCACAGATCCCACCGGCAAAATTCAAGGCTTTAAAGAAAAGCTGCGGGTAGATAAGCGAGAGGACAAGAGGAGGAAAAAGGGCCAGTAAACAAATCCAAGCATTCTCTTGCTTTTTGTAGCTGATTTTGAGCCCATCCGATAGAAAGTGAACAAGACTCAGAGACTGCGCTAAAAAAGAGGTGAGAATCGCAAAAAAACCAAACCCCTGAGCAAACGCATCAATCCAACGGGAGTCTACCGCCGCAGCAAGAGCTTGAGAACCCTCTTTATCCATCTTATACATCTCTAAAATACCACTGGGACCTGCAACAGGAACAACTCCCAGAACGAGGACTTCCCAGATCAAATAAATCGCAAAGGCAAGCAGGCTCCCTCCCAAAATCGATAGACGCACCTTCTTAATATCCCCCTGCATATAAGCCGTAAGGCTTGGAATCATATTATGAAATCCAAAGGAGATCACCAAAATCGGCAAGGAAAATACAGCCAAAGAAGGCTCTGTATACAAAAGAGGAGACCAGCGGATGTACTGCGCTCCGACAAAAAAAAGCGCCAAGAAAAATAGGATCTTTCCTCCCATCATCACTCGATTCCAAAGATCCACCTGTCTCGTCCCAAAATATACGACTAAACCAAAGACAATTACAAAAAACAAAGAACCAATCCATGGCGATGCCTGGCAGCGAAAAAACTCATGAAGGGTCGATGAAAATAAGCTCCCACTTCCTGTGATGTATGCAACGAGAACAGCATAAAATAAAAAAAGATAAATGACCCAGCATAACACTCTGCCTATCTTCCCTAAAGAATGCTCTACCATCGACAAAAGATTGACTCGATGGGAAAACCAGCTGTTTGCCTCGACGAGCAAAAGGGCTGTCGCGGTCATGAAAAGCCAAGCACAGATAAACATCCCTAAAGCCGGGAAGAAGCCGGCAAGCCCCGTCAAAATGGGAAGTCCCAACATGCCGGCTCCCACACAACTGCCGGTGATAAGTAGGATTCCACCAAGAAGACTACCGGGCTTATGACTCATAGCGCCCACCTCTTGCGTGCATTTTCTCGACAATGCGGATCTCTTGGCCTAGTCTGCCTAGTTCATACCCTTCATAGTCAACAAATTTAAAAAAGCGCTCAAAGATCGGAAATACTTGAATTACCTGCTTTGCCATCTCCTGCGCTATATAGCGATACGCAGGATGGCCCGCCGGAGAGGATCTAAGCTCACAGAGCCACTGCAGTTCTCGCAGGCTAATATGGAAATACCAGTGAATATTATAAGCCATAGGAACTACATACTGGGCTTCTTCAGGAAGCTCACAGGCAATGGTGTCATATGCTTTTTTCGCTTCTTCCATCGCCTCTCGATATCGAGATTCCATCTCCGTGCCTTTAATTTCATGCGGCACATAGTATCCATAATGGCAGGTAAGAAGCTGGCGATCCTGCGTGAGCATCCGATGGCGGTGCAGATCGCGATAAATGCCAAAGTCCGCTACAATTTCAAAGGTAAAGTCTGCATGCTCCAAAGCGCGCGGCGACTTATGGCGTCGATTTTCTCGGAAGCTCGAAGCCGCATCCAAGATCCTGCCTAAGTCTTCTTGGGAAAGCTCTTTTGTGAAATTTTGGATTTCATGTAGCCCCGCTTGGGTGTTGGAGAAGAGAAGTGCTGCAGCAACTTTATAAGGAGCTTCCGCATCATAACTGATGAGGCGAACTCCTGGGTTCTGCATGGGTTCTAACTCTGCAGTGTATTTTTCCGCAAGGATACGCACATCTCCCTGCATCTGATCGAGGTAGTCAGAAAAAGCTTTCTGGTATTTATGGCTCGCATCAGCCCTGCGAATAAAAGAAGGGATAACTTTGGACAGTTCTACATATGATTTGCGTCCAACATCTTGCATTTCTGTTAGGTTATGAGCGTTGAGTTTCTGGATGAGGCTTTCGAAAAATCGGCCATTGCCATAAAGTCCCATATTCGTAAGAGCGCTCGCCGGCAATAGTCCTCTCAAGCAATCAAGAACCTTCGCTCTTAAAGCAGCTGTATAGGCGACTTTAGAAACATCATGCTCTTTGGGGAATCTCTTTTCCATAAGCTCCGTAAGAGGAGGGATCAACTGAGAATAGGTATCAAAAAGCATATTGCAAGTGGAGAGATATAATTCCCGATATGCAGAAGTCATCAGAATCGACTCTCGATAAAACAGGTATTCTCCATCGCTTTTTTGGTCAAAATAGATATAGCGAGTAGATTTCTCAAGAGGGGATCCCCCAACCCGACAATCTTCTATGATTTTTGCTGCGATCATTGAGACGTTCTCTATTGCAAGATGGGCTCCTCCCAGCTCTCCTATGGAATCATCACCATATCCGTCTAAAATTCTGTCATAGAAATTTTGGGCTTTTTTAACGGCCATGATCTGGTCTTCCACCTCAGATCCCTCATCGTGTATCTGTCCTGCAATGGAAGAAAAAGAAGTTTCCTCATTGAGGATAAATTCTTTAAGGAGCAAGGACCTTAAGCCTAGACTTGATCTTGAGTAGCGGGAAAATAAAGCCCCTTTGATGACTTCGGGGAGATTGCGAAGCACAAAAATATTGCTATTTGTACTCGTCACGTAGCGCTGTAAAATTCGGACCTGATTTTCTGTAAACTCCTCATACCCTTCAATCATACTAAAACCTCTTCCTTATCTCATGTAGTCGACTCAGAGCGAATGCTAGCGTGGCATATTCTCATCTGCTGGATCAAGAGAAAAATGTAATTCGGGTATTTTTCTAAAAAATTCTTGGTATGTCAGGTTGTTTTTACAAGCTCCTCATATTGACGTTACCAGGATGAAAAGCTTATATTTCGCCAAATCAATCAAAAAAACCAGCAATTTGGCGGATTATCGGCTATACTTCGCCAAATCATCGGTTTTTTATTGTGTTTTGGCGGAAAATAAGACATTCTTCTTTTAGAATCACTAGAGGTCAAGAATGCAAATCCTTGCAAGAGAACGAGAAGTTAAAATTCTAGAAAAGTTATACAGTTCTGGCCAGCCGGAATTTTTAGCGATTTACGGACGAAGGCGTATTGGAAAAACATTTTTAATACGCCAATTTTTTAAAGAAAAAGGAATTTACTTTGAAGTAACGGGGATTAAAAATGGATCTTACAAACACCAGCTCTATTCTTTTACTGTAGAATTTGCTCGAGTTTTTGGAAACAAACCATCGAGAAAAATTACTAATTGGCTAGAAGCTTTTGACGAGCTTAGAATCGCACTCAACCATTCTCAACACAAAGGAAGAATTATTCTTTTTTTTGATGAACTCCCATGGCTTGCTACCTCTAAATCAAATTTTGTTCAGAGTTTAGACCACTTCTGGAACCGGTATATGTCAGACGATCCGCGTATCATTCTTGTCGTATGCGGTTCCGCAGCCTCATGGATGATAAAAAAAATCATCTGTGACAAAGGCGGATTACACGGTAGGTTAACAGAAAAAATCCGACTCTTGCCTTTCGATCTACATGAGACAGAAAGATTTCTTCTTAATAGAGGCGTGGCACTAGATCGCAAGCAGCTCATTGAATTATACATGGCTATAGGAGGAGTTGCAAAATACCTCACCTATGTAGAAAGAGGCCGTTCTTCTTTACAGGAAGTAAATCGAATTTGTTTTAACGGGCCGCTTTTTAAAGAATTCGATGAATTATATTCGTCTTTATTTTCAAACTACAATAGGCATATTGACATAATAAGGGCATTAGCTCATAAAGCCTATGGGCTTACAAAAACACAGATATCAGAGGCCTCTGGAATTGCTCTAGGAGGTGGATTAACTGATATTTTACGCGAATTGGAAGAATCCGGATTCATTCATTCTAGCACTAGTTTTGGAAAGAAAAAAAATGAAAAACACTTTAGGCTGATCGATGAATATTCTCTTTTCTACATAAAATGGATTGAACAGGCTAAAAACTCCGACTTGAAGGGTTGCGATGAAAATTTCTGGTTAAAGGCCGCAAACTCCCCCTCAGGCCGTTCTTGGGCAGGATATGCCTTCGAAGTCCTTTGCTTAAAACACATTCGCAAAATCAAAGAAGCGTTAGGCATCACCGGCGTGATAACAAAAGAATCCTCTTGGATCTATCAAGCTAGTAATAAAGAAGATAAAGGATCTCAAATTGATTTAGTAATCGATCGCGCCGATAACTGCATCAACATATGCGAAATAAAATTTGCTCGCGAGGAATTTACAATAGACAAAGATTACGCAAAGCAACTGGAATCCAAGAAAAATATTTTCATCAAAAAAACCAAATCTAAAAAAAGTGTATTTTTAACGCTTATTACTCCATACGGAATAAAAAAAAGCGCAATAGAACTAGGCGTCGCAGATGCAGAGATCACAATGGATGATTTGTTCTAAAAACCTTCCACTTTTCCCTTTTCCTAAATAAAAAAATGGGCGATCTTTTCTTCAAAAACCAAAAATGAGAGGAGCCATGCTAAAGCGTCCTAGAAGAAATAGAAAAACCGCAGCCATTCGATCTCTTGTCCAAGAACACACTTTAAGACCATCAGATTTTGTCATGCCTTACTTTGTTGTTGCAGGAGAAAACAAACGGGAGCCTCTCTCTTCTTTGCCGGGCGTGTATAAACTCTCAAAAGACCAACTCATCAAGGATGCAGAAGCTCTTCACCGCAAAGGAATTCCTGGAGTCATCCTTTTCCCTGTTAATTCCCAAGAACACAAAGATCCTCAAGGAAGCGGAGCCTTAGATCCTCAAGGAATCATCCCAGAAACGATCCGCATGCTCAAACAAGAGCTTCCTTCCTTAGCTGTATTTTGCGACGTAGCACTCGACCCTTACACCTCTCATGGGCATGATGGTCTTATAGACTCTTCTGGCTATGTACTCAATGATGAGACTGTAGAGGTGCTTTGTCAGATGTCTTTACTGTATGCAGAATGCGGAGTCGATTTTGTCGCTCCTTCAGATATGATGGACGGAAGAGTGGCCGCAATTCGCAAAGAACTCGATCAAAAAAACCACACGCAAGTGGGCATCCTATCTTATACAGCAAAGTATGCTTCTTCTCTCTATGGCCCTTTTCGAGATACGCTCGGCTCCAAGCTTCGGATTGGAGACAAAAAAAACTATCAAATGAATCCAGCCAACAGCCAAGAAGCACTTCGCGAAGCTCTCCTTGACGAGGCAGAAGGAGCTGATGCTTTGATGGTAAAACCCGCCCTTTTTTACCTGGATGTTATCTCTAAAATTAAAAATTCCGTTCCGCTGCCTGTCTGCGCTTACCATGTAAGTGGTGAATACGCCATGGTCATGGCAGCAGAAGAAAAGGGATATGCGGATGCAAAACAGGTATTCCTAGAAGGACTTACAAGCATCAAAAGAGCCGGAGCCGACTTCATGATTAGCTACGCTATTCCTCAAATCATAGACCATATATAGGAAAATGTTTGGTTCTGTCTTTTTCTAGAAATCACCGTTCAGGAGTTCTCCTGAACAGTGATTGATTCTAATGGTGCAAAATCCGGTCTGATTGGCGGATGCAATCCGGAGCATTGAACAGTAGATTTAATTTTAATTTATGTGTTTTTAGCACAATTTAACCACTATGGACTAGAAGTCCAGAGATTTGATACCACTCCTAAAAAATAAATTCATAAATTTAATTGATAGAATCTGATAGACTC
>CAMFIG010000052.1 GCA_945952445.1 uncultured Chlamydiae bacterium
CGATTCTTTCCTATGCCTCGGGTGTGTTAATGCTTAAGTTGACAGCATTGGCTGAACAGCTAGACTTCAAAAAGAAAAAAGCAAGGCTCAAAGAAGAATCCTCACCAAAAGTGGCTCGCATGCTCTCTTCTTTAAGCTATGCCCGTATTTTAGGAAATTTAGAGCGCAAGGCCTTCCAAGAGGGCGTAGAGCTGTTCACCGTTTCTCCTGCTCTAACCTCCATCATCGGAAGGATCAAATTTGCTAAAAGGTACGGCCTTTCCATCCATCATGCGGCAGCGCTTTGTATAGCGCGCCGCTTTTTTCAGTTTTCAGAAGCTCCTTCTAAGTGCCCTATGAAAGTAGTGCATAAAAATGTCCAAGTCACTTGCCCTCTACCTGAACGGAATCGAAGGCAACATGTTTGGAAATTTTGGATAGAAGCTTCCAAAAAACTTAAAGCTGCGCTTGCTGCGCACTTTCGGGCTTCTCCAGATCCTCATTACTGTCGATCTGGATGACAAGGCAACTTCCCGGAAGTTTATCAGAGCAATCTGATATAAGCTAATCGTTAACAGCACTGCTCGGTTAACGTAAGCTGTACGAAGACTCAATGATGAGATTTGTATAGGTTTTTAGAAGCGGCTGGAGCCACTAATGGAACGTTTCAATTAAAACAACTGTATAAAGTTCTCTTATAAGAAAACCACACCATAACTCTTGTCTTCAATCCTTACATCCCAAAAAAGCAATGGTATTTAAAATAGACAAAAACTAGAATGTGGTTTTGGATTGATTTTTTTTCTTAAAGAAAAACTTAAGGCTCTTGAAGGAGGATGAATACACATGTCTAAGTTGATGAACGTTCTCTGCACATCTCTTTGTGCATTCACCTTAAATACCGTACAAGGTGATGATGTCGGGATGCTTCCCGAACAAGATAATACAGCCCCTCTCTCGGCATTTGAGTTGCCCTCTATCTCCACAGAAAGCCCTCCTATAGATTCGATACAAGCGCCTTCTGACCCTGCCTCTTTCTCTCCTATGCCAGAACCTGCGGCGCCGGAATTAAAGCCAACACCTCAGACTGTCGCAGAAAAGCCCAAGGCTCCCTTTAAACCTTTTTCCGGTAAAGTCAAAGGCAAACGGGTACGTCTTCGCGCTCAGCCTGACCTCGACAGCTCTGTCGTCCAAGAGCTCCCAAAAGGAGAGGTGCTCTTAGTCACAGGAGAAGCTGAGGATTTCTGGATTGTAGAGCCACCTTCTGGAATGAAAGCTTTCGTATCAAGAAAATTCGTCTTGGATAATGTTGTAGAAGGCAATCGCGTCAACGTCCGATTGCAACCCACATTAGAGTCCCCGGTTCTTGCTCATCTTAACTCAGGAGACAAGGTCGACGGCAACATTTGCTCTGCCAATGCAAAATGGGTAGAGATGTCCATGCCTTCTTCCGTTCGGTTTTATGTCGCGAAAAACTACATTGAAAACATAGGCTCTCCCGAAGTCAAGGCGATGTATGAGACAAGACTTCGTTCAGCAGAGCAGCTCCTTCTCGCAGCCGATTATCTTGCAGAAATGGAATTGCAGAAAAACTTCTCTGAAATCGACCTTGATAAAGTCAGCGAGCAATATTTAACAATCATAAATGACTACCAAGATTTCCCTGTATTTGTCGAAAAAGCCCAGGAGTCTCTTGCTCACGCACAAGAAATGTACGTCGATAAGAAGATATCCTATAGCGAATCCAAGCAAGAAGAAGAAGCTCTTCCACCTAGCGAAGCTGCCGTTTCTGCGTTTCAGTCTATCACAGACAAAATGAAATTATGGGAACCTGTAGAAGAAGCTCTTTATTTAAGCTGGGCGACTGTCAATGACAGCCGCAGCTGCGACGATTACTACTCAGAGCAAAAAATGGCTGCAACGGAGATCAGCGGAATCATAGAACCTTACTTATCTCCCGTAAAGTGCAAACCTGGCGACTATATCATCCGAGAAAATGACCTCCCTGTTGCCTACGTATATAGCACTGTAGTAAACCTGCAAGATTTTGTTGGAAAAAAAGTAAAGTTAACAGCTGCCTCAAGACCTAATAACAACTTTGCTTTCCCTGCATATTTTGTCCTAGCTGTAGAATAACCCTACCAGGAAGCTGCGAGAAAAAGCAGCTTCCTTCTTTTTTTATAATATCATGGAACTTAGAGATTGGGCGATCCGCATCCTCAGCGCGGACACGCTAGAAGAAAAACTACTCACACCTCCCGTCTTTACTGACACGCATCCCGGACCTTCTCTCTTGTGGGATATGCCCACACGGCCTAAAGGCATGGAATTTAAACGCCATACAAAAGAGGAAAAGCTCCCTGCTTTTCACGAACATAACGACCCTGACAAACGCGCTGTTTGCCTACATCGCTTTGCCGGCCACGAACTCCTCGCAGTAGAAATTATGGCCTATGCACTGCTCGCCTTTCCCGAAGCCCCTAAACATTTTCGACGGGGCCTTGCCAACACTCTCCAGGAAGAGCAAACCCACGTGCGCCTATATATGGAAAGACTATCCAAGCTCGGCGTCCATTTTGGGGACCTTCCCTTATACAAGCACTTTTGGTCCTATACTCCCTATTTGACCTCTCCCCTGCAATACGTGAGCGTCATGAGCTTAACTTTTGAAATGGCCAACTTAGATTTTGCCCCTTTATATGGACAGTCATTTAAAAGACATGGTGATCCTCTCTCTGCAGCGCTTATGGATAAAATTCTAGAAGATGAGATCAGCCACGTTTCGTTTGGATGGCAATGGCTAAAGAAAATGAAGACTCCTGAAAATTCCGAATGGGACACCTGGAGAAGCCAGGTTCCGGAGCTTCTCACAGTGAAACGAGCCAAGGGCTTTGTTTTCCATGAAGAACACCGCTCTCTTGCCGGTATTCCTAAGGAGTGGATCGACAAAATTAAAAAATCATAAACTGTCTGCCGAGAACTCAGGAGCCTGGAGTCTTCTTGGCTCTTTTTCCACAGGATCTACAACCTCCCATGCAATCTCAGAAGAGACAACTCCAAGGTCTTTGAACTTCCGTGCCGTCACAAATACACGGGATTCTAATGTCCCCACCGCCTTGTTGTATGATTCGACAGCTTGCGAAAGAGACCTTCCCATCTTATTCCAAGAACCCGACATATCGATCAATCTCTTATAAATCTCTTGCCCTAAAATGCTTACTTGCTCTACGTGTCGAGAAAGATTTTCCTCTTTCCACCCGTATGCGACAGCCTTTAGCAAAGCTATCAATGTTGTCGGCGTTGCAATAATCACCTTTTGGACAGCTCCAGCTTCTAAAAGAGAAGGGTCTTGTTCTAAGGCCGCACTAAAAAAAGCCTCAGACGGAAGAAATAAGACAACAAATTCAGGCGTCTGGGGAAGACATTCCCAATATGCCTTTTTACTAAGCTGCTGTAGATGCGCTCTTACCTGCTTTGCATGCAATCTCAGCTTTTCTTCTCTTTCGATCCCCTCATCAAGACACATCGCATCAAGATAGGCATCAAGAGGAACCTTGGAATCAACCACAACATGGCGGCTGCCAGGAAGCTGAACGATAAGATCTGGTCTAAACATCCCTTCCTGTCCTTCCAACACCTGCTGTTCATAGAAATCGCAATGATTCAGCATCCCAGCAATCTCCACAACCCTTCTAAGCTGCATCTCTCCCCATCTACCGCGTGCTGTCGGTGTTTTCATAGCCTTTACCAAAGAGGAAGTCTCCTTACGAAGAAGTCTTTCAGACTCAACAAGAGCCCTCATCTGCTCCTTGAGCACCTCATTTTCCCCTTTCCTCTCCTTTTCGATATTTTTCATATCCTGATCGAGTTTTTGGAGAACCTCTTTCATAGGATGGACCAGTTCTGTAATAGACAGATGCTTTTTATCCAACTCTCCTTTAGCCTGTTCTTGGTATTTCTCTAGCGTCACCTTCGCAAGATCTAGAAAACTGCGGCTATTTTTCTCCAGCGCTTCCCAACAAAAAGCCTTGAAAGTGTCTTCAACTCTCCCTTGGGACTGCTGGAGTTCAGAAAGCCTCTGCTCCAAAAAGGCACACTGCGACTCTAAAGAAACAACCTGTTTTTCTTTTTCTAGAAGCTGCATTTCAAGAGCAGGAACTTTACAGGCCTGCTCTTCTGCAAGAGCCAATCGAATCTGAAGATGCTTTTGCCTGCTCTGCCAAAAAAGCCAGAACACTACCAAAGCAATAAAACTCCCCGCTACCATCATCATGATTTTTTGACCTACTCTTCTTGGTCCGGCTCAAAATCCTCAAGAGTCTTAGACTTCTTTCCAGCAACCAAGCGAATAATCGAAAGCACCCATCCGAGCACAACATAACCCCAGGTAATCGTAGCTAAGATGACAGGGAAAAAATAAAAGATACCATAGAGGATAAAAATAGCGATGATGACTGTAAAAAATACGAGCTGAAAGGAAGGGACGCGGAAATGGAGCATTTTTAAGCTAGGAAATTTCCAGCGGCTGACCATAAAATAACCAAGAACCACCATAATTCCTATTAAAACAATCGCCTTCCACTTTTCGGTTAACGGAAACATCCTCTCTCCAAAGGGAGAAGCCAGCAAAAGATTGGCTGAAACAGCAGCCAAAGCAGCAGCTGGTATCGGCAATCCAGTAAAATGTTTCTTCTGTGCGGCTTGCAAGTCGGCATTCCCTTTAGCTTCAGTCACCTTCACATTAAACCGCACTAGGCGAAGAGTCCCGCAAAGAGAGAACAACATAGCGCCTACAACAGCAAAAAATGAAATCCCGGTACCCTGCTCTAAAGAGAGATTCTTGAGCAGCAACACTGAAGGGGCAACACCAAATGAGATCGCATCGGCAAGAGAATCAAACATAAATCCAAATTCGCTTTCTGCATGGATCGCCCGTGCAATCGCTCCATCTAAAAGATCTGCAAGAGCTGCAAGAAGAAGAAGCAAGGCGGAAGCATGCAACATCTGATACGTTCCAGCACCCGGCTCGACCATATTTACCTTGAATATGACAAACATCCCGCAAGCTAAACCCAATGCAGTGATCATATTCGGAACAATATTGACTTTTCTCATAAAAAACCCTTATCTCTTGTTGATTTGAAGATACCACAGCTTTTAAAAGTTCGGTATCCAAAAAAACAACCTCACCCTGATAAAGCTCTTCTTTTTCGAATCTTAAAACAACGACTTTCTTTTTTTTCGGTCAGATTTTTTTTGGTGGACTTAAAGCCCTGTGCTACTATATATGGTGTATATAGAAGCGAAAAACTACCAGATATAGTACTTAGCACCCAAATCCATCGATATAACACTAAAGATAAAGAGATGGCGTATATACAGCCTAGGGGTCGATTTTTCGCTAAAAAGTTTCACCTCACATAAAAAGTAATAGGAGTTCATCATGGCCGAGATGCCTTTTTCTACGGATCAAAATCCAGCCCTTTTGCATGCATTGTCCCAAGCAAAAAAAAGTGGGAAACAATCTACTCATCCTGAAAGCAGCTCCTTTACCGTTGTCAAGAGAAACGGCTCTCTTGTTCCCTTTCGACGCGAAAGGATCTTCAAAGCCTTAGAAGCCGCCTTCCGCGACACGAAAAAAATAGCTTCTGGAGAACCGACCCCTGCAGATCTTGTGCTAATTCTGCAAGAAGTCACCGATGCTGTCATAAAGGAACTATTGACTGTAGCGTCCAAAGGAACAAGCCTGACCGTAGAAGGAATCCAAGATATGGTCGAGGTGATGCTAATGAAGATGGACCACCATGATGTTGCAAGAGACTATATCATTTACCGGGATCAGCATAAATCTCTAAGAGATGACTCCCCTCAGAACCTCAAGATCAGCCGCAAAGACGGGTCTTTCGTTCGATTTAATCCGATGAAGATTGCGTCTACCGTTGAGGAAGCCTTCCGTTTTAGCAGAAAAGTAGAAGGGCCCTCCCCCGAAGATCTCGTACAATCTGTGAATTTTCTCACTCAAAAAATCGTGGCAAGAGCCGTGGCTCTTTCCAAAACAGGCCACGTCCTGTCCGTCGAAGGGATCCAAGACGAGATAGAACAGCAGCTAATGCGAGAAGGTTTTTTTGGTGTAGCCAAAGATTTCATTCTATACCGAGCCTCATTGGGCGAACAATCTTCGCATGCTTTAGAAGAGCGGAGAGAAGAAGAAGAAAGACAAAGACAATTCATCACAGTCAACCAAAACGGCCAAAAAACCTTTATTACAGAAGGGCAGTTATATCATCGATTTAAATTTGCATGCCGAGGCCTGGAAGAGACTGTTTCTGCAGACCACCTTTTGGAAGAAGCTGTAAAAAATTTCTACGAAGAGATGAAAGAAAGTGAAGTAGACCTAGCCTGTATGATGGCAGCTCGCACAAAAATTGAAATGGAGCCCGCCTATTCTAAAGTAGCAGCAAGGCTTCTGCTCGACGTCCTCTATAGAGAGACGATGCACATCTCATCAGAATCCCCTCTTCTTGCATCATCACATCGAGAATATTTCAAACAATACCTGCATCGAGCTGTAAAACTCGAAAGAATCCACCCTTCTCTTCTAGAGTTCGATTTAGATAAACTCGCAACTGCTATGCAATTACAGCGCGATGATCAATTCTCTTATCTTGGTCTGCAAACACTCTACGACCGTTATTTCATCCACCACCAAGAGCAACGACTAGAAACTCCTCAAATTTTCTGGATGCGTGTCGCCATGGGGCTTGCCTTGAATGAAAAAGAACAAAAAACAGCTCGAGCAATCGAATTTTATAATATCCTGTCCACGTTCTTGTTTACCTCAAGCACACCTACCCTCTTCAACTCTGGAACTCTCCATTCTCAGCTAAGCTCGTGCTACCTCTCTACTGTAATGGACGACCTCTCCCATATTTTCAAAGTGATCTCCGACGATGCTCAACTCTCCAAATGGGCAGGAGGTCTTGGCAATGACTGGTCCAACGTCCGCGCAACAGGAGCTACCATTAAAGGAACGAATGGAAAAAGCCAAGGGGTGATCCCTTTCTTAAAAGTAGCGAATGATACTGCTGTCGCTGTGAACCAATGCTTTGCACCTGATACAAGGCTCTTTACAGCAGAGGGAGTCAAAACCATCGCTGACGTTACAGTCGGCGATCTCGTCCTTGGCATCAGTGGCAAGTATCGACAAGTAACAGACAAGTATGTCTACAACCAAAAAGACCCTATGGTCTACATCCACACTGCACATTCTCTAGAACCGATCCATGTGACAACAGCCCATCCTTTCTACGTCACCCGGCATGATAAAACTTCCGCCGAATGGGTTGAAGCTTCTCAGTTACAGGCTGGAGATTATATAGCCCAGGTCATCCCTCAAGAAACCATCGCCATATCAGAACTGACGGAAGACGACGCGAGATTCTATGGGATTCTTCTTGGCAAAGGCCACTTATCTACAGATGGCTCTCTGTGGAGCTTAGAAGGCCTTTCTAAAGAAGCTTCCTATCTTGAATTTGTCCGAACCTATTTGCAAGAGAGAAACTTCCTCTTCCAAGAGATTGTAGAAAAGGATTCTCAAGTACAGATTCAGTGGACATTAGGTCAACAAAATCTTCAAGATGCTACATCAGGATGCTATGTTTCCTCTACAGAGCCTACTTTGCCTTTTGACTCTACCGACCTGTATGACAAAGACAAGAAAAAGCAGATCCATCCTCGCCTATCTCATCTTCCTAAGCGCCAATCTGCAGCCCTCTTGCAGGGGCTTGTAGAAACCTGCAGCACATCACAAAAAGAAGAGATTCTCTTCACCTGCAATTCTTTACCCTTGGTAGAAGGAGTCCGCTATCAATGCCTGCGCTTTGGAGTGCCGACAACTGGCAAACTCAACACAGCAACCCAATCCTATGATCTGCACATACCAGCCTTCTCTGAGCTTGCGCAAAGAGTCGGCATGCAGCCTCTTTCTCAAGATCGCTGGTTTACCCAAAATGGCTTCGTGTGGAGTCAAGTAGCCTCTGTAGAAAATGCAGATGTCACTATGGCCGTTTGTGACCTTGTCGTAGAAGATGACGAGTCTTATATGACAACAGCCGGACTTGCTCATAATGGAGGAAAAAGAAAAGGAGCTATGTGCGCCTATCTTGAGACCTGGCATCTCGACATTGAGGACTTTTTAGAGCTCAGAAAAAATACAGGAGACGAAAGAAGACGCACCCACGACATGAACACCGCTAACTGGATTCCTGACCTATTCATGAAACGGGTTTCTGAAAACGGACACTGGACTCTATTTAGCCCTAACGATGTACCCGATCTTCATGACCTTTATGGAACAGCGTTTGAAAAACGGTACCTTGAGTACGAAAAAATGGTGGATGATGGCAAGTTGAAATTGTATAAACGAGTAGAAGCTCTCCAACTTTGGAGAAAAATGCTCAGCATGCTCTTTGAAACAGGCCATCCTTGGATTACATTCAAAGATCCTTCTAACATCCGCTCTCCTCAGGATCACATGGGAGTCGTGCATAGCTCCAACCTCTGCACAGAGATCCTTTTAAATACTTCCATCTCCGAAACTGCTGTATGCAATCTGGGATCAATCAACCTCCCGATGCATATAGGACCACAAGGACTGGATGAGAAAAAACTCTCTGCAACCATCAGAACAGCTGTCCGTATGCTAGACAATGTGATCGACATTAACTTCTATCCTATCGACGAAGCGCGCAATGCAAACTTGCAGCACAGACCGATCGGCCTTGGCATTATGGGTTTCCAAGATGCTCTCTACGAGCAGGGGATTAGCTATGCCAGCCATGAAGCTGTAGAATTTGCCGATACAAGCATGGAGATGGTTTCATACTATGCTATCTTAGCATCTAGCGAACTTGCGAAAGAACGAGGTGCCTATCCTTCTTATAAAGGATCGAAATGGGATCGAGGCCTGCTTCCTATCGACACGCTTGATCTGCTGGCCAAAGAGCGCGCAGGCTACCTCGATGTGGACCGCAGCATGACCTTAGATTGGAATGTTGTCCGCCAACACATCCAAAAATTTGGCATGCGCAACAGCAACACCATGGCGATTGCGCCGACTGCAACTATCTCGAACATCACAGGGGTTTCGCAGTCGATCGAACCAATGTACAAACATCTCTTTGTGAAGTCGAACCTCTCCGGAGAGTTTACAGTGCCGAATGCCTACCTTGTAGAAAAGCTGAAACAACTCGGCATTTGGGACGAGCAGATGCTTGACGACCTCAAATACTTCGATGGATCGATTGCCGAAATCGAAAGGATCCCAAGCGATGTCAAACAAACATTCTTGACAGCGTTTGAGATCGATCCAGAATGGCTTATTGAATGCGCAAGCCGCAGACAAAAATGGATCGATATGGGGCAGTCTTTAAACCTCTATCTCTTTGAGCCAAGTGGCAAGAAGCTCCACCAAATGTATTTCTTCGCCTGGACAAAAGGACTAAAAACGACCTATTATTTGCGAAGCCTTGCTGCTACGCAGATTGAAAAGTCAACAACTGATATTAACAAACGCGGACTGCAGCCTCGTTGGATGAAAAACAAATCAGCCTCCAGCAACGTAAGCGTAGAAAGACAGCCGGTAGACAAACCCAAAAGCTGCAGCCTAGAAGAAGGGTGCGAAAGCTGCCAATAATCTAAAATATGGAGAAAAAGACTATGTTACAATTTGACGAAGAAATGGCTCCTACCATTGCCAAGGACACCTTAGATACCAGCAAAAGGGTGAAGGTAAGCGAAAAACGGCTTATCAACTGCAATCAAGTCGATGTAAACCAACTCATGCCCCTGAAATACAAGTGGGCATGGGAACATTACTTAAACGGATGCGCGAATAACTGGATGCCGACAGAAGTGCCGATGGCAAAAGATATCGAGCTGTGGAAATCCAATGGCCTCAGCCCCGATGAAAGAAGAGTGATCATGCGCAACCTAGGATTCTTCAGCACAGCAGAAAGCCTTGTTGGAAATAACATCGTCCTTGCTATTTTCAAGCATGTGACAAATCCTGAGATTCGACAATACCTGCTCCGCCAGAGCTTTGAAGAAGCGATCCATACGCATACATTTCACTATATCGTAGAGTCCCTCTCTCTAGACCAAGGAGAGGTCTTCAACATGTATAATGAGATTAACTCGATCCATAATAAAGATGAGTTCGAAATGAGGCTCACGGCAGATATCCTACGCCCTGACTTCAGCACGGCAACACCCGAAGGGACGCAGAAGTTCCTGGAAAACCTCATCGGCTACTACATCATCATGGAAGGGATCTTCTTCTATAGCGGCTTTGTCATGATGCTCTCTTTCCACCGCCAGAATAAAATGACTGGCGTAGGAGAGCAATTCCAGTATATCTTGCGAGATGAAACCATCCATCTCAACTTCGGCATCGACCTCATTAACGGCATCAAAGAAGAAAACCCGCACGTGTGGACACCGGCTTTCCAAGCCCATATTATAGACCTCATCAAAGAAGCTGTAGAGCTAGAATATCTCTATGCGAAAGACTGCTTACCCAAGGGGATTTTGGGACTTAGTGCTCCTATGTTCCGAGAATATGTGCAATATATCACGGATAGAAGACTGGAAAGAATCGGTCTGAAACCGCTCTTCCAATCTAAAAATCCTTTTCCTTGGATGAGCGAAACAATCGACCTTGGCAAAGAGAAGAACTTCTTTGAAACTCGTGTTACAGAATACCAGTCTGCAGCAAGCCTTGTCTGGACCTAAAAATCAAAGAGGCTTTCATCTGCCGGATGAAAGCCTCTTACTAATGCAATCTTGTGCGCTTTATCGGGATTTACTTGCAATTTTTTATTGAAAAAAAACGACAGAAGCAAGAACACTGGAAAAAAATAAAAAAATGCAATGCAAATATCTAAAACATGAATCCAATTCCATGGAGAATAAGATCAATCGTTCCATATTTTATCGCATTGGCATCTTTGCTTTTAACAACATTTGCTTTTTCCGAAGAAGACAATGTCCCAGAAAACCTCTTCCCTTCTAATCCAGAGCAAGTCGCTGCTCTTGCAAGTGAATCCAGCTATTTAGTAGGAGGTCTGATAAGTCCCCTCAGTGGACAGCCTGTTATCAGGCCAATAGATCTCATTGTGAGAGGAGCTCAAAACATCGTCCTCAGCCGTATCTATATCCCTCCTTATATTCCTTGTCAGTTCTCTCAACATAAGGTTTCTCAAGAAGAATATGACAAGAAAGATCTTTATCTCCATCTATGGAAACATTATAGAGGCTGGCAGTTTTATCCTCATTTAAGACTAGAATGGGATCCTTCCTTAATGGAAATACGCCTAGCAGATCCTAGCGGTGCTATTCTCGCCTTTCACTTTTCAGATTCCGGATTCTCACTAGGTTCTCTTTATGCAATCAGCAATGTAGCTACAGACAAACCGGGAGGCCAATATGACCCAAGAAATATACGCATATCTCGTACTGAAGAGAAAATCACAGTCCAGTCTCCGGAGGGGACTTGCCGCGTCTATCGCAAGCAAGGAAGGATTACAAAAACTTCCTATCTATATCTTCTCGAAAAAGAGATCCTTCCGAATGGGAAAGTCCTAAAATACCATTACACAGACAGAAAAGAACCCTGTTATGTAGAAAGCATGGATCCTCAAGAACGCTATGTTTATGCTTCCCTTCGAATTAGAGGATCGCAAAGAGCAGGCTTTTATCATTTTCTCTCCTCATCTGGGCTTGTCACTGATTACTCTTACGAAAAAAGAGCTATAAAATGGAAGCTGCAAGAGAAAGTCCACCACACAAAAAAGGAAGAAAAATACAAAGTTTTTTTCCCACCTCTTCTTACGTCAGCTAGCAGTCCCTCTTATCAGCATGAATCTTCGAGCTATTCCAGTAAGTTCCTTTTGAGCTCTTACAACGGAAAAGAAAATCTCTTCAAAATCTCTTATAATGAATCTGGAGAAGGCCCAAGCTACAAAGTAGATAAGCTCTTTTTCCCTGTAGGAGAACAAGATGCCTTTGCTGCCGTGTATGAGTTTTCTTACGACCCTCCTATAGCTGGGCAAAAAGAAGGGTCTACGGTGGTCAGAGATTGCGACGGAACTTCTATCATCTATCATTTTTCCAGTCATCTGCTGCCCAAAGCAATCCAATATATTGGACAAGATGGCAATATCAAAAAAGAAAAGATGTTTTTTTGGGACGAAAACCAAAGGCTCCTGTCGTTAGAACTTTGCGACGGTGAGAAAAACATTCTCTATCGAAAAACATATGAATACGACTGTTTTGGCAATCCCATTGTAGAGGCTTTTACCGGCGATTTAATAGGCGAAGGTAATTTAGAGACTATTCTCACCAGAAGAACCTTTTCCAAAGATGGAAGAAATCTTCTTTTAAGAGAAGAAACCGAAGACGGCAAGGTGATCTGCTTCTCCTATCTTCCGAATACCAATCTCGTCACTTCTAAACTGACAAAAGATAGAGATCAGATCATTCTGCGAGAATTTTCCATCTATGACGACTGCCACAACCTAATAAAAACCATTTTAGATGACGGTATAGAAGAAGATAAAGACAATCTCTCTCAAGTCCGTCAAAGACTCATCACAACTTATACACTGCGCCAATCCGCTCCTTTTCTCCATATGCCGGAATGGATTGAGGAAACCTATCTAGAGGAGGGATGTGAAAAACCTCTGAAAAAAAAGCATCTCATTTATGATCAGCATGGGAATGTAGCTCAAGAAGAAGTCTATGATGCAGAAGGGAGTCATGCATATACAATCTGTAAAGTCTATAACGAACGTGGAGATGTTCTTTCTGAAACAAATCGTTTAGGGCAAGAGGCAACTTATACCTACGATGCAAGAGGACGCCTTGAAACTTCGCTCAATTTTTCCAAAAGACTTCAGCACACATTCCATTACGATGCTGTCGGTAGGGTAAAAACTCAGATCGAAACCGGAGATGATGGGATCGTTCATGAGATGGGTTGGAAATATGATGCCCATGGTCGGAAGATCCAGAAAAAAGATTCTTTCGAAAACACCACTCAATATGCCTATGATCCTATTGCTAACGAGATCGCAAAAACAGATTTTCCTCCAATTGCATCGATCGATGGGCAAGCGGTTTCTGTATTCACTTTTTCAACTTACGATCCTTTCGGAAGACAGCTCTCGAAAACGGATGCGAATGGAAATACAACCTCCTATCGTTATAACACGTATGGCTCCCCTGTAGAAATTATCTATCCTAATGGCGGAAGGGAGTCTTTCCGCTATACAAAAAATGGAGAATTGCATTCTCACACCGATTTAGATGGTCTTACGATCTTGTACAAAAGAGATATCCTAAGCAGGATCCTTTCAAAAACTTACATTACTTCTGATGGCAATGCTATAGCTGAGGAAACCTTCTCTTATAGTGGCTTTCATCTCCTTACAGAAACTGATAAAGAAGGAAATATAAAAGAGTACTCATATGATGGAGCAGGGAGAAAAATCCAAGAAAAATTCTCCAGACATGTATACCGTTCGTGATTGAAGAAGCGTCTTGATAAAAATTCGGCTTGACGTGCAAT
>CAMFIG010000053.1 GCA_945952445.1 uncultured Chlamydiae bacterium
GAAATAAAAACATGACCTGAGAGCTAATAATCCTATTGCGCGCAATTAGAGAACATTGCCAAGAACCGCGCTTGCGGGCGCGTGGAATGGTGGGTACTAGATTGGAATCATCGAGCCATCAACTTCTACAAAAAAATCGGAGCAACTCCTATGTCTGAATGGACTGTATTTAGATTAACAAAAACTGAAATTAACAGTCTTTCATCAATGAGCTAGGTACTTCTCATACTCTTCAAGCAAAAGCTTAAAGTCGACTCCTCATCGATCTTACCTCTTTCTAACTTTGGATGACGGTAAGTTTTCAAGAGGTAGAGCTTGTTGCAAAAAGCAAACTCACCTATGATACACATTATTTTAAGAGGAAATAATGAAAGACTCAAAAATGATTCCACTCCCCGCAAGAAGCAATCTCCCCTCGTCTTCTATCTATACTACATGGCATACAAAAACTGGACATTTAGGAGAAAGAGATGTGCTGTTATTTATTCCTGGAGGACCTGGCAACGACCATGCCGTATATGATCCTCCGGATCATTCCATGGCCAAAGTCTTTTTTCAAAAAGCCGATGTGCTGTTATTCGACCCAAGAAGCTGTGGGAAGAGCGAAAAAACAAGTCCCGAATATTCTCATCTGGATCATTATATCGATGATATTGAAGCCATTAGGCTACATTTTAAAATCCCCTCTCAAAAACTAGTTGTTTTAGGTCAGTCGTATGGATCTATTGCCGCCTTAGGATATGCCATTAGATATCCTAATCACTTAAAAAAACTGATTTTAGTTGGAGGCGCAGCAAGCTATGAATTCCTCCAAGAAGCACAAGAAAATTTACAACGTATTGGAACTACTAAGCAGAAAGAATTAGCACAAAAGCTTTGGACCGGCACCTTTACAGGCGAAGCCCAAGAAAATGATGAATTTTTTCAAGTTATGACACCTTTATACCAAAACACATTTAAGCCAGGAATGCCTACTCCGCCTCTAAGCTATAATGTCGATGTTTTGAATTTTGGTTTTGCTGGTTTTTTGAAAAAATTTGATTTTCGGCCCCTTTTAAAAAATGTCAAATGCGAAACTCTGATTCTTTGGGGAGAAGATGATTGGATCTCCGATAAAAACCAAGCAAAAACCATTCACGAAGGAATCCCAGAAAGCATCCTAAAAGTTTACCCTGACTGCAGCCATCTTCTCTGGCTCGACAATTGGGAAACATTTGTCGCTGATGTTAGTACCTTCTTATGAAAATACGTAATTCGAAATCCATTTTTGTATGGTTTCTAGAATCTCGTCTCGCCTTGTAGGCTCCAAGATTCCTCTTGCAATCTTTTTAGCACTAGACGGCTTTCTAAACTCAAGGTGTTTAATAGAGACCTTCTCTAGGATGTCATCCCCTGCAGACTCTTTTTGCGCAATGTCTGATACCTTTTGTAAGCCTCGAAAAGTACGGGTATGGCTTATAAAATGCATGAGAAGCTCTTTTTTCAAGGACTCAGAACGAATCAAGCTTCTTATATATATAGCAGTTTCCATCTCACCTACAAAAACCCATCCTTGAGCTACTAAAGCCAACGCCTGCTCCCGAATCTCCAGATCGGCAATCCGCTGCGCTACAAAATAAGCTGTATGAAGCCGCAACTCTAAGCAATAGGGCAGATCCCCTTCTATAGGCGCACAACTCTCTATAATCTTTAAGACTATCTGAAACTGGCTTCTGCCGTTTAATTTTTGGCTTGCAGCGATCAATACCTCTCTATCGATTTCCTCTTCGGAAAGGATGTGTTGCAAGAGATATTGAAGACTTTCTCTATGAAGAGTTTGGTCTTGCATCTTCATAAGGACATGGAATGCTTGAGAAAACAGTTTCCTTTCTGATAGAGCTTCCACTACTTTCTTATTCAATAGATCTCCATCGGGATTCTGGCTGCAAATCCTATCCAAACAGGCACTCTGTTGTATAGTGTTTATGACGGCATACGCCATATGCAGTGCTGCATCTAATTGCCTTCTTTTTAAAAAGGCATGGCAGAACTGGCTTGCAAGACTGTCATGCAATGGGTTTTCTATCTTTGAAAGAACCAGCAAGGCACTTTCTAACTGATCTGATCCAATGAGCTTTTCAGCAATCAATTGAAGCTTGGAAACTTCACCTCGATGAGCTAAATTATTTACCAGCTTCTTTAAAGGAGAGATCCCATCTTCATAAGGCGAAATCGCAAAAATAAGATCAATTGCTTCTTGAATCCTTGCCTTGTTAATTAGGTTCAAGGCAATCCTTATTTGCAAAGGCAGCTCTTCCAAATTATTTGGGATCGACGCTGCGATTGCAAAAGCAAAAGGCAAATCTTCTACACTGTCTAAAGCCAAGATCATCTTCTCAGCAGCCTTATGCGCTTCTCTTTGCCGGAGGCGTGATAACACCTCCCTAAAAAACTCCCGTCTTTCTTCTATAGAAAAAGATCTAGCAATAGATAAGATCGCTTCTATTTTTTCGTGAGCTGCAAGCTCTTCCCCCACACAAAGGAGTTCTTTCTGGGCATTACATCGTTTAGCCTCCCTTGCAAACAACACCAAAGGATGGAGTTTCCCCGGCGGTAAAACCATCAGCTCTGCCACTTCAAAAGCTCTATCTATTTGTTTTTCTTGAAGAAATAGACCCATCAGATCGTTGTGAAAAAGATTGCGTTCACTAGAAGAGGGAAGCGCCTTTATCATCTTCAAAGCAAGTTCTTTACTCCCTTCTGAATGCAGCTGCAAAATATGTCGTAGAGCAGGATATTGCTCTATCCCAATATGCGGCGCAATCACAAAGAGAACAGAAAAAACAAGGTCAGAATTGGGTATTCTCAAGAGGAGTTCCAAGGATTTATCCACATAGCCTTGTCTGCCATAAAGAAGCGCCACTTCAGAGAGAGCTTGCCACTCTCCTTTTTTCTCTGCCAAGACCTCTGCTAAATACAGCGCCTTATCCAAATCTAGATGAACCCATTGCTTATAGAATCTTTCTAAATCTCCACTGTCTGCAATTCGAGCTAACAAAGCCTGTTTTTTCTCTGCATTTTCCATATAGTAAATAGCATAAGATCCCAATGCAATCTCAGATTGTTCGATAAGAGAAGAGACAACCTCGATGAGAGGATAGCGTTCTTTATGCTGATACTGGTTCACATATTGCTGCAAAGCAGCCAAACGGCGTTCATCCGGCAAAGCGCGCAGCGATCTCGATAAAAGCTCTGCAAATCTTGAAATGTCCGCCTTTACAATGTTTGGATCCATAAAAACCAAGATAGACCTCTGAAGCTCTTCTCCTAGCAATACCACAACATCTAAGCATTGCCCCGGAGCTCTTTTTTGTAGCAGGTTTATAATCCACGAGCGAGCTTCATCTTGTTCTCTTTCATCCAAACTATCAATGATTGTGAGTGCCTTCTGTATATTCCCCTCTTTTGAACACTGATAGATCAGAAGCCTCGTCAGTGGATCTTTAAACGATCGCACATGAAAAACCGATATGCATTGGATAGCTTTGTTTACGCTGCCTTTTTGTAGTAAGATTTGAGAAAGCTGTAAAACTAGCAGCTGTCTTGAATGAGGGTCTGTGATCCCTGCAAAAACTCTAAGAACCCCCTCAGGGATCTCTTCAGCTTCTGAATCCCATGCAGAAGATACAACTTCGAGATCTGGGTGAATGGCACGAAAAACAGCCGCTTCCATCTGATCTAAACTTTCCGGCACACGTAGAGCCGCATACACTGCCATCAAAGCTCTGCATCGAATAGAAAAATCTCGGATCATTTCAGCCGTTGCAATAGCAGCCTCTGTTTGATAGTCAGCCCACTTTTTCGCGATGTTTTCAAGAACAAGATCTGGATTTTGCAAGTAACTCACAGCAACTTCTCTTGCTTCTTGAAGCCTTTCTGCCCTTAAGAAAAACCCGAGCATTTCATCAACAAACTTACATCTCCAACCAGAATGGCTGATCTCATCTATAATAAAACGATGACAACCCTCAAAAAAACAGACAGAAAGAGCCCGATTGCTGATTTCTTTGCAGCGTTCAAAAGAAATAGTCTCTGCACTTACAATCATAGCCTGTAAACAAGCTTTCTTAAAGTCGTCACTTCTATCTGCTGGAATCTGCCCAAAAGCAAATTCGATTCTATTGCTATGAACCAAGCACTCCAAAACCCAAAGGAAAGCCAAAGAAGGTAGATCCTTTGATAAGCTGTATCCTTCTATGATACCACTCGCTATCTGGCATATGCTTCTTAATTCCGACAGGTTAAGCCGAGAAAGAGCGGCATCAAAAAACTCCCTGTCCAAAGGCTCCGGATTCGATATGCCGCAAATCAACTCGGCTATTTCTTTGGGTGATCGCGCCCCTTTTC
This sequence comes from uncultured Chlamydiae bacterium, assembly GCA_945952445.1. Lineage (GTDB taxonomy): Bacteria > Chlamydiota > Chlamydiia > Chlamydiales > Rhabdochlamydiaceae > CAMFIG01. The sequence goes on from CAMFIG010000053.1 coordinate 4,387, forward strand.
TAATAGTATGGCGTAAAGCTGTATCCCGCAAATCTGGATCGTCAATCAACTCTGCTAGATTCTTCCATACCTTTATATTGCTAGCAGAGCTCCTTCGATCTTCCCAAACAGAGATCATATCAACCCATCGCAGGCGATGCGCAGGCTCTGCATACTCATTGGTGATATTGATTACCTTATACCGCTCTAGCATATATTGGTATGCTTTAAAACAGAGAAACTGCTCTTCCTCAGGACAACCTGAGAGCTCCTTTATCAATGCTTGCATCTTAGCATCAGATGCCTCATCTGATAGACAGTTTCTAGCTGCTAGATCATCAATAGCACCTTTTATCTGCATAAAGCACGAAGGCACAGCCCAAGATTTGATCAACTTTCTAGCTGTTTCATATTCCTCTTTCTCAATCCAGTTCTGCAGAACCTTGCAAAAGCCCTTATGTTGCTTTTCATGTGTAGATAACATGGAAATGGCCCTATAAATATAAGAGAACTCCTCTTCTTTCCATGGGATGGTTGCAAATTCCATCCATCGGTCATCTAGAAAATCGGGGGTTCCTTCCAAAGCCGCTACAAAGTCAAAAGCCTCTTGCGCATTGCCTTTAGCCTGCCATACTTGGTATAACTTCTTCGTGGTCATCCCTAAAACAATCTCTCCAAGCATGGTTAAAGGAGAGTGCAGAAGAAGCTGAGGAGAATAAAGCTGATCTACAAAATCTCCTTTCATGTTGCTTTGAAAAGCTTTTTCTACCCAATGAAAAGGAATACTTGGGTCTTTCATTGTTTGAGTTAAAATTACATATACCAACATTCTCACTCTTAGCTGGCTTTTCTGTTGTGAAGGGATTTTTTCAACCCAGTCCATAGCTTCTATGAAGTTCCCATTTTGAAAAGCCAGATACGCCATCAGAAGACCTGCAATAACACAAGGATCATCATCTCTGAGAACATCTTGTTGAAAGACTCTTGTGAATGCAATCGCCTTTTCTTCCTGAGAGCTGTCATGATTCATAATGTCTTTTATGAGAGAAAAGCCCTCTAACCCAATTTTTTTAGAGACTGTTTTAATATCTGCATAGACTTGTTGCTGCAGGTTTTCTAAAGCTTTACTCTGCTCTCTAGGATCATCTATCGCAGCCGCAAATCGCTCGATAGACTCTAAATCCCCATCTACTGCGATCATCTGAGATAACACCTGGTTAGCAAGAGTCCGATTGCTGATATGACGAGCCAGTTCCACTGTATAGATCTTATCTTCAGGAAAACACTTAAACATCAGCAACAAAAGCGACTGATTTCGTAAGAAAACAGATTGTATAGACAATGCATTCTGCGTAGCTGAGCGAATGTCATTATCCTTTAAGCCTTGCATGGCATTTAGACATCTCAGCGCCGAGCTCTTCAAATTCTCACTATTTGCCAAAGGACCAGTTAGAATAACTAGAACCTGGCGAGCAACATCCTGCACCCTTAAGTCCAACTCTGAAGATGTTGGAATGTTAGTTACATAACGTATCGTCTGTAAAGGAGCGGCAGTCGAGCAAGGCGTCATAAAAAATCAGCAACTTATTGTAAAATAAAGATAAAAAAACAGGAAAGGAAGCCGAAAGGCTTCCTTCAAGATTATTCTGTATCTGTTTCTCCCTCATCATCCACTTCATAAGAATCTTCATTGTCTTCTTCCATGATGATTTCATCATCCTGCTCTTCCTGTGTCGAGGCATCCTTGGAAGCGCTTGTTTGAGGGGCTGGAGAAACGGCTGCAGAGCTGATTTGGTTTGCATAGGATAGATTCATCGCAAGAATCCCCATTAGAATCAGTATCTTTTTCATAAGTTACCTCTTTTGTTGTCTTGGTTCTTAAGAGTTAAGACCACTATACACTTTCAGAATTTCCATCCAAAGCACTTTTTAATGTAAAAAATTGAAATAAATTAATTAATTTAATATATAATTAGAAATAAAAGGAGAATAATCATGACAACAAGACTCCGTAAAATGAAACCCTATCATCCTAGAAGAAGTTCGAAGGCAATTAAACTCAACAAACAAAAACTCAGCGACTTGGAAAAGAAAATCAGCTCTGATATAGGTAGTTACCTCGTTCTTATAGAGGAGGGATCTTCAGAACAACTTCAGCTCGCCGCCCAGAAAGCAAAAACCGATCTTATGAAATTCGGCTCCGACATGCAAAAACTTGCAGGCGATATCGGAGGGCAGATCCCTCGCTATGTAGGAGAGTTCATCGATAGCATCGACCATATTCTTCATTCTAGATCAGAGTGGATTGACGATGCAAAAGTAAAGTCTTGCTATCAAGCCACCCAGCGATTGGAAGACGCTCTTTTAAAATAAGGGAATATTGCGCTCTAAGACAGAATCTAGCGTCGGGTCGGAAAAAACATACCCTGTCTCTATGAGTCTTTTTGGCAAAACGCATGCAGAGGAAAGCAAAAGCTCTCTTGCTTTTTCTCCTCGCAAACAGCAAGAAGGAATCGTTGCAAAACAAGGACGATGCAATCTGTTGCCTAGTTTTTTGGCAAAGAGCGCCTGAGAAACGGGCCCTGGAGAGACGATGTTGACAGCACCAGAGAGTTCTTCTCTATGCAAAAGATGGTAAAAAGCTCCTACGACATCTTCTAAAGAGACCCAAGGCATCATCTGATCCCCCTTTCCTATCTTTCCCCCTAGTCCTATGCGAAATAAGGGGAGCATTTTTGATAGCAATCCTCCTTGAGCCGAAAGCACATACCCAAGACGGGCATGGACAACTCGGATCCCCCTTTCCTCCATCGACTGCGTCGCCTTTTCCCAATGTATGCATACATCGGCTAAAAAACCGGAGCCGAGAGGACTGCCTTCATCTAAGACTTCTGACTGGTGGCCATAGATCCCCACAGCAGAAGCCCCTAAAAACACCTTAGGAGGATGCTTGACACGGCAAAACAGCTGAGATAAGAGCCAGGTGTCGTGCGATCTGCTTTGAAAAATCCGTTTTTTCTTACGTTCGGACCAAAAACCCTTAGCAATATTTTCTCCGGCTAAATGAATGACCGCATCAAATCCCTCGAAATCTTCTAGGTCCGCATTCTCAGAGCCAGGATCCCAGACAATAGAATCCCGATTCCTTCCTTCTCGCCGAAGAACAATTACCTGATGTCCTGCTAATCTGCAAAAAGCTGCAATCGCACGGCCGACAAGCCCTGAGGCTCCGGAAACCAAGATTCTTTTAGGCTGTTTTGGGTATGCTTGGTAAATAGCAAGATCCCTTTTGATTTTCTCTTGCTGGTATTGCACAATCTGAGGGACCCATCTATCAATCCATGCATAAAACCAGGGCGCAGAATAAAACACCTCATCTTCCAAGGCGGAATTCTCTCCAAGATCTTGAACTCGAGTCCAATGCTGCCAGCAAGTAAAAGGCCCTTGTTGTTGAAACGTCGTGGCAGTAAAGTTTTTAATTTTTCTCTCTAAAAGCCACTTGCCATGGAAAATCCCTCGGTGCATTTCTGTATGGATAAAAGACTCGGAAACCTTTTCATTGCTTTTCAGCCAAGGGGGCAAAGGATATTGTTGAGACAGCCAAGAAAATACAAGATGGGCGGGAAAAGGGAGTTCTGAGCGCAACTGAAACCGGTTATATCGCATGCATCACTCCCTTAAAAAAACCAAGCGTACCGTTGTACGCTTTAAACCTATTTACCGCAGCAACCGCCACCTTTTCCTTTAGGTTCTGTAGAACAGCTGCCTTTTTCTTCATGGCAGCAAGAAGCGCTTTTGCATTTGCTGAGCGCGCGGATGCTAACTAAACCAGCAATTCCTATAATGCTATATACAATACGGCTCATCCAGCTTGTATTGCCATCAAAAAGCCAAGCTACGAGGTCAAACTGGAAAAAGCCCCAAAGGCCCCAGTTGAGAGCGCCAATCACTGTCAAAATGAGAGCTACAACTCCAACACATTTGCATTTCATATGATGATCTCCTTAAGAATTAAAGGGTATGCCCTTATCGTATACAAAAAGAAATGTTTTGTCATGCATTTTTTGATATTCTAACAGACAAAATTGCAAAAAACCTATCTTTCTTTTGACTATTCCAAAGCAAATACATAAAATGTCCCTTGCTAAAATTTCAAGCTACTGCAGGTGTATTTATGTCTCTTACGGAACAAGACTTTGCGAAACTAACAAAACTCTGCCGAATCGAGTGCTCGGAAGAAGAAAAAACCAAGCTTTTTTCCCATGTTTCTCGCATTGTGTCCTACGTGGCGCAGCTAGAAGAGCTAGACACCCAAAACGTGGATCCCTGCAACCATGTGATTGCAACTATGGCCAATGTGATGAGAGAAGACGAAGTGGGAGAAACTCTTTCTCGAGAGGCCTTCTTAGCCAACGCTCCTCTGCAGATTGGCGGCATGATCAAAGTGCCTTCCGTGATTAAAACCTCAGCTTCTTAAAAGGTGGACCATGTATAAACAATCTGCTAGATCTCTCCATCAACATTTCGTGGAAGGCAGCCTTTCCGCCCAAACAATCACAGAATCTTTTCTGCAAAGAATCGAACACTACGATCCGAAAATCCAATCTTTCCTATCTGTCTTAAGCGAAAGAGCTTTAAAGAAAGCCCAAGAGCTCGATGCCAAACGAAAAAACAACCAGCCTCTTGGAAAACTAGCCGGCATTCCCATTGCCCTCAAAGACAACATGCATATAAAAGATGCCATCACAACCTGCGGATCCAAATTCCTTGCAAACTATCGAGCCGTATTTGATGCAACCGTAACTCATCTTCTAGAGCAGGAAGGAGCTATTATCCTCGGGAAAACCAATCTCGATGAGTTTGCCATGGGCTCTTCTACGGAAAACTCTGCCTTCCAAAAGACAAAAAACCCTTGGGACCTTTGCTGTACACCGGGAGGTTCTTCCGGAGGCTCTGCTGCAGCAGTAGCGGCAAGACTTTGCCCCCTTTCTCTTGGCAGTGATACCGGAGGTTCGATTCGACAACCGGCAGCACTCACCGGGATTGTAGGATTCAAGCCAACCTACGGAAGAGTATCGCGCTACGGTCTAGTCGCTTTTGCCTCTTCTTTAGACCAAATAGGCCCCTTTGCCACCTCTACAGAAGATGCAGCTCTTATCATGGAAACCTTAGGAGCGCACTGTAATAGGGACTCTACCAGTTTAAATCTTCCAAATGAGCCTTATTTAGAGAAAATCAAGCTGTCTATCCATGGAAAAACTCTCGGAGTGCCATGGAGATTTCTAGAAGACTTGGCTCCGGAAGCCAGAGCTAACTTTGACCAAGCCCTTGAGGTATATAAAAGTCTTGGAGTATCTATCGTAGACGTCGATCTAGACATCTTGAAATACTCTCTTGCCGTCTATTACATTCTAGCCACTGCCGAGGCTTCCACAAACCTTGCAAGGTACGACGGGGTCCGCTATGGCCTTCGCTCCGCAAGGGCTACTACCTTGGATGAGGTTTATGATTTTTCTAAGCAAGAAGGGTTCGGACCCGAAGTGAAAAATAGGATCTTGCTAGGGACTTATGTTCTTTCGTCCGGCTACAAAGACGCCTATTATAAAAAAGCGCAACAAGTGAGGACTCTCATCTTAAAAAAATACCAAGAGGCCTTTCAAAAGTGCGATCTCATTGCTATGCCCTGTTCCCCTTTCCCTGCATTTCCTTTAGGGTCGATCCAAGATCCTCTGCAGATGTATCTGCAAGATATCTATACTATTTCAGCAAATCTTGCCGGCGTTCCTGCTATCAGCATCCCCTCCGGGTTTAACAAAGAATCCAAGCCTTTCGGTTTCCAGCTGATCGGCCCTCAAATGCACGACGGCGAAGTGCTCCGCCTAGCACACCACTATGAGCTAGCTACACAGCACACAAAAAAAATACCCCCTCTTTTTGACAGCGAGGTTTTATCATGACAGAGATATCCTACGAACTTTGGGAGCCGGTTATCGGCCTAGAGATCCATGTGCAGCTCAACACAAAGTCCAAGCTATTCAGCTCTGCTCCTAACCGCTTTGGTGATGAGCCAAACACAAATATTACGGACGTCTGCACAGGACAGCCAGGAACATTGCCCGTACTCAACAGAGAAGCTGTCAGAAAGGCAGTTCAGTTTGGCTGTGCTGTCAATGCGAGAGTCGCCCATTTTAGCAAATTCGACCGAAAATCTTACTTTTATCCGGACAGTCCGCGCAACTATCAGATCACGCAATACGACCAACCGATACTCATCGGAGGAACGGTGTCTGCAGAAGTCGATGGTGAGACAAAACATTTTTCTATTAATAGAGCCCATCTGGAAGATGATGCAGGCATGCTCAAGCATTTTAGCACCTTTGCCGGCGTAGACTACAACCGCGCCGGGGTTCCTTTACTGGAAATCGTCTCCGAACCTTGCATCCACTCGCCTAAAGAAGCCGCAGCCTATGCAGCGGCCGTCAAAGCCATCATGGAGTACATCGATGCTTCCGACTGCAATATGGAAGAAGGATCTTTGCGCGTCGATGCCAACATCTCTGTCCGGTTAAAAACAGAGACCCACCTGCGAAATAAGATCGAAATCAAAAACATGAATTCCTTTAGCAATATGGAGATGGCTTTAGAATCGGAGATCCGTCGTCAGATCCGCCTCTATACTCTCCACCCACATCAAGATCCAAAGCAGGTCGTTTCTTCTGGCACCTATCGATTCGATCCTGAGAAAAAAGAAACAGTGTTGATGCGCCAAAAAGAAGAAGCAGAAGATTACCGATATTTCCCAGAACCCGACTTAGTCCCTTTGATTTTATCGGAATCCTACATTGAAGAAATCCGGCGTACACTCCCGGAACTTCCTCATCATAGGCATAAACGCTATGTCCAAGAGTTGGGACTGCCTCCCCACTCTGCAACAACTTTGATCAACGACAAGTCTCTTTGCAACTATTTCGAAGACGCCCTGCGCCATTGCAAAAACCCGAAAAACCTCTGCAACTGGCTCATCGTAGAATTCACAGGAAGGATTAAAGACACAGGAAAAACATTAGAGCAGATAGGGATTTCAAGTCTTCATGTGGCAAAACTTGTCAATATGATTGAAGAAGGGGCCATCACTGGAAAAATAGCAAAAAGCGTTGCTGATGAGATGGTCTTAAATCCCGGCAAGGACTGCGAAGAGATCGTTCGGAGCAATCCCGATTATCAACCTTTAAGCGATCACTCTTCCATTGAAGCACTCGTAGACCAAGTCCTCAAAGAAAATCCGCAGTCAATTGTGGATTTTAAAGCAGGGAAAACAAAAGCCTTTGGCTTCTTGGTAGGACAGGTCATGAAACTCTGCAAAGGAACAGCAACCCCTTCTTTGGTAAATGAAATTTTGACCAAAAAACTGCAATAGATATACTGCGTTTCAGCTCTCGTCCATATAACGTGTAACCTTCGAGCAGAAACGCATGAAAGCACCTACAGCTGTTTGCCTTGTCTTTGCCTTCTTTGGGAACAGCTGTTCTATCAACAAAGCCGCCTTCGATCCCTACTATTATAGTCCTACCTCTTCATCCGACTATTGGACACCGCCAAAAAAAATGCAGATGCGCTGCGCTGCACTTCCGGAGGGCCCCACTCTCCCATCCGATAATACGCCAGTCTCCTTAGCAGAACTTCTCGACATCGCCCTTTTAAACAACACCCAAACACGCATTACTTGGGCCCAAGCAAGACAAGCAGCCGCTCAATATGGGCAATCGCAAAGCAGCCTCTTTCCTTCTTTAAATGGAACGTATGCTTTTGAAAGGACAAGGGTCGGCTCTTACGTAAGCTCCGGGACTGCGGTCTCTACAGACCAATCAACGACAGTCGAAACGATCTCGGGAAGTACAGTCACACAGACTACATCCCAACAATCCAACCAAAACGGGGTCTTCGTCAGCACTTATAATCAATGGGGGCCCCAACTTACCTTAGCCTATACAATCTTTGACTTTGGACAAAGAAGAGCTACTTCTGAAGCAGCAAGACAAGCTCTCTACTATGCAGACTATACGCATAACCGCACCATTGAAA
>CAMFIG010000054.1 GCA_945952445.1 uncultured Chlamydiae bacterium
CAAGATGGTATCACGGCTTGGCGTGCAGTAAAACCTTAAGTTGACAGCATTGGAGCTACAATCAGCAATTGAAGATTTACCAAAAAAAGTGGTAATATAACCAAAAATGTTGGTTGATTATGCTTGAATCTCTTTTTGGTATTGCCATCATCGAAAAAATTTTGTTTTTTTTAATGAGAAATAAAAAATGTTATCCTTCTCAATTGCAAAAAATATTTCAGAGTCCTTTGTATAGCTTTCAAAGAGCTTTATCACGCTTGGAAAAGGGCGGCGTTGTCATCAGTTGCAAAGAGGGAAAAACTCTTATTTACCAATTGAATCCTCGATATCCATTTCTTCTTGAACTAGAGGCTTTTTTGGGTAAAGCTTATTCTTTTTTACCTGATGATATGAAAGAGAAATATTACGAGCCTATAGTGCGTAAAAGACCTCGAAGACATGGAAAACCTCTATGATTGATTGGACTGTGATTACTCTTAAAGAACTTGCAGGTTTTCTCTCCGAAGAACTGTGAAAAATGGGGATAGATACTGTGTTGGTAGGTGGCGCTTGTGTAACCATTTACTGTCTATGCAAGATCTGTCTTAGGACATAAGGTAAAATGCCTCCGTGGAGATAGTAGTCGACTTCAATAGAAGTATCGATCCTTGCTATCAGAGGGATTGTCTCTATTTTCCCATCTTTGCGTTGGATCTTTAAGATCAGTGGTTTTCGAGGTTCTAGCATCTCTGTTCCTTGCAGAGAGAATATTTCTTCTCCTGTGATTTGAAGAGAGTCTAAGCTTTGTTGGAGCTGAAGAGGGAGCACTCCCATCCCGACGAGGTTGCCGCGGTGGATCCTTTCAAAGCTTTCAGCGATGACAGCTTGCACGCCGAGCAGGGCGGTGCCCTTCGCTGCCCAGTCTCTAGAGCTTCCCATTCCATAGTCTTTGCCGGCAAAGAGGATGAGTGGCGTCTTTCTTTGCATGTAGATTTGGCAGGCATCAAAGATGGGCATCAGAGTCCCTTCTGGCAGCAGTTTGGTAAAACCACCTTCTTGAGGGGCTACCATTTTGTTGCGGATCCGGACGTTGGCAAAGGTACCGCGCATCATAATATGGTGGTTGCCTCTGCGGCTTCCATAGCTATTGAAATCTGATTCTTGGATGCCCATCGAGGTGAGAAACTGCCCTGCAGGGGTGCTTGCTTTAAAAGCTCCGGCAGGTGAGATGTGGTCTGTTGTTACTGAGTCGCCAAAGATCGCAAGAGCGCGCATGTTCTGAAGAGGCTTTCTTGGAGGGAGCTTTTCAGAGAAGTCTTCAAAGAAGGGCGGCTTTTGGATGTAGGTGCTCTTTAGGTCCCATTGGTATTCGGTGCCTTTAGAAGATCCTATATTTTCCCACAGAGGGTTTTCTCTTTGGATGTGCGCATAGCGTTTTTGGTATATCTCTGGGGAGATCCCTTGAGTGATCGCTTCATGGATCTCTTGAGATGAAGGCCAAAGATCTTTTAAGAAGACAGGCTGGCCATCGGGGTCGAATCCTATTGGTTCTTTGGAAAAGTCGATGTTGACTTTGCCCGCAATGGCAAAGGCGACGACAAGAGGAGGAGACATGAGGAAGTTGGCTTTGACAGCTCCATGGATCCTCGCTTCAAAGTTGCGGTTGCCGCTAAGAACGCTGGCTGCGATGAGGTCATGTTCTTTGATCGCATTTTCGATATGCTCATCGAGAGGGCCGCTATTGCCGATGCAGGTTGTGCATCCATAGGCTACTAGCTGAAATCCTAGGGCGTTGAGTTCTTTTTGTAGTCCTGTTTTTTCTAGATAGTCGGTGACGACGCGGGATCCTGGGGCAAGACTTGTTTTCACTTTCTCATGGACTTTTAGACCTTTGGCAACGGCCTTTTTAGCAACGAGTCCTGCAGCGATCATAACAGAGGGGTTGCTCGTGTTAGTGCAGCTAGTAATTGCAGCGATAACGACAGAGCCATGCTCTAGTACCATTTTCGCCGGGTGGTGCTGCATATATCCTGGGTTGATAATCCCATGAGTGAAAGGGCGGTTTGTGACCATTTCCGATTCACTAAATGTAGATTGGGTCTCTAACAGCGGAGTTCCGCCTGTGATGTGAGGTTCTTGCACATGGAATGTCCCGTCAGAGAAGAGGTGTACTTTTTTCTTGATCTCTTCTTGGGATTTCCCATAACCGCCTTCTGTTAGGGAATCTGCAAGTAGCTTTTCAAAGGTCTTTTTCACATGAGGGAGGTCGATCCTGTCTTGAGGGCGCTTAGGACCTGCAACACATGGCTCTATAGAAGAGAGATCGAGATCTAAAGATCTTGAAAACTCGACGTCTCCTTTTTTAGGGATGCCGAACATCTTTTGCGCTAAGAGATAGTCTTTAATTGTCTGTAGAAGAGCGGCAGGTCTTCCTGTCATTTGCATATATTCTAATGTCTTATCATCGACAGGGAAAAATCCTACAGTGGCACCATATTCCGGAGCCATATTCCCGATTGTTGCTCTATCAGCTACGCTTAAGTGTGCAGCGCCCTCTCCGTAGAACTCGACAAACTTGCCGACTACTTTTTCTTTGCGCAAGAGCTCTGTGATCCGCAAGGTAAGATCCGTTGCTGTGACACCTTCTTTGAGTTTTCCAAAGAGATGCACTCCAATCACTTCCGGCGTCTGAAAGAAGTAGGGTTGTCCTAACATAGCAGCCTCTGCTTCGATCCCTCCAACGCCCCAACCCAAGACTCCAAGTCCGTTAATCATCGTCGTATGAGAGTCTGTGCCTACGAGAGAGTCAAAATAAAGAAGAGAGCTACTGTCATCAACAGAAGATGAGGTAATCACAGTTGCCAGCTTTTCCAAGTTGACTTGATGGACGATCCCTATCCCCGGAGGAACGACATGGAAGGTTTTAAAGGCCTGTTCTCCCCAGTGTAGGAATTCATACCGCTCGCGGTTTCTTTGGAATTCAATTTCAAGATTAAAGAGAAAAGCATCCGGCGTTCTAGAACGATCGACTTGTACGGAGTGGTCGACGACAAGATCAACAGGGACGATCGGTTCGATTGCCTTGGCATCCATTCCCTGCTTGGCTACGGCATCGCGCATGGCTGCCAAATCGACGAGGAGGGGAACGCCTGTAAAGTCTTGCAGGATCACCCGGGATACGACGAAGGGGACATCCCCTTCGTCGGCTTGTCGAGGATTCCATGAAGCGAGTCGAACTATATCTTGTTCTTGGACTTTTTTGCCATCGCAGTTGCGCAGGAGAGATTCTAAGAGGATTCGTATTGTGATCGGGAGCTTAGAAATCGGCTTTTGGATCGTTTTTTCTAGTAAGGGCAGTGAGTAGTAGAGCCGTTTTCCTGTGCCTTCTAACATTGTGAGAGTCTGAAAGGGGTTATTCACGGCTTAAATCTCCATTTACGGTTTGTGTTGTTCTTCTTCGATTTCTTCGTTGATGTCCTCTTCTCTTTCAGTTTCAGGCTCGGGTTCTAGAAACTCCTTGCAGAAGATATAAATCGCTCCGATTGTAAATATCACGGGGAGGAGGATTCTCCAAGAGATGTCAAACTGCACAATGACGAATGTCCCTAGGAATACAAATAGAGTCACTCCTACATCATAGCGTTTCCCCAGTAAATACTGCCGGATAGCAAGAGGAATGCCGATGACTACCATGATCCCAGGCCACCAGGTATTTAGATAGGATAGGATAGCGAGGCCCACGAGAAAAAGGGCAAGGCAGAGCGCTTTGGCTCTTTTTTTTGAGGCGAGATGCTTAACCATGAGAATAAGCTCCTTTATCCGCACCATACGATATTGATCAAAGGGAAGCAAGAAATTATTTGTATGGAACGAGGCGTGTTTTTGTGTTCTGCCTCAATAAAGGTTAGAAAATACCTAAAAACAGGATTTCTTCCGCCTTCTCTTGAAAAGGCGGAAGAAAAATGGAGTCATTTTCCATGGGGAATGCAAAATTCAGGCATTCCTGATTCTTCATTGTCTACGTAAGACAAGTCAGGAAGTTATTCCAACTTTCATCTAATTCTCTCACATAATCTGGATTAGATGGTTCTGGATGATTGATTAGAGTTTGTAGAGTAGTGAAATCTGTGAAAAATTGAGATCCTGGAGCAGCATATCCGTATCCAGCCAAAGTTGTTGGAGTATTCGAGGCCAAGAATTCTTGCATGGTCCCTTGAAAAAGACTTGCAAATAGCGGATCGTTAGCCATCATGTAGGCAAGGCCTCCTGTATTAGATGGAGTCAGTCCATTCATCATATTCCATAAGTAAGCGGGATCGGATGATGTGGAAGTAATAGGCCCATAAGTTGGTGAAGTGCTGAAATCAGAGGAAGGCAAGCCTTGTGTTGCTTGCTGCAAAAGAGATAATCCGGATGTAAATCCGTTTGGAAGTGTTTCTTTAGCAGCTGAGGATAACAAGTCAGTAACATAGGCTACTTTTTCTGAATAGTTGTTCCCTGTAAAAACATCGATTCCTAAATCAGTCGGAGGATTTTCAGTGTCACATTCGGGAATTGCATTGATAAGATTGGCTAGCATATAGAGATCTGGATTGGAGTAATTATATGGACCATATGGATCTTGGGTATTCGGATTCGGATGGTTTTTAAAATATTGAGCTAGAATTTCTAAATCATGCGTGATACGCGCAATATTCGATGCGCTAGTTCCTTGTTGTAATGCATCGGATAAATCTTGAGCCGCTTGCGCAGGAGTCTGCGAAGCGGAAAAATCTATTAATGTATTATTAATATTTTGAGAAGCTGATATTGACATGTGATCTTCTCCTTTTTTATATTATTTTTTTTGTTTAGCATCTGATTAAGTCAGATTGCCACAATTTAATTTTATTACTGTCGGTTTAATAAAGCAATTTTATGTTAATCTAGCGTTCTGTGTTATTTGGTGTTTTTATTCAATTTAAACTCGTGTTATTTCGTTTGTTGTTTATTGTTAGTGTGTTAAGTTTTTTTTGTTTGGCAATTCTTAAATAACAAGAATATGTAGGTTGGACTGTTTGAAGCATACTGGAATAGATTTGCGTTCCCGTGGAATCTAAGGTTTTTAACTGCAATCTTTTATGGTTGATCAAGAGGAAGCGAGAAATTCTAAATGGTTTTTTAAGTAAGGGGCTGTATGAGAATGCGAAGACAAAGCTACTTCTTCAGGAGTTCCTTGGGCAACAAGTTTTCCTCCCTTAGGCCCTGCTTCGGGGCCGATGTCGAGGATATAGTCGGCATTGGCGATGAGATCTAAATTATGCTCGATGAGAATGACGGTATTGCCGCGGTCTACCAGCGCATGAAAAATGGAAACGAGTTTTGTGATGTCTTCGCTGTGCAGACCTATGGAAGGCTCGTCGAATAGATACAATGTCTTTCCGGTTGAGCGTTTGGCAAGCTCCCTACTTAACCGGAGCCTTTGCGTTTCCCCTCCAGAGAGGGTGGCGATCTCCTGGCCTAGTTGCAAGTAGCCAAGGCCGACAGAGAGAAGGGTGTCTAAGATTTTTGAGGCTTTAGGGATCGACTCAAGAAAGTTTCTCGCTTCAAGAACGGTCATCCGGAGGAGCTCTCCTAGATTCTTGCCTTTAAATTGCACCTGCAAGCTGAGAGGGTTGAGCCGAAGGCCCTGGCAGGCGTCGCAAGGGACTTTTACAGAGGGAAGAAACTGCAAAGAGATGGTCTTTGATCCAAGTCCCCAGCAAGACTTGCACATTCCTTTCTTGTGGTTAAAGCTAAAGCTGCTAGGAATCAGCCCTTTGGCTTTAGCGCTTGGCATTGCCGCATAGAGCTGTCGCAGGGGAGTTAGCAAATCTACGTAGGTGCTGACGTCCGCGCGGATCGTATGGCCTATAGGGTTTTGGTCTAGGACGATGCACTTATCAAAGGCCTCTAAGCCTTTTAAGAAAGAAGAGTCTGCCTTTGGTTTTTTTGAAAGCTTCTTTTCTACTTCAGGAAGGAGCAAGTCCATAAGCAGTGTCGACTTGCCAGATCCGGAAACTCCTGTGATACAGCAGAGGGTTTGGATGGGGATCTTAGCAGAAAATCCATGGAGATTATGCAAAGAGCCATTTTCGATTTCCAAAAAACGGGAAGAGATGCGTCTTTTCTGAGGGATAGAAACTTTTTTCTTTCCGCTCAAGTAGGCACCCGTCAAAGACCTAGGGTTTTCTTGGATTTCTTGTAAAGTTCCTGAGGCGACGATTTCTCCTCCCTGTCTTCCCGCTCCAGGTCCAAAGTCGAGGATCCGATCAGCAATTTGTAGCGTCATCGGGTCGTGCTCTACAAGCAGCAGGGTGTTACCGAGGTTGCGGAGTTCTAAAAGGGCGTGGTTGAGACGCGCATTGTCATGAGAATGCAGTCCGATAGTCGGCTCATCGAGCACATACAAGCAGCCGCTAAGACCGCTACCTAGTTGGCGGCTCAAGCGGATCCTCTGCGTTTCTCCTCCGCTTAAGGTAGGAGCACTGCGGTCTAAAGAGAGATAGCCAAGGCCTGTCTGGAGGAGGAACTTAAGACGCAAAGATATTTGGCGGAGAGGCTCTTCTAATAAGGAGGCTAGGTGTTTAGGAGGAGTTAGCCTGTCCATCCAAAGAAGTGTTTCTTCGATCGGAAGATGGCACAGTTCTGCAATGGAGGTGCCTTCTATCTTGACATTTCTGGCAACAGGGTTGAGCCTTGTCCCGTTGCAGGAGGTGCAGGGTGTTTCATCCATAAGCATAGTGAGAAGAGATCGGATGTTGCCTTCATGGCTTTTACTGTATTGGATGAACACGTGATTTAATCCCTTCCATTGGAAAGAGAGTTTTTTTGCAGAGGAAGTAACTCTTTCTCTTCCATATAAAAAGAACTGCAATAGGTCCGGTTGCAAGTCCATTAAAGGAGTGTCGATATCGATCCCTGCATTGGACATGACTTCGGTAAAGATCTTAAAAGCAGCACGAGAAGATAGATCCTTCCAAAGTAAAAACAGCACTTCAGAAGGGGTCTTTTTAAGAAGCTTTTTATATCGCAGTAGATCCGCTCCATACTGGAAGCCGAGTCCTTGGCAGTCTAAACACATCCCCTGCTCAGTGTTAAAAGAGAAGGTATGAGGAGTGATGGGTGCATAGGATTTTCCGGTGCTCTCTACGGTAAAAGAGAGGTGAAAAGGCAGGTCTTTTTCTTCTGTAGCAAGGACGACAGATCCCTTAGACAAAGTAGCTGCTTGTTCTACTGCTTCATCGATCCTCTGCCTGCTTTCTTTTTGAGCAAGAAGGCGGTCTATGACAAGGAGAACTTCATTTTTTTGTTTTCTGTCGTAGGGGATTGTCTCTTCAAGTTCATAATAAGTGCCATTGACACGGATTCTTAGAAAACCTTGTTTGAGGAGTCGCTCTTGGAAAACTTCGAAGGTTTCTGTTCTTAAAGGAAATACAGGCGCTAAGATCCATAGCTTGCTTTTCTCTGGTAAAGCCAATGCCTTGTCAACTACATATTCCTTGCTAATTGCTCGGATCTCTTCTCCGGTTTCAGGACAATAAGGAATTCCAAGATAGGCATATATGATGCGCAGATAGTCGTAGATTTCCGTCATCGTCCCAATAGTGCTTCGAGGATTGCCTGCATGGCTCTTCTGCTCGATAGCTATTGCAGCTAAGAGCCCTTCGATGCTTTCGACTTTCGGTTTCGGCATCTGTTTGACAAACTGCCTTGCATAGTGAGACATCGACTCAATATATCTGCGCTGGCCTTCTGCATAGATAGTCTCAAAGGCAAACGAACTTTTCCCGGATCCAGATGGACCTGTACAAACTGTAATCTGTCCTAAGGGAATCTGAGCATCGACGTGTCTTAATGTGTTTTGGCAGGCGCCTAGGACGGTGATGCATTCGATTTTAGATGTTTTGTGTTCTAAAGAAGAGGAGAGGATCTCTTTTTTTTCTAAAATGGATTTTAAGGCAGTGCCTGTAGGAGAATCGATGCGAGAGATCTCCTGGGGAGTCCCTTCTCCGATGATCTTTCCTCCTCCTTTACCCGCTTCGGGGCCAAGGTCGATGACCCAATCTGCCGTTTTGACAAGGTCCATGTTGTGTTCGATGACAAGGACTGTATTTCCTTTGTCGACAAGAGAATGGAGTACTTCTGCCAGTTTGCGGATGTCATGGAAATGGAGTCCTGTAGTGGGCTCATCTAAGATGTAGAATGTCTTGCCGGTAGAGGGTCTAGAAAGCTCTTTGGCAAGTTTAATCCTCTGAGCTTCTCCTCCGGAGAGTGTCGGTGAAGGCTGCCCTAAGCTGATATAGTCGAGCCCTACCTGCATCAGGAGGTTGAGTTTGGATTGGATCTTTGGGATGTTTGCAAAGAAATCCAAGGCTTCTTTGACTGTCATCTCCAAGATGTCGTGGATGCTTTTTCCCTTGTATCGGATGCTAAGGGTTTTTTCATCAAACCGTTTCCCTAAGCAGTGAGTACAGTTTACCCACTCATCTTCCAAGAAGTCCATATCGATCTTGACCATCCCCATCCCTGAGCAGAAAGGGCAAGATCCCTCTTTGACATTGAAGCTGAACCTTCCCGCATCAAAACCTTGGGCTTGGCTTTCTGGCAAAAGACTAAAGAGATCGCGGATCTCGTCAAAGAGCTTGATATAGGTGGCTGGATTAGAACGGGGTGTTCTTCCTATAGGAGTCTGATCGATGGCAATCACCTTGTCGATCTGTTCTTTTCCTGAGATTTTCTCATGAGGTCCTACCGGATGCAACCCTGCTAAAGCAGGGTATAGTGTATCCATGATAAGAGAGGACTTTCCGGATCCTGACACTCCGGTAACCGCTACGAATACGCTAAGAGGGATCGATACCGAGACATTTTGGAGGTTGTGGTGCTTTGCTTTTTCTATGCGGATCTTTTGTTTGGTTTTTTTTCGTTTTTTAGGAATTGGGATGGAGAGCCTTCCTGACAGATACCCACCTGTTAAAGAATCGGGGTTGCGGATGATCTCTGTCAGAGAGCCTTGTGCGAGGATACGACCTCCTTCCTTCCCGGCTAAAGGGCCTACGTCGACAATGGTATCGGCAAGGGCAATCGTCTCTTCATCGTGTTCTACTACAATGACAGTATTGCCTTTTTCTTTTAGACGGACAAGCGTCTGTAAAAGGCGGTGGTTGTCGCGGGGATGGAGCCCTATCGAAGGTTCATCAAGTATATAGGTAGATCCTACAAGACCAGATCCTATCTGCGAGGCTAGGCGTACCCTTTGTCCTTCACCTCCTGATAGAGTCGGAGCGGTTCTATCAAGAGATAGGTAGCCAAGACCTACTTGAGACAGAAACATAAGCCTCTCTTGGATCTCCTTGACGAGCTCTCCTGCAATCTGCTGGGACGTCCCGGATAGAGGAAGAGAAGAAAAAAAGAAGAGGGCCTCTTCTACAGACTTGGCAGTGATCTCTGCGATTGTTTTACCTTGGATCTTTGCAGAGGAAGGATAAGGTTTAATCCTCGATCCTTGGCAATCGGAGCATGTTGTCTCATGGAAATATTCTTGCATCTTTTTTCTGTAAGATTCGCTGGACGCTGCTAGGTAGCGTTCGCGGGCTTCATGGAGCACTCCTTTCCAAGATACGTATTCTGTCCAGGAGCTTCCTTTTTCCGGATGGGAAAAACGCATGCGGGTCCATTTTTCCCCAGTTCCATATAAAAACACCTTTTTTGCCTGCGCAGAAAGTTTTTTCCAGGGGGTATTGATCCCAAAGTGGTAGATCTTTGCCAAGTTGTCGTAGATATTGCCATAGCGGACTGTCTGATAGGGGCTAGCGACCTTGCAGCAGTCCTCTGCTATGCTCTTTTCCGGGTCTATGATTTTTTCTAAATCGTATTCTTGAGAGGTTCCCATCCCTTGGCATCCGGGGCACATGCCTTGAGGGTGGTTAAAAGAAAAATCCATAGGCTCTAAAGGCCCATAAGACAGGCCTGACTTTAGGCTATAGGCGTATTGAGAAAAAAGGGTTTCCTCTTGGGTCTCTGCATTGAGAACCTTCATGATTCCTTTTCCATGTTCCAATGCACTTTGGACGGCTTCAGCAATCCGAGAGCGAAGCTCTGGGGCGATAGAGATTCTGTCGATCACAAGATCTATGTCATGAGAAAGTGAGCCGTCTAGAGAGATCTCTTCGCTGAGATCGACGATCTTTCCATCAAGTCGTATCCGAGTGAACCCTTTTTTTAATAAATCGGAGAACTCTTCCTTAAATTCCCCCTTCTTTCCTGCAATATATGGACTTAAAAAGATGGCCTTTGTCTTGAACGGCATAGACAAGATCGTATGGAGAATATGCTGTTCGCTTTGAGGAGAGACAGGCTCTTGGCTGATAGGACAGTAAGGAGTGCTGACCCGAGCATATAATACCCTTAAAAAGTCATAAATGCCTGTCATCGTCCCTACCGTACTGCGAGGGTTTTTCCCGGCGGTCTTTTGTTCAATGGCAATGGTAGGGGAGATCCCTTCTATCGACTCTGCATCGGGCTTTGGAAAGTCTCCCATATGCCTTCTTGCGTAGGTGGAAAGAGACTCTACATACCTTCTTTGCCCTTCCATATAGATCGTGTCGAAGGCAAGAGAAGACTTGCCAGATCCGGACACCCCTGTAAAGGCGATGAGCTGATTGGGCTCCAAAGTCAGATTGACGTCCTGCAAGTTGTGTACTCGGACTTTTTTTAAAATAAGGGGTCTAGGATCCATAAGACGTAAGAGTTTTTTTGCATTTATAATACCGGAGAAGGTGGAAAAAAGAAAGCTTTGAAATCTAGAGCTCTTCGCGATAATATCACGAAGAGCTAAGACAAAAGGCTTTTATGCATATTCGGACAAAAATCATCTGTACGATGGGCCCTTCTGTAAATAGCTATGAGAAAATCCTAGATCTCATAGATGCAGGAATGAACGTTGCCCGATTGAATTTCAGCCACGGGACGCATGAAGAGCATTTGCGGGTCATAGAGATGTTAAAAAAGGCGCGCCAAGAAAAAAAGGTGCCGCTTTCAATCATGATGGACACTAAGGGACCTGAAATCCGTTTGGGTAAAGTAAAAGGGGATGGGATTGCCGTAAACCCGTCTACAGAGATCCGTCTTGTTAGAAATCCTTCCCAAGACGATGAGATACAGATCACCCCGGAAGTTGTTTTTGAGTGTTTGGAACCGGGTATGACAATCCTCTTCGACGATGGCTATATCGTCGCGAAAGTCCTTTCTTGCTCAGAAGAGCATGCCATTGTGCAAATCCAAAATAGCGGGATCATTCGAAGCCACAAGGGCGTCAATATTCCAAGCGCTCACGTCCCTTTGCCTGCGATGACAGAGCAAGATGTCCAAGATATCGTCTTTGGATGTCAGCAAGATGTAGATCTCATCGCAGCTTCTTTCATCCGCTCTGCAGAGCATGTGATTGCCATCAAACGCCTTCTAGTCGAACAAGGCAAACCAGATATTTTTGTGATCGCAAAAATTGAAAATGCTTTGGGAGTGCAAAATTTCGATGCGATTTTGGAGGCTGCCGATGGGATTATGGTTGCTAGAGGAGATCTTGGCGTAGAGCTTCCCATCCAGGAAGTGCCTAGCCTCCAAAAAATGATGATCCGCAAGTCGTATCACGCAGCAAAACCTGTCGTAACAGCCACGCAAATGCTGGAGTCGATGATCCAAAACCCAAGGCCGACGCGGGCTGAGGTTTCGGATGTAGCCAATGCCATCTATGACAGCACTTCGGCGGTGATGCTCTCCGGAGAAACGGCCGTCGGCAAATATCCGATTGAAACTGTCAAAATGATGAGAAATATCGTCTATGAAGCAGAGCGAGATTTTAACTATCGGGAGTTCTTTTACCGCGATTCCCGAAGAGATTTCCACGATGTCTCCTCTTCTGTAGCCTTAGCTAGTGTCAAAACCGCATATAGTGCGGGAGCTAGAGCTATTTTTGCCTTTACCAGTAGCGGGTTTACAGCACGTTTAATTTCCCGTTTCCGTCCGGAGATCCCCATTTTAGCCCTCACAGATCATATGAAGACATACCATCAGCTAGCGATTAGCTGGGGGATCATTCCTGTAGATCCTTGTTATTGTTCTAACGTGCAAGAAGCTCAGGATGTTGTCTGTAAGTTTGCGCTCAGCCATCGGCTCGTTTGCCTTGGTGACCTAGTCGTGATGACGGCTGGATCTCCTTTTGGAGTCAGTGGAACCACCAATATGATGATCGTCGACAGCATTCGATAAGGGTTTTAACTGCTTGCATAAATACAATCATATGTTGTATTATATATTCAGATGAATAGATTTATAAAAGCCGGCGAAGCCGCTAGAATTTTAGGTGTGACCGTTC
>CAMFIG010000055.1 GCA_945952445.1 uncultured Chlamydiae bacterium
ATTTAACAGCTATATTTTTTTTGACTAATGGTTGCACTTGCTACTTGAAAGGGCCGAGACAAAAAAATGGTCTTTATTTGCTCGATTATATTTTTTAGAAAAATATCTACAACATCATCAGATTTCTTCTAAGGAGATGTTAGAGTCTTCTTCCGCGTGTTCTTCTCTTGTTCTTGCTGGTTGGAAAAAAATTGAGGAGCAGATGGGAAAAAATGGAACTATTGTAGAGAGTCTTCATTTGGAGTTAGCAGATCGGCTAGCAGCACTTCTTGATTAAAAATATTTTATTTTTATTTAATTTGCCTAGAATTTATAATGGATTATTTCTTTTTTTAAGAGAATGAGATGAGTTATTTTTTATTGGATAGTGGCAATCAAAGAAAATTAGAGCGCTTTGGTCCGTATGTCTTGAATCGGCCTTGTGCGCAGGCTCTATGGCGTCCCTCCCTTCCAGAAAAAGAGTGGAAGGGGGCTGACGGCTTTTTTACGCGAGAACAAGGCAATCAATGGTCTTTTCATCCTTCTATGCCCGAAACATGGAATTTGGATTGGAATGGACTTACTTTGAAAATTGCTCCCACCGATTTTGGTCATGTTGGAGTATTTCCCGAGCATAGCTTTTTATGGCAGTGGATGCAGAAGGAAATCAGAGCATCTTCTCGGCCCTTATCGGTATTGAATTTATTTGCATATTCAGGCGCAGCTTCTTTAGCGGCGGCGCAGGCGGGTGCTAAGGTATGCCACGTAGATGCTTCTAAAGGGATGGTCTCTTGGGCACGAGAAAATGCAAGGCTCAGCAACTTAGAACAGGCCCCCATTCGTTGGATTGTCGATGATGTGCAGAAGTTTTTATTAAGAGAGATTCGAAGAGGGGTCAAATATGACGGGATCTTGATCGATCCTCCTAGTTTTGGCAGAGGGAAACAGGGAGAAACTTTTAAGATTGAAGAAGATTTGTGGCCTCTTTTAGATGCTTGCCGAGATCTGCTTTCTAAGACAGCAAAATTTTTCCTGTTTTCATCCCATACGGCAGGGATGACTCCTTTGGTTTTACAACAGCTTTTATCTCAGACAATCCAAGGAAATCTAGGAGAAATCGATAGTGGAGAGTTAGTTATCCCCTCTGTTGAAGGGATCTCATTGCCATCAGGAAGTTTTGCTAGGTGGAAATCATGCATAGAATCATAGAGATTACCAGTTTACAGAATCCCAAGCTAAAAAACGCCCTTTCTTTGCTGGACCGCCGAGATCGCAATGCTTCAGGGTTGTTCCTTATCGAAGGATATCGGGAACTCAAGCGTGCTGTAGATCAAAAAACAAAGGTGCAAGCTCTGTTTTTTTGCGAGGAATTATTTTTAGGGGAAAATGAACCTGAGCTGATTGCCGAAGTCGGAACTCAAGGAGCGGAGCTCTACGCTTGTTCGACAGCGGTATTTCATAAGCTGTCTTACCGTGATCGTCCCGATGGTTTGATTGCAATCGGGGTGCAGATGCACAAGCAATTATCGGATATTCCTTTAGAAAACTTACCCCATTCTCCTTTTTTTCTTGTAGCGGAAGCTATTGAAAAACCGGGGAATTTAGGGACGATCTTGCGCTCTTGCGATGCTGTAGGAGTGGATGGTGTCATCGTCTGCGATCGGTGCACTGATATTTACAATCCTAACGTGGTGCGCGCAAGTGTTGGGACATTATTTACAGTCCCTGTCATCGAGACAACAAGCCAAGAGACGATAGGATGGCTTAAGAAAAATGGGATTCGCACTGTCGCCACGTCTCCTCATGCGACGTCCGCATTTACGGAAGAAGATCTTTCAGGGCCCATTGCAATTGTAGTCGGAACAGAACAGTTGGGCTTATCGCAGCAGTGGATGGAATCTGCTGACTTGCAAGTTAGAATCCCCATGAAAGGGGTAGCGGATTCCCTCAATGTCGCCACGGCGACAACGCTGCTTCTCTATGAAGTGCTAAGACAGCGTGAAAACAAGAGAAAAGATGCATGCAGGTGATCTATTATGACAATCACCTCGTTGTGGTTTCTAAACCGGCAGGGATGGCAACACAGCCAGCTCTGCATCTCAAGACAAGCTTAGAAGAAGAACTTTCCATATGGGTCCGAGATACTTTCCATAAGCCGGGTAATGTTTTTCTTCATGCAGTCCACAGGCTTGATCGAGTAGTTAGTGGCCTTGTTCTTTTTGCTAAAACTTCTAAAGCCCTTTCTCGCCTACAGCAGGCTATGCGAGCTCAAGAATGTAGAAAATCCTATATTGCTTGGGTCGAAGGAGAGATAGAGGCATCCAGTGGCGAGCTTTGCCACTATCTAGTTCGTGAAGAGTATCGAACTCAAGTTGTTCTGCAAAAAACTCCAGAAGCAAAAGAGGCTCGTCTTTCTTTTCAAGTGTTGGAAAGAAGAAGAGGAGTCAGCTGTGTACAAATCGATTTAAAGACAGGAAGATACCATCAAATCCGCGCCCAATTTGCAAAGATTGGCCACCCTATCATAGGGGATCATAAATATGGCAGTCGGTTTCATTGGGAGGATCAGATCTTGCTTCACCATAAAGAGCTTGTATTTACACACCCTACAACGCAGGAAAAAAAGGTGTTTACGGAGGAGCCTCCTGCTATATGGGAAGAGAAGCTGCGTTCTGCTCCAATCTGCTAAAGATCAACTTGGAACATAATAAGATTTAAAATATTTTTGATCTCTCAGAGATCTTCAGCTTCAGGCTAAAAAAAAATTCTGATTCATTCTTTGTTGATTGTCTATGTTTTAATATAAATAATCAGTTCGATTGTTTCTTTTGTTATCTTTTTTTGTCTTTAGTTGTACAATAAAATGATCGATGAAGAAAAGGAATTAAATGACAATACCTAAACAGCCTCCATTTCGGGTGGCACCAACTCGACCTATCCCTGTAGCGCCCTTGTCTCTCCGCCCGGTACGCATAAATCAAGCAGGTTCAATGCGTTCTTGCAAACCTTGTTTAGAAAGTTCTCCTTTCGTATCTGTCCTCAGTGGCCAAGAAGGGATTTCAGCAGTTTTAGACATTTTAGGTCGTCAGTCAAATATAACCGCTTCTGATAATATATTTATAGCTAGGGCTTTAACGAGCAGGAGTGTTGGAGAGTCTTTATCGGAAGACAGAATTCAGCGCATTCAAAATATTTATTTCAATTGGGTGTATCAAAAATATTCCTTGCAATCGATCCTTCCAAAGGAGGATTTCCAAAGAATACTTCCAATGGCTCTTTGTTTACTTGAAGGAAGCTCATCTATATCGCCAAGATATGTGCAAGAAGTGTTTGCAAAAATTCAGAGAGTTTTTCCTGAAGACTCGTCAGATGTAAGTTCTGCGGTTAGGTTGTTTTCTGACTTGCGAAATATCTATGGCAAACAAAAACTCGGTCTTCAGCTGCAAGTCGATCTTTTTGCCCTATGCATGAGTTTGCAGCCACAAGAGCAAAGATGGATCATTGCTTTTGCGCAGGTTTTGCGATGTGAAGATCTATCACTTGCGCTTTCTTATATTCGACAGGTCTTCTCAGAGATGCCGGATGGGTATGAGCTGGTGTTAACCCAAGTCGCTTCGCAGCTTAAAGCTATGGATGTGTCTTTTCAAAGGCCCGCTTTGGAGCGTCTTCAGACGGTGCCAGTTTTGCGCCAGGCAGCTTTAGGATTTTGCGAGGCGGCTTTAGGTCAAGATCGATGGGATTTTTATTCTTGGCTTACTGATCTTCCAAGAGAAGAGAGAGAGATGTTTTTTGCGATCTTTCGAGATCTGTGTTCTTCAGATTTTCGGAGAGCAAAAAAATTATGCTTAAAGATCTCCTCTTTAGAAGGAAAAGAAGAGTGGATCCCATTTTTACAAGCTCTTCGACATCGAGTGTCGAATGAAGTCTTGTATGAATTTCTTTGCTTATCCGAGACTAAGGATCCGGAAATTCGAAAGAACTTATTTGTCTATTTGGATCAGGTGATCGAAGATATGGCAAAAAGTCCACCTTCGAGCGCCGCATATTGTGCTTTTCTTCGTATGGCGGCTCTTTTGCCTATAGAGATTCCAAGAGTTGTAAGAGCAGCTGTCATGAAATACAGTAAAAACGTGGCTGATATACAGCATTATGAGATACAGGAACTTGATATGGTATATTGGGTTCTTTGCAAGTACCCTGCACTGCGCAATCTGATCTTGGAAGCTTGGCACAGCTCTTTAAAGGAAAAAGCAGGGGAAGCTCAGGTCGCTTTTGCAGAATATCTTTGGCAAAATCAAGATAGTTTTTGCTTGATAGATAGCACTGTATTGTCAGATTGTGTGTTATCCATACTCTCTGTAGCTTTCCCGAAAAAACCCTATGTGCATTACCTAAAGATGCTTAGTTTGGTGTCGATGCCTACGCCTTGCTTGGTAGATCCCTGTTTTGAGATAGCCGAAGGAAGATATAGTTTGCAGATCGTAAATATTTGTTCTAGGAGAGCTGATTCAAAATGTCGCGAAGTAGAAGATCTTGTGTTTCGCTATACACGCCGGCTTTTTTCTAAAGGCAGTTTGCCGATGCAGCGCCTGGTAGGTCCGGAGCAAACTCCTTCAGATGCTGATGTTCTTTATGTGAAAAACTGTCTATCGCAGCATGTGCGATTAGAACTGCCGGTTATATTTGACACCGCAGCTGCCGATCTATCTGCTGTGCTTGTGCAGCGTTCTTTAGAAAAGATGCTGGAGATCTTCTATCAGCACCTTGATCTTGAAAATCTCATAGTATTTCTGCAGGCGAAGAGTAGAGGAAATTCAACCCAGGGACAGTTGTTGCCCGTCCAGCCTGCGGTAGAGTTTTGGCTTGAAGAGGAGGTTTCAGAAGTTCCTGGAGCTTTTGGACAATATCCGGCATGCAAAGAAAAATATTTATCAAGGAAGGGAGTGATTTGGTTTTTGGAACAAGTAGGCATTCTTAAAGAGGAGAGATCTTCTAACGGAGCTCCAGTTTCTTGAAGAAGAACGTTGTTTTGAAAATCTAGATTCTAATTCTTTTCTGGGATATGATCATTCTTTTTTAATAATTACACCGGTCTTTATGAAAAACAAAATTTCTCTTTCTCTTCAGCAGGCAGCAGAGGCGATAGACTTTTTACGGCTTCCAGAGTCCATTGCATTTATCGAAAAAGCAGCGCTTCGTCTCGCTTCATGTTTCCAAGAGGGTGGAAAAGTGTTGGTGGCGGGGAATGGAGGAAGTCTTTGCGATGCCATGCATTTTGCTGAGGAGTTGACTGGGTTGTATAGGCTTAAAAGACCTGCTCTTGCCGCGATAGCCCTTGCAGATCCGGGACATATGAGTTGTGTTGCCAATGACTTGGGGTATGATTGCGTCTTTGCAAGAAGTATAGAAGCTCTCGGCAGGCCGGAAGATATCTTTATAGCTCTGACAACAAGTGGCAATTCTTTAAATCTTATTGAAGCTGTCATGACAGCAAAGAGGCAGGGGCTCTATACGATCTGTTTTCTTGGGAAAACGGGAGGCAAGCTAAGAGGCTGTGCAGATCTTGAGCTTATCGTTCCCGGCTTTTCTTATTCAGATAGGATCCAAGAAGCGCATATGACTGCTATCCACATCCTGATCGAAATGGTCGAGCATCAGCTATTCTACGCTGAGAAAGAACTTGTGTCTTCTTGCCATGTCTGTTGAAAGCTATATTCTTCGAGTGATCGGAAGCTCCGGCCATCGAGGTGTAAAAGCATTTCTTTATGCATGTAGCCAGCTCTACCATTTGGGTGTTGTCTTTCGCCATTTTTTATATGATATAGGCTGGTGTAAAAGCCATAGAGTCTCTCTGCCGGTTGTCAGCGTGGGGAATATCGTAGCAGGGGGGACGGGAAAAACCCCTTTTGTGCGAGCTCTCATCGAAGCGCTTGCCTGCCCTCCAGGAGATGTTGCTGTTTTAACCCGTGGATACCGTTCTTATTTGGAGGACAAAAGCCAGCAGATTTCCTCGGGAATGGGCCCAATTGTTTCAGCGAAAATATGCGGAGATGAGCCCTATTGGCTCGCTTCAAAGACCTCTGCAGCTATCTGGGTGGGAAAAGATCGGCTGGTAAGTGCAAAGCAAGCGGTCCAATCACCTGCAAAGCTGTTGATTTTAGAGGATGGATTCCAACACAGGCGCCTCAGTAGAGATATCGATATCGTTCTTCTTGATGCGGCAGATCTCTTTGGTGGTGGATACTATCTTCCAAGAGGGCTTTTAAGAGATCTGCCAAAGAGGCTTCAAAATGCTGATTGGATCATTGTCAACCATTTAGAAAATGGGGATGCCATGCCTGCCATAGAACGAGAACTTCGCAGATGGACAGATGCCCCTTTAATTGGAATGGGCCCTAAATACCATTTGGAGGTTTCTTGGAAAAACGCAGGAGCGTTTTGTGGGATTGCAAAGCCTAAGAGGTTTTGTTCTGCTGTGCAAGCTGCAGGATGCAATCTTGTCGATACTCTTGAGTCGGAGGATCATAAGCTTCCATCTTTTCAAGATCTCACTCTTTGGGCCGAACGGTGCCGGCAAGAAGGCGCAGAAGGACTCATCTGTACTGAGAAGGACTTTGTAAAATTACCTGCAGCTTTCATCGCAGGCTTGCCTGTTTGTCCTCTTCAGATGACATTGCGCTGTATTTATAATCAAAATCACTGGCAAGAAATGTTGCAAACCATCAAAAATAAGATCCTACATTGTTGAAGGAAAGATCATGGACAATCAATTTCAAATTACACTTCCTAAGCTAGGCGAGAGCATCGTCAGTGCAACTGTTATCCAGTGGTTTAAAAAAGAAGGGGATCCAATTCAGGTTGATGAGCCTTTATTAGAGGTTTCAACAGATAAGGTAAACAGCGAAATTCCATCTCCAGTAGCTGGGGTCATTGAAAAAATCATAGCTCGGCCAGACCAGGAGATGCAGGTAGGAGAGGTTTTGGCTGTCATTTCTCTTTCGGCAGCAGTGCAAAAGACCGTTGTGTCTGAGATTTCTTCGAGCACGTCTACTGAGGAGGTCTCAGAGCGTAGCGATTTTCTCTCTCCTGCGGTCCTTCGGTTAGCCCAAGAGCTCAATATTGCCTTAGAAGAATTAAAACAGATCAAAGGTTCCGGTTCTGGAGGGAGGATAACAAAGCAGGATCTTGAGGCGTATGCTGCGCGTAAAAAGAGCCCTCCTCCATGTTCTGCAAAAAAATCTGTAGAAACGGTCGGAGATATTGAAAGGCTTAAAATGTCGGGTATGCGTAAGGCGATTGCAGAAAATATGGTTCGCTCGTTTTATGAAGCGCCTCATGCTACTTTGATCAATGAAGTTGACGTCACTTCTGTTCTGAAACTGATCCAAGAGAAAAAAGAAGAGGTCTTCTCTTCTCATGGAGCCAAGCTCACGGTGACAAGCTTTGTAGCAAGAGCTGTGACAAAAGCTTTAGGAGAATACCCTTTAATCAACTCTTCTTTAGATGGGGATACAATCCTGCTTAAACGTTTTGTCAACCTAGGGATTGCTGTCAGCATCGATCATGGACTCATTGTTCCTGTGATGAAAAATTGCCAGAAGAAGGGCCTTATCGAGATGGCTCAAGGGATCCAAGACCTGTCGCAAAAAGCGCGCGCTGGGAAGCTCGCCCCTGAGGATGTTACCGAGGGGACGATTAGCTTGACAAACTTCGGTATGTCAGGCGTCTCAATCGGGGTTCCCATCATCCGCTATCCGGAAGTTGCTATCATCGGAATTGGCGCTATTAAAAAAAGTGTCAAGGTTTTGGATAATGATGCGATGGCGATCCGATCAACACTGCATATTTCTTTGACCTTTGACCATCGCGTTTTAGATGGGATGTATGGGTGTGGCTTTTTAAGCGCTGTCCAGCGCCATCTAGAATCAGATCTTGGAATCGACTAAAAAAGTAAAAGGTCATGAACCTTTTGCAAGGTGTCGCAGAAAGAAGAGAGGGTAGCTAAGGAGTCGAGATTTAGCATCTCTGGCGCCAGCTCTTCTTTCCAGATCTTATAGGCTTGAGGATAGGCTCCTTGGAGAGCAGTCAGTCGTTTTTCCAGATCTTCCGAGGTTTTTTGGATATCTGCGGATTGTTGTTTTAGTAGAGCTAAGAACTCTTCTTGAGATCCGTGCTCTGCCATGGATTTTAGCTCATGGGTTATTTCTAAAAGAGCATTGACATCGTGGAGCGCTTCTATAGGAGGCTCTCGTGGAGCTATTGACCCTCCGGGGAAAATAGGTGGGATCATAGATTTTATCCTTCTGCCGAAGAAAACCCGGGTTTTCCGTCAAGGAGATAGAGGTTTTCTGTTTTAATGATATCGTAGCCGGCAAGAATGAGTTGTTCATAGAGCTTTACGATCTCTTCGGCAGAGATCGGGTGCCGTTTGTTTTCATGCTCGAAACGGCATCTCCATTGTTCTATGCACGACGTCTCAGGATGGCCTTCTGGCCATACTCGGACACCGCGGTTGGTGACCATCGCAAGCCTCAAGGGTTTACAAGAAAGCTGTGTGATATTTTCCAGAAAAACAGGAGCAGTCACTGGAGCATATAGGAACATATCTACGCCAAGAAGCGTTCTTTCGGCTTTTTGAGAAAGAGTATTTGCAAGGGAGATGATTTTGGCGTGCTCATGATAATGTGCAGGTTTTAAATGTGCAGGCTTTTCTCCTAGGTATTTAGATACAGCAATCGCAAATTCTTGCGTGCCGACTTTTTTCTTGCTTTGCCCTTCTTTGTAGATGTCATAGGTATGTATCCCCTCTTCGATCGTTTTCAGCCAAGCATTGTGGATCCGCTCTGCATGGCTGTATTCTCCTAGGTATGCGAGCATCTGGACGGCTGCTAGCAGTAGTCCGGAAGGATTTGCGACGTTTTGTCCTGCTCTACGAGGTGCAGAGCCGTGGATGGCTTCAAACATAGCGCCTTTATCTCCGATATTGGCAGAGCCAGCAATCCCTACAGATCCAGAGATCTGCGCTGCCACGTCAGAGAGGATATCTCCATATAGGTTGGGCATGACGATCACATCAAAAGCCTGAGGAGTATCTGCGAGCTTAGCGGCGCCAATATCGACAATCCAGTGTTCTTGGGTAAGATCGGGATATTCTTTTGCGATCTCATCAAATGTTTGATGGAATAACCCGTCAGAGAACTTCATGATGTTGTCTTTAGTAAAGCAGGTTACCTTCTTTCTTCCGTGGTGTCTTGCGTATTCAAAAGCATGGCGGATGATTTTCTCGCACCCTTGTCTTGAGATGATCTTAAGCGACTCGCATACATTGGGAGTTTGCCGGTACTCGATCCCTGCATACAGATCTTCTTCATTTTCTCTTACGATCACCACGTCCATTTCCGGGTGTTTTGTTGCGATAAAAGGAGCATAGGCAACGCAAGGGCGGATGTTGGCAAAGAGGCCGAGCGTTGTCCGGATGGTGACATTCAGACTTTTAAAACCTCCCCCTTGAGGTGTCGTGATTGGGGCTTTTAAAAATGCCTTGGTGTTTTTGATGGTATCCCAAGCGTGCGGCTCTATTCCTGTCGGGTGGCCTGCTAAATAGACTTTTTCTCCAATTTCAATCGGGTGGTATTCGAGATTGACCCCAGCTTCCTCTAAGATAAAGAGGGTTGCCTTCATAATTTCGGGGCCTATTCCATCTCCATGGGCAATTGAGACAGGGATCTTGGGCATAAGTTAACCTCACTATACATAAAAATTCTTTTACGATATTTATTTGTAGACTTCAAGCAAAATGCGCGATGGTCTATATTAGTGCTTTGTTCTAGAGGAATTATGATAAAAAAACTTTTAGAAGAGTGTCAGGCGCATCTGCAGTTCTTTTTCGATAAAGTCGACTCTTCTCAGGTAGAAAATTTGGTCGATCTATGTAAACAGTGCCGAGGATTTCTCATCTTCGCAGGAGTTGGGAAAAGTGGGATTATTGCCGAGAAAATTGCGATGACTCTTGTTTCAACTGGCACGAAAGCGCTCTATCTTCCTCCGATGAACTTCTTACACGGAGACATAGGGATTATCTCCTCGGATGACATTGTTTTTCTCGTGAGTAAAAGCGGAGAAACGGAAGAGCTTCTGAACTTAGTTCCTTTTATCCAAAAACGACAAGCCAAGACGGTAGCCCTTGTATCAAATCCCCAATCTCGCCTTGCGAAAAACAGCGACGTATCTATCCATCTTCCGGTCCAAAAAGAGATGTGTTCTTTCGACCTCGTTCCGACAACCTCGACCCAAATCCAGCTTATTTTAGGGGATATCCTAGCAATAGCTCTCATGAAATCGAGAGATTTCAACATGGGAGACTATGCATTGAATCACCCTGCAGGCTCTATCGGGAAGAAAATGACCTTAAAAGTGGAAGACATCATGTTGCAAAAAGAGGATCTTCCCCTATGCAGACCTCATGATAAGCTAGTCGACAAGCTAGTTGACCTTTCCAATAAAAAATGCGGAGCTTTGCTAGTCGTCGGCGAGGATAAAGAACTTTTGGGGATTTTTACAGATGGAGATCTGCGAAGATCTCTCCAGCTCCACGGAGCTCGTACTTTG
Organism: uncultured Chlamydiae bacterium; assembly: GCA_945952445.1. Taxonomy (GTDB): domain Bacteria; phylum Chlamydiota; class Chlamydiia; order Chlamydiales; family Rhabdochlamydiaceae; genus CAMFIG01. The sequence goes on from CAMFIG010000055.1 coordinate 10,588, forward strand.
GAAGAGCCTCTCGAGCGTTTGATGACCTCTTCTGCAATTTCTGTATCTTCAGGGATGCTCGTCTGGGATGCGATGAAAAGCATGCAGCAAGATCCTAAAAAATGGGTGATGGTAACTCCTGTCCTAGACCAGGGCAAGGTTGTGGGGATCCTCCGCATGCATGATATTATCCAAGCCGGAATTGGTTAAATTCCGGCTTGGAAGAAGGCATTTAGCAAGGGCGAGGGAGCCTCTTCTTCAGATTTCTCTTGTTCTCCTCTGGGATGGCTGTGTCGGTTTCTGTCATAGCTATTGTTTTATTGCTGTAGATCGATTCGCACGCCAAGATCATTTTGCTCCATTTGGGAGAAACCTGCCAGTAGACATCTAAGAGTTCCTGGAAATTAACAGAGTCTTTTGTCGATGCAGCTTCTGGTCTTTTGCCTTGAGCTTCTCTTGAAATAGCAAGCTGGACAGATTCACCGAGAGAATGATACCCCTTTGCGGGAGCGCAGATAATTCCTAAAATAGATTGTGCAATACGATGAACCATGACAATAGAAACCAAAAGGTCTTTTTTGCAATGATTTACAGTGCAGAAGCGGTCTTTAAAAAAGTCTACTCGGCGGAGCTGGTTGCACGTCACAGCTGTAATGAGACATTCCAGAGCAGCAGCAGTCACACGGCCTGCAAGAGAAACAGCGTAGACAGGGAGTCTCAAGGCGCAGGAAATTCTTCCTCCTGTATGTCGCCACAGTCGCGTATCTAACAAACTTTCTTGAGGTTTGATATTATCTATGGGACTACTCATAATTCACCTCTTCTATTGTTTATATAATTAATATTAACATATTAACGCATTAAATTCTTCATTATTAACAATAAAAAATGTGTTTGTTTTGGGTTTTTTTGTATTCTGTTGATTTGCATGTTGTTAGTTGTTGTGTTGTATTTTCTTTATTAAAAATTTATCGTCACATAGTAGGATAAATAAATTAAAAAAGAGGTTTTTTATGGCTGCTATCGTTTCGAGGTCTTTTGAGGCTCCTGTGGAGGCTTGTCCTGTAGAAATTCTTTCTCGAGAAGAGCTGCAGACTCAAGGAATTATAAAAGAGCATGTTAACGATTGCGTAAGACGGATTCATCGGGCGGTAGACTGGTCGCATTATGATTCGGCGATTCTATTTGCTCCGGATGATGGAAAATCTGGGCGTCTTTTTTTTGCTAGGTTGCCAGGAAAACGCGATGTAGTGGGTTATATTTCTATAGGATTGGGCGGCGATGAGGTATACGTTACTTATTTAGCCACTTCGAATCAAAAAAAAGGAGTTGGTAGCGCTCTTCTGCAAAGAGCCATTTCTTATGGTCAGGATCAGGGTAAGAGCCAATTGCTCTTGCATTGCCGAGAGAAAGTGTGCGGTTTTTATGATAAATTTTTCAAAAAAGTGGGTTTTGAAGAGAAATCTGGATGTGTAGTCAGTTCTTTTACGAAAACACCGGAAGGCACTTATCGAAATGGAGATAGAAGGGTTTTTTATAGAGTAATTCTCCCCAAAAAAGCAGAGGAAGAGACGAAGGGCGTAGCTTAAAAAAACACTTTTTCGAAAAAAACAAGAATTTAAGATTGCCGAAAATCCTTGAGTTTCCGTATATTGTTGCACATCTTAAGCAGCACGAAATCAAAAAGAAATCGGGTTGAAAAAGAATAGCCGAGCCTAGAGCCGGCAGAAGATGTTTTGACAGCAGAAG
>CAMFIG010000056.1 GCA_945952445.1 uncultured Chlamydiae bacterium
AAAGTGGAAAATTGGGTTCTTTAAAAAAAGATTTGGTTAATGTGACTTTGTCAAGGTAACTGGAGTATTACAATATGATAATACACTTATATATAATGCGCACTCACCTATCGAGACGCCAGAAAAAATTCCAAGCTATGAAATCTTACGAGAAAATTATGACGTAGCTAAAAAGACTATTGCAGAGCACCCTCTTCCCTATGATCTAAAAATCCATCAACCAACACCCTACGAAGCGGAAATGGATCTCTTCCAAATTGCATTTGCTGACAAAATGCTGAAAAAGTGGCGCCTCTACTCAAAAAATTCTGGAGGCAGTTTAGCTAAAGGCATCGATCGGGTAGGGTTCCACTTTATTTTGTTAGGTCACCAAACTGAAGAGGAAGCAAGAGAGCTGCTCGTTAAGGTCTCGGAAGAACTGGTTCAAGATCTGAATGCCAATGCCAAATTGAAGCCCTATTTTGTCCACTCTCCCATCACATATGAAGACATCGATATGCAGATTAGCTTTTGGAAATCGACTCGCCTCTATTATAAAGACCAAAGCGTTGCAATAATATGTCAGCAAGGCAACAGGATTCTCTATTTTAAAGTTCCTTTGAACTACGACCCCAAAAGAGAGGCTTCAAACAATGCTATTAGTGACTTACCAGCTCTTGAAGAATCCTACGAAGAAGCAGTCAAGCTTATCTCTCAAAAACGGGTGTCTTTATGATTGTTACCTCTTGGAAGAACCACTTAAAACATTTTTTGTTGTTTCTCCTAATCGCTACCTTGCATGCAGAAGAACAAGAAAAGGAAGAGGACCCCTATGCTCTCCGCAAAGAATGCTATCCCTACCTCCAAAGGATTAGAACGAAATTTAAGGCTGAGATGGAAAAAAAATATGACTTACCATGCCGAGGAGAAGGAGGCCAAGCGAATGAAAGACTCCACCTCATTCATTTTGACTTTGCAGGACTACGCAGAGCTTCTGTAGAAGAGGCAAGAGAACTCATCGTAAAGGCAACGGACCGTCTTTTAGAGCTCATCAATGAAAATGAACACTTAAGACCTTATCTTTATGTCCACCCATTCACCCCCTATGATCTAGACATCACTATCACATTTTTTTCAGATCCCGACAATTTTTATAGAGACGGAAGTGTCACTGGAGTATCACAATATAACCGCAAAATTATATATAATGCATATTCACCTATCGAGATGCCCGAACCGAGGTACGAGATCTTAGAAGAAAATTATGACGTAGCTAAAAAGACTATTGCAGAACACCCGCTTCCCTATGATCTAAAAATCCATCAACCAACACCCTATGAAGCGGAGATGGATCTCTTCCAACTTGCATTTGCTGACAAAATGCTCAAAAAGTGGCGCCTCTATTCAGAAAATTCCGGAGGCAGTTTAGCTAAAGGCATCGATCGGGTAGGGTTCCACTTTATTTTGTTAGGTCACCAAACTGAAGAGGAAGCAAGAGAGCTGCTCGTTAAGGTCTCGGAAGAACTGGTTCAAGATCTGAATGCCAATGCCAAATTGAAGCCCTATTTTGTCCACTCTCCCATCACATATGAAGACATCGATATGCAGATTAGCTTTTGGAAATCGACTCGCCTCTATTATCAAGACCAAAGCGTCGCAACAATATCAAAGCAAGGCAACAAGGTCCTCTATTTTAAGATTCCCTTAAATCACGACCCCAAATACGAAGCGTCAAAACATAGCATCAGCGACTTACCAGCACTTGAAGAATCCTACGAAGAAGCAGTCAAGCTTATCTCTCAAAAACGAGTTTCTTTATGATCACTGTCTCTTGGAGAAACCACTTAAAATACCTTCTGCTGTTTTTCCTAGTCGCTACCTTGCATGCAGAAGAACAAGAGGCGGAAAAAGAAGACCCCTATGCACTCCGCAAAGAATGCTATCCCTACCTCTAAGTGATGTTTTTCTTAGGAAATGGCAAGAACAGCTTTTAACAAATCAGAGTCTAGTTTTTTTTGGTCTTCTTCAGGAATGCGGCAGCCTTTTTGTGTAAGAGGTATAAGGGCAACAGGAAGATATTGGAGAGCGGCTTGGACGAGGGCGGCTTGTTCTTCTGTGGAAAGAGGGATATTATAAAGAGATAGAAGCGTTTCGAATGTGAAATACCGAGATGGGTATTGGATTTGCCATCCGTGGGGTGTTTCGTAATGGTCGTAGAGACCGCAGATCAAGACTCCCAAGAGGGGTGAAAATACCGCAAATATGGTCGATAGATCGCAACGAAACGCTCCGGTGGCTGCTTACATAGGTAGGAGATCATCTTGTCTAGACCTGTATGACCATAAGAATCTTCTAGGGTTGCAAGTTTTTGTAGTGTCTCTTCTGTAAGAGAGGAGGTTAGGATTTGGATTGTCTGTATGCAGAGGTTCTCGTTTTTAAAGGCTATGTGGAGGATCGATCCACATGGCTGAATTGCTAAGGGGTTAGCTCCTCTTTCTAGCAATAAGGAGATTAGCTGAGGAGCATACCGAGCTGCAATCATAAGAGGCGTGTAGGTGGCAAAGTTCCATTCGACAAGGGTATGGGGTGTTTCGATCTCTGCACCTTGTTCTAAAAATAAGAGACAGGCTTGTTCATGGGAATGAAAAATAGAGAGGGCCAGGTATTCGTTTTTAGCATGTTGTGTTATAGGAAGAGTTTTCCATTTTGTTGCAAGAAGGGGAAATACACGATCGGCGGATCGATACAGAGTCGAAGGCAGGATAGGCGTGTTGCGGTCTAGGAGAAATTCTACAACGGGAAGATGTCCTGCTTGAGCTGCAATTTCTAGGTGGACAGGCTGAGGGATTGCCTTGAAAATGTTGATCAGCATTTGGATCGAGGTTAAGTCTCCTATCCGGCTATACTCTATAAGCAGTTCCTGTTTTTCTTCTTCACTTATAGTAAATCCATGGGTCTTAAGATATAGAGCAATATCGCAGTGGCCTTTAGATAGAGCGGTAAATAGAGGGTTTTTATCGGTATGTGGAGTTCGGTGTAATTCCTGTGCTTCGATCAGGTTTTTTATAAAATACGGATCTTTTACAGATGCCGCGTCATTGAGCAGATCAAATGTTGGAAAGAGGCCTTGAGATAGGAGATAGTCGTAGACAGTATGATTCTGGCTGCGTATTGGCTCTTTGAGATCGGCGTGTTGGCAGAGGACTTTAGGGAAAATCATTTCCAGGAAGTCTCTTTGGATATGGGGAATTTCTGAAACCATCGAGCAGAGTTGGGGTGCTGCTGAGGGTTGTTTGAGGACGTCTGGACGATGAGTGACAAACCAGAACTGGATTTCAGGAAAACTGTTTTGCTGTATAGCTTTTTTGGCGCAGTCCAAAATCTCTGCATTTGTTAGGAGGGAAGTATCTGGGCTGAGGAAAGAATTCCAAATAGCCATGACTTTCTGGATAGCGGGGAGCAAGATGTTGCCAGGATCTGTTTGGCAGGTTTCGACATAGCGATTGCGTAAAATGGAAAAAAAGGAAGTTGATCTTAGACATCTGGCGATGTCTTCGATGCGTAATTTTTCTGGAGAGCAGACAATTTGGTTTTCTGAGTTGATAGACAAAGACAAAGCATGAGTCGATTCGTAGCTTGCATGCCATCGGATCAGCTCGCTGCATTCTACAGGAGAAAGTCCCATTTTTTTCCATGATTAAAAGGAGAAAATGGTACTCCAGGGAAGGTAAACGGATCAATTAAGAAGTTTTTTTTAGTGATGAGATTGAGAAACTGTGCATAGTATATTGTTTTTTTAGTTCAAGGATGTACCATGTACGTAGACTCTCATGCTCATTTGACATCAGACGCCCTTTTCCCTCATCTTTCTCAGATATTGGACCGTGCAGAGGCTGCAGGAGTAGAGGCTATTGTCAATATCTGTACAGATCAGGTCTCTTTAGATCGAGCCTTTGCAGTGAAGAGAAAATCTCCTCATCTTTTTTTTACGGCATCCACAACGCCTCATGACGTGGAAGCAGAGGGAGAAAGTTTTTTTCCTTTGGTAGCAGAGGCAGCTCGAGGGGGAAAGCTTGTGGCGATCGGAGAGACGGGGCTTGATTTTCATTATGAATACTCTCCCAAAGAGCTGCAAAAAAAATATTTATCTAAGTATTTTTCATTAAGTATAGAGACGCAGCTTCCGATTGTTTTTCACTGTAGAGAAGCGTTTCAGGATTTATTTGAAATCGCAGATAGAGAATATAGGGGACGCCCTGCTCTTCTTCACTGTTTTACGGGGAGTTTGGAAGAAGCGAAGGGAGTTCTGGATCGGGGCTGGTATCTGTCTTTAAGCGGGATTGTGACTTTTGCAAAGTCGGAGTCTTTGCGCGAGGTTGCTCGCTATGTCCCTCTCGATCGTTTATTGATCGAGACAGATGCTCCATATCTTGCCCCACAAAGTAGAAGAGGAAAAATAAATGAGCCTGCTTGGCTTGTCGAAACGGCTCATATGGTTGCTCAGGCAAAGGGGATCGCGGTAGAACAGCTTGCGCAAGCCACTTGCGAGAATGCGTATTCATTTTTTTCTTTTTCAAAACACCTAGGAAATGTTTAATACCAAAAGGAATTATCTTGGAGAAGAGTATGGCAGCATCGGCAGCAATCCCTCGAGAATTTATCTGGAGAAGAATCCATTCGTTAATGGGTTTTTGGCTTGTTCTGTTTTTAGTAGAGCATCTGATAACCAACTCGCAAGCCGCTCTTTGGCTTGGAGACAATGGACAGGGTTTTGTGAGGATGGTCGACTTTCTTCACAATCTTCCCTATCTGCAGGTTCTTGAGTGTGTTTTAATCGGAGTCCCTCTTCTTTTGCATATGATATGGGGGATCCAATATCTCTTTACAGCTAAGCCAAACTCCTCTCGAAGCGACGGCAGCCGTCCTAGCTTGCCTCAGTATACGCGCAATAGAGCGTATACGTGGCAGAGGATTACCTCTTGGATTTTACTTGTAGGGATCATCGGCCATGTCGCTAAATTTCGGTTTTTGGATTACCCCTCTTCTGTCCATGTAGGAGGCCGCGATGTTTACTTTGTGCAAGTCAATATGGATGATGGTTTATATAGCGTTGCAGCTCGTCTAGGTGTGATGCTGTATGGTGCAGAAGAGATCGTTTATCAAGAAAAAGCATTTGAAGAGAGAAGAGAGGAAAAGGCTTTGCTGGAAGCTGCTGAGCAGATGAAAGAAGAAAGATTGGATATCATAGAGGGGGTGTCTAAAGCGCCCTTCCAAAGACAAAAACAGGTGATTTTAGATGCTGCGCAAAATTACCAAGAAAAAGCTAAGTGGCTTTCTGCGGTTTCATCCTATCAGATAAAACCGGGAGAGGTTGTTGCAGAAACCACAAATTTTGGTACGGCGGTATTGCTATCTGTTCGCGATACTTTTAAAAGTCCGGTGTATGTGGTGCTTTACACCATTTTCGTGATGGCTGCATGCTACCATGCTTGCAATGGATTTTGGACCTTTCTCATTACTTGGGGCTGGGTTTTGCGGCGTTCGGCGCAAAAATCCATGGTAAGTTTTGCTTATGCTTTCATGGCTCTTTTGCTGTTGCTGGGGCTTTGTTCTATTTGGGGTACATTTTGGCTGAATTTAAGACATTAAAGGAGCATTCATGACGCAAGAGAAAAAGGGGAAAGAGGTCATCGTAGTTGGTGGAGGTCTGGCAGGGCTTTCTGCTGCGATGAAGCTGGCAGAAAACCAGTGTCATGTCAAGCTTGTATCAGTCACACATGTGAAGAGGTCCCACTCCGTGTGCGCCCAGGGAGGGATTAACGCTGCCATGAACTTAAAAAATGAGGATGACTCTCCTTATATCCATGCCTATGACACGATCAAAGGAGGCGACTTTCTTGCCGATCAGCCTCCTGTTTTGGAGATGTGTCTTGCCGCTCCCGGTATCATACGGATGATGGAACGATTTGGATGTCCTTTTACGCGTACTCCGGAAGGAAATCTCGACTTTCGCCGTTTTGGTGGCACCTTGTATCATCGGACGGCATTTTGTGGAGCTTCTACGGGTCAGCAGCTTCTCTATGCTCTCGACGAGCAGGTTCGCAGGTATGAAGCTGCGGGTGTGATAGAAAAGTTTGAACATCACGAGTTCATGCATCTTGTCTTAGACGGAGAGGGGGTAGCACGGGGGATTGTATGCATGGATCTGTTTACTTTACGCTTAGAGGTGCTCAAAGCAGATGCTGTTGTTTTTGGCACCGGAGGTCCTGGCCTTATTTTCAAACAGTCGACTAACTCGACATTTTGTACGGGTGCTGCCAACGGCCGTCTTTTTAAGCAGGGGATGCAATATGCCAATGGAGAGTTTATCCAAATCCATCCCACAGCGATCCCGGCAGAGGATAAGCTGCGATTGATTTCTGAATCATCGCGCGGAGAAGGAGGTAGAATCTGGGTTTATGGAGATTCTTCTAAAACCATTACGACTCCTGCAGGGGAAGTGATCCCTTGCGGGAAAACGGGAGAGCCTTGGTATTTTCTAGAAGAGATGTACCCTGCATTCGGCAATCTCGTCCCAAGAGACATCGGAGCGAGAGAAGTCCTTCGCGTCTGCGAGCTGGGACTGGGAATCCACGGAGAAAATCAAGTATACCTAGATGTCTCACACCTCTCTTCTGAAGTACAGCATAAGATTGAATCTGTGTTGGAGATCTATCGAAAATTTACTGGGGAAGATCCCCATAAAGTGCCGATGAGGATCTTCCCTGCAGTTCACTACTCAATGGGTGGAGCCTGGGTAGATTGGCCTGCTGCAGATGACCCTGACAGGCTGTCGCGATTTCGTCAAATGACGAACATCCCAGGTTGCTTTCAGGTAGGAGAATCGGAGTTTCTCTACCATGGAGCCAATCGCCTGGGAGCCAATTCCCTCATTGCTTGTATTTTTGCAGGCCTTGTCGCAGGAGTTGAAGTGCCTAGGTATTTAGATCACCTGACAACAAGTTATCGAAGCTTGCCTGGCAAGGTTTTTTCTTCGGCTTTGGCCCAAGAAGAAGCTCTAAAGCAAGATTTGCTTTCGCGAGATGGAAAAGAAAATGTCCACCGCTTGCACGATGAGCTATCGCATTGGATGATCCAAAATGTGACTGTAAAAAGAAATAATGCCGATCTTCAAAAGACTCTTGAAGCTATTTTAAAGATCAAAGAAAGATATCAACATATTTCTCTAGATGACCGCTCCTTGCATATGAACCAGACATATCAGTTTGCCTGTCAGTTTGGCCCTATGTTGGAGATTGCACTGGTCATGACAAAGGGAGCTTTGCTCCGAAATGAATTTCGAGGGGCGCATTATAAGCCGGAGTTTCCTCAAAGAGATGATGAAAATTGGCTGAAGACGACAATTGCAACATACGACCCTAGCCAAGATGAACCTGTTATTTCCTACAAGCCAGTAGACCTACGTCATCTTAAACCGATCGCACGCGACTATAGCAAAGCAAAAAAAGTGGAGCCGAAGCTAGAAAACATTCCTCAAAATATCAAGCTCCCGATATAGCATAAGGGAAGGAGAAAATCATGGCAGACACTTTCATCTTAAAGATATTTCGAGGCTCTCCAGGCAATCAATACTGGGAAGAATTTGAGCTGGCATTACGTCCTTTTCTCAACATTACTTCCGCTTTAATGGAGATCCAAAAAAACCCGGTTAACCGCAAAAAGGAAAAGGTAACGCCTGTTGCCTGGGAGCAGGGGTGTTTAGAAGAGGTCTGCGGCTCTTGCTCCATGCTCATCAATGGCAGGCCAAGGCAGGGATGCACGGCGCTTGTGGAAAACTTGCTCAAGGCGACGGGAGGTCGGACCATTACATTGGCTCCCATGACGAAGTTTCCTATCGTCAAGGACCTTGTCGTCGATAGGGCACGCATGTTCCAAAACCTTAAAAAAGTCCGCGCATGGATTGATGCAGACGATTCTCATGACAGGGGATTCGGACCTAAGATGAGCCAGGCGACGCAGGAGATGCGCTATGAGCTGTCTACATGTATGACATGTGGCTGTTGTTTAGAAGCTTGTCCGCAGGTCAATGCGCAGTCTAAGTTCATAGGCCCTGCTGCAATTTCTCAAGCCAGGCTTTTTAATGCCCATCCTGTAGGCAAACTCATGGCGCCGGCAAGACTTCGTCCTCTCATGGAAGAAGGGGGGATCAGCGACTGTGGCAATGCACAAAATTGCGTGGAGGTATGCCCTAAGCAGATTCCTCTAACTGAGTCGATTGCTATCATGGGAAGAGAGGTAAGCAAGCAGGCTCTTAAAGATTGGATGAGCCTTCCCGATGCTGACCCCTCTTAATCGACCTTGTTGGAGTCAAGATACGTTGCAAGAACAGAGCGGTGTTCTCATCGCTGCTGATGCTGCTCAGGAATGGATGATTCCCTGGTGGTGGAGGCAGTATTCACGGGAAAATAGATTTCCAGTTACTCTTGTCGATTTTGGCCTATCTTCTGAGATGAAAACATGGTGTGAAGAGCACTTTACCGTGCGCTCTCTTCCTCCTCTTCCTTGGGTAACTACACCCGAATATACTAATCCGCAGAAAAGAAAAATGTGGGAGACGGTCTATGGATCGACTTCATGGCAAGAAAAACGGGTTCAATGGCATAAAAAACCATTTGCCATGCTGCAAACTCCCTATCAATACACTCTTTGGCTGGATGTCGACTGCGAGGTGGTGGGTCCTTTGGATCCGCTCTTTATCCAAATCCAGAGTTCTTCGAATGTTTGGATGGCGCAAGAATCTCTTTTGAGCCAAGCTCAAGATGCCTTGCATGGACAAATCTTACCTGGAGAAGTCATGTACAACTCCGGTGTGGTCGGTTTTCTTAAAGAGTCTAAAGAGATCCTCACATGGGCAGAACATACTCTCCATTCTCATGGAGAATTCTTAAGCGACCAAAACCTATTTTCTCGCCTAGCCTTTACACAGGGTTGGAAGGTAGAAGAATTGGATCCTATCTACAATTGGAGAGATTGGTGCGATGAAGATGTTCGCTCTGCCAAAATAATTCACTGGTTTGGCCAAAAAGGCAAAGTCTTTATCTCGCAGAAGATCCTAGGGTTTTTGTGATGGAATGGATGTGCAGCTCTTCTTCTTGTGGGGTTCTCATCGCTGCCGATGCAGCCCAAGAGTGGATGATCCCTTGGTGGTGGGGCTGTTATCTTCAACACAACCATCTCCCTGTGGCTTTCGTGGATCTCGGCGTAACCGATGCAATGAAAAGATGGTGCCAGCGTCATTTTACATATATAGAACTACCTCCGCTTCCTTACAGTGCTTCTAAAGAGCATGTCGATGATGTCAGCAAAGGTACGTGGGAAAGTCAGGCCAAGGTGTATTGGGATAAACGGATCCAGTGGCATAAAAAGCCAGCAGCAATGCTTCACACTCCTTATGAGCATACTCTATGGCTCGATACAGATTGTGAAGTGATAGCGCCTTTAGATCCTCTTTTTGCAAAGATGCAAGCCTCTTCTCGTATATGGATAGCTTCAGAGCTTGCCAGATTCCAACCTCTCAATCAGTCTTATAAGACCTACAACTCTGGGGTTATAGGGTTTAAGAAAGGATCCCATGAAATCCTTGCATGGGCAGAGCATACAATCCATTCTCATGGACAATTTCTAGGTGATCAAAATTTATTTTCCTATTTAGCGCATATACAGAAGTGGGAAGTCGAAGAGCTAGATCCTATTTACAATTGGAGAGATTGGGACCATCAAGATATGAAGTCTGCCAAGATTATCCATTGGATGAGCGATGCGGGGAAGTTCTTGATTTCCCAGAAAATCTTAGGATTTTATAGAGAAAAAAGGTAAACTGCTTCTTTCTGTCGTTTGGGATTCCCAGGCACGCAAGATGCTCTTTAACGATATTCATTTTTTAAGGGACTACAAGTTAAGGAACTGGAGCGGATCTATCCTTTTGTGTTGAGAACCAAGGCTCCCTTCTTTAGAAGTGGACCCACCTAGATTTTTAGGTTAAATGCGGCAGCGGTTTGGCCCCTTACGACAGATCTTTTAGGTTGTTTGATCGCAGAACGATCTGCATATGTCATGTTTGCGCTATTTTTAAAGAATTAACTCACAAATTCAGCCACTTAAGTCGCTGCTCTTTGGGATTTCCCAGTATTAGCTGAAAATTTAGGTTTATTCTGATCATGACTGATGATCAGTGGGTTTTCGTGGCTTTTCTGGAATCCGGTTTTGATAAATAACTCCCTCTTTGAGAATGAGGTCATATCGATCCTCATGCAAAAGAGAAATATCTTCAAATGGATTGCCTCTTAGCACCAAAAGATCAGCTATGGCATCTTCCGCTATAATTCCTAATTTTCCTTGCATCTGAATAATTTCCGCATTTACTAAAGTCGCTGATGTTAAAATCTCTCGAGCAGTTTCTACAGAGCTCCGAATCGAAAATTCTTGCAATTGCATTGTATGGGCTTCTGGACCTAAAAGATCGGTGCCAAAGCCTATTTTGACACCTGCTTTGCGTGCGATTTTGATTGCTTCTAATCCTTGTTCTCGTACAGCTGCTAATTTTTGCAAACTCTGTTGAGGAAATCCTAACTTCAGGCCTATTTCCCCCAATGCTTGATAAATCACTAAAGTAGGGACTAAATAAGCCTGTCGTTTCACCATGCATTCCGCAGTGTCTTTATCTATCAAGTTTCCGTGTTCAATAGTTCTAACTCCGCAATCTATACAGCGTTGAATAGCTTTAGGAGAATATGCATGAGCCATAACATAACTTCCATGATCAGCGGCCTCTTCAACGATACCTCGGATCTCTTCTTCTGAATATTGTAAATCCGTAATTTTATCAGTTGGAGAGGCAACTCCACCAGATGCCATGATTTTTATTTGAGTGGCTCCCTTTCTCATTTCATCGCGAACAGCAACTCTAACGCCTGTAACTCCGTCAGCTAATCTGGAGAGGTAACTTCCAGGACAGCAGCAACCGCAAGGCTCAAAAACTGCGGTTTTAGAGCGGAAATCACCATGACCTCCGGTAGGGCTTAAAGCTTTGCCTGAGAAAAAAAGACGAGATCCTTTGATTAGTCCTTTATTGACAGCATCAGCCATGCCCCAATCTGCTCCGCCTGCATCTCGTACAGTCGTAAAGCCTCGTAATAACATTGCTTCTAAATACTTCCCTGCTTGAATTGCTACCTCAGATGCAGGATAATGGGCATCCGCTAAATTCATATCTATGGCAGCTATGTGTACATGAGCATCAATCAGTCCTGGAATGACTGTGCGGCCATCGAGGTCTATTTCTCTAGCTCCAGATGGAGGATTGCTATTTTTACTGATTTCACGAATTTTGCCTTGAGCAATGTAAATAGACCCAAAATGAGGCTTCGAATGCGTGGCGTCAATAATTGTGCAATTTTTAAGAAATAAATCCATGATTGTCTCGTCTTTAAACTTTGGCCGCAGTCAATTCGTCTATGCTATTTTTAGTTGTTTCCTGGATCTGTTTTTGGGAGATAAAATAATTTGATATCCAATGGCTTCTAAAATTCTTGATAAGGTATCTAATGTGATGTTTGTTTTTTTCCCCGATTTCAAATTTTGAATTACAGTGGGAGAAACATCGGCTTCTGCAGCTAATTTTCTAACAGAGATATGATCCTCCTTCATGACTGCGAGCAGTAATTCAGAAATCAGAAGATCTCTGTATTCTTTATCAAGATGTTTTTTTTGATGGTTATCTTTGATGAATTCTTCGTAAGTAGACTTAGCTTTCTTCTTCATAATATGTTCCTTCTTTTACTCTTTTTTCATAGCTTTGCAAAGCTTTAAGAGCTAGATCTTTCTCTGACTTAGGCAATTTTTGTGTTTTTTTTGTAAAAGCATTTGTTACAATGATTTTTTTCCCTAGGAAAAAGAAACATAGATAGCGGTCCGGTTGTGGTTTGAATGCGTAGATTTTATCTCCTTCGTTTCTAAACTTGGTCTCATCAAAAATCTTTCCTTGTTCTCCCAATGCTGTCAACTTAAGGTTTTACTGCACGCCAAGCCGTGATACCA
>CAMFIG010000057.1 GCA_945952445.1 uncultured Chlamydiae bacterium
CACTTTTGAAGGAGGCAGTATACTCAAAAATTTAGTTTCGAAAGAAGTCTATTATAAAAATAAAACAAATAACAGGAGTAACAGATGTCGTCAGGACCTATTAATCCTTCCCATGCACTACGCGCTGCTGGTTTTCCTGATACAGAGCACAGTATTGAGTTGAGAGACTTACGGAAAAACAGAGAAACAATTGCAGCTGTAGCTGCAAGAATTCTATCCTCAGCTAACTCAAGCTCTGCAGCGGCTCCAGTTCAGGGTCATACAGTAGGGCCGTTAAGTGCGGGAGGGGATGCAGTAGCGCAGGTTATTGAATCTATCTGTCATCGTATAATGTCGTCTTCACAAAGGACTGACAATCTTGAGGCCGTAAGCCGAGCGGTTATAGTTACTGCGCGAAATGGGAATTTGGATGATCTTTCTAAGCTCTTGTCAGGAGAAGTCAAAGTGTCTCCTGCAGATTTAGGGTTGGCATTATGCGCGGCATCGCGGAGCGGTGAAGAAGATGTCGTCCGTTTTTTGCTATCTAAGGTGGGAGATGTTACTGGAGAGGATCTTGGGAAAGCAGTAATCCTGGCGGCCGGAAGTGGGCATATTAATATAGTAGAGTTTCTCTTAGGCGAAGGAAGGCCAATTGGTAAGGCCGATTTAGAAGCAGCGATAAGGCTTGCTTGTCAAAAAGGCCATGATGCGATAGCGATAAAGCTTTTGAAGAGTGGCTCGTCAGATGAAAATTTTATGGCTCTGTCCATGCGCATTGCTATGGAGTATAGTAGAGTACCTGTTTTAGAAGCTTGTCTGTCTCATAGATTATACTCGTTAGGGGATCTATTAATCTTAGCTTCTGCAACTGGCGGTGTGAAAATTGTAGAAAACATTTTAAATAGAGGGGGATTCGGTGATGAAACCTTAAAGGCGGCTATATCCGATGCTGCCAAAAATAATCGTCTTGAGACCGTTCAATTTTTTCTCTCCAGTAAATCGATTCCTAAAAAGCTTAAAAAAGCTTTATTGAAAGATGCTGTTTTGGCCGCTGCAAGGCATAATCGCTCTGAGCTCATCAAGGCCCTTTCCGTTTCTTCAGAAGATTTAAAAAAACCAGTTTTGGCCGCTGCAGAGAGTGGAAGCCTTGACGCCCTTCAAGTTCTTCTCTCTTATGGAGACTCCTCTTTTATCTATGATTTAGGACAAATAGTTTTTGATGCTGCAAGAAATAACAATTCTAAACTCATTTCAACACTTGGTCTCTTACAAGGGGGCATTCCCCAAAAAGTTTTAGAAAATGCGGTTGTGAGCGCCGTTCGGAGTAAAAGCCTTGAAGCCCTCAAAGTCCTCTTCTCTGATGGAAGATCCATCTCTAAGGAAGCTTTAGGACAGGCAGTTGAGTATGCTGCAGAACATCCCAGCCCTGCAGTCCTCGAAGTCCTTCTCGATGGGCGATCTGTTTCTGCAGAAGCTTTAGGAACAGCAATTTGGGCCGCTGCAAGAGATAACCATCCTGACTTCATCCCGCATCTTCTCCGTTTAGGGGGAGATATTTCTCTACAAGCTTTAAAAGAAGCAAAAGGGATCGCAGAAAGGAATCGTCGTGATGACGTGATTTTAGCTCTTAAGCCTTACATGAGGAGCTGAGTTCTTGATGGTTTCTCTAAACATCCTTAAGAGTGCAGGTAAGCGGAGCAGAGTTTTAAAACGAGAGAAAATAGAAGCCTTTTTTAAGCAAGGCCCAGGAGGGAGAAAGCCTCAAACAGCTCTTTATTATCTGGCTTATCAAAAGCTCCGGATTCTTTCAGCCATTTTACATAGTCTTTAGGGACTTCAGAAAGAGGTTTGCCTTGGTGCTTGCCAAATGGCATCTTAGATGTTTTTACCGGAGCTGATAAGAGCTGGAGCACCGTCTCTATAGGAAGATCGTCGATCATAAAAGAGAATACTTTGTGAAGGATGATCACGTCGTCCAAAGCTCTATGGGCTTGGTTTGCAGTGATCCCATAGACTTCTCGGAGGGATTGCAGCGTATGCCTAGGGAGATCAGGACGGTATTTTCTCGCCCATTTGAGAGAGTCTATCATAGGATAGCTTGGTAGAGAGATCTCATTTCTCTTGCATTCTGCCTCTAAGAATAGCTTGTCGAAAGCGTCGTTGTTGTGAGCGATCAACACTGCATTTTCTCCGCAAAATTCGAGAAATGCTTTCCCTACCTCTTGAAAAGAGGGGCTGTCAGCCACCATCTCATTGGTAATATGGTGGATCGCTGTGGCCTCTGGAGGGATCGGCATATTGGGATTGATGAAGCAGCAAAAAGAGCGGTCTTGTACTGGGTCATAGGCAGCGATTTCAATGATTCTGTCTTTGTCTGATTTTACCCCTGTAGTTTCGGTGTCGTAATAGATGGGAATAAGAGCCATTTGCGTATCCTTATACTAAAAATTCTAGAGAAAAAAAAGAATTTTTATGGTTTGATGGGTGCTGTTTTCTTAAAACCGATTGTAAAAATCATGGGAAGAAAAATGCAAGCTTATCTTTTTTGTGTAGTGCTTCTAGCAGGCTTTACGTTCGGCTTTAGTGAGGATAAGCCAGTAGAGGTGTATTTTTCAAGGCAAGATCCGGTGCGGCAAAAGTGGGTTGAAGCTGTTCGAGAAGAAAGCTCTTCAATTTTAATGGCTATATCAGAAATCTCTGATTCTAAGCTGATCAAAGCATTGATGGAGGCCGCAGCAAGGGGAGTACAAGTGGAAATTCTTCTAGATGAGGTCTCTGCCAAGAAGAAATACCCATTTAAAAAATTGGCTGCAGCTGGGATCTCTGTTGTTGTCCTTGCAGATCTTTCTGAAGAGACGAAGAAAAGAAAGTCTGCAAAGAGAGATGCCTTTTGCATCTTTGGGAAAAGAGCTGTTTGGACGGGATCTTATCGCCTCAGTCGTAAACAAGGGGATGAGTCTTCAGAGCATGTAGTTATTTTGAAAGATAATGAGCTAGTCTTGCGGTTTTTAGAGGAGTATCGGATGCTGAAAAACGGTCCTCTTATCTCGTATGGAGAATTTCAGGAAAAATTAAAAAGGTAGTAATGGATTTTTTACCTATTTTCCGCTTCTCAATTTTCAAGTAACCGTGGTATCCTGTTGGACCGAAAAGGAGCGCTGGTTATGATGAATATTGGATGGGTATTCCTTGCTTTAGGCTGTTTAGTGACAGGCTGTTACCAAGCACACTCAGGGGATGAATTAAGAACCGTTCCGGTTACAAATAATCCGAATTTAGTCCCTGGCTACGATCCTATGAGTCGTTTTACTTCTGTGAATCCATAGGAGCTTAGCTCAAATATTGATTTATTCAGATAAATGAGATAATCTAACAGATCTATTATAAGCCTTAAGGAAAAGAGTTTTACATGAGTAAAAAAAAGGCCCCGGAGTATCGGCTGTTTCCTTCTGATATGGAAAAGACGATAGAGCAAATTGGAAAAGAGTGCTTGGTAGATTCTTTGCGAAGGATGAGTTTGATTCGCAACTTTGAAGTGAGGGCGGAGTCTGCCTATCAGCACGGGAAAATAGGCGGCTTTTTTCATGCCTACATCGGGCAGGAAGCAGTGCAAACGGCTGCTGTTCTTGCCATGGGTAAAGACCAATGGTGGATCACTTCTTATCGCTGCCATGCCTTGGCATTGCTATTAGAAGTCTCTCCAGAGGAGCTGATGGCAGAGCTTTATGGAAAGGTCACTGGTAATGCTCTGGGAAGAGGGGGCTCTATGCACTTCTTTTCAGAGAGGCTTCTGGGAGGGTTCGGAATTGTGGGCGGACAGATCCCTATTGCAACGGGAGCTGCATTTGCGATCCAATATCAAAGACATGTAGCTAGCTTGAAAGGAACAAAACCGGCGGATGTCGCCGTTTGTTTCATGGGAGATGGCGCTGTGGCCCAAGGAGCATTCCACGAATCTCTAAACTTAGCGGCTCTTTGGAATCTGCCCTGTATTTATGTGATAGAAAATAATCAATGGGGAATGGGAACGAGCGTAGAAAGAGCTATCAGCGTAGAGCCTATTGCAGAATTGAAAGCTCCAGGGTATGGCATGAAAAGCTATACATTAGATGGGATGGACTTTTTCCAATGTTATGCTGGATTTCTGCATGCTTTTGAAGAGGTAAAGCGCACCTCTAAGCCAGTACTCATTGAAGTGTTAACGGAACGCTTTCGAGGACATTCCATTTCTGATCCCGGCCTCTATCGGTCGAAAGAAACTCTCCAGTCATGCATGCAAAGAGACCCTATCAAAATCATGGTTAAGGCTCTTACGAGTTTTGGACTTCTCTCCGAGGAGCGATTCCAAGAGATCGATAAGGAGCAGAGGGAGCTCGTCATCCGAGCTATGCAATTTGCTGAGGATAGCCCTCTACCGGATCCTATCCATTTAGAAGAAGATGTATTTGCTCCTGCAACGTAAGAGGAATCGTTATGCCTAAACAGATCGTAGAAATGCGCGAAGCCATACGCCAGGCGCTCGATGAAGAAATGCAAAGAGACCCTGCTGTGTTTATCTTGGGGGAAGAGGTTGCAGAATATAATGGAGCCTATAAAGTCACGAAGGGGATGTTAGACAAGTGGGGACCTCATCGCGTACTGGATACGCCGATTGCCGAGCTTGGGTTTGCAGGCCTTGCTGTGGGCGCTGCAATGACAGGTCTAAGGCCCGTTGTTGAGTTTATGAGCTTTAACTTTTCATTTGTCGCTTGTGATCAGATCATATCGAATGCCATCAAAATGCACTATATGTCTGGGAACCGCTTTTCTGTACCTATCGTTTTCCGAGGGCCTAACGGAGCCGCAGCGCAGGTGTCTTCGCAACACTCTCATTGTGTCGAAGCAATTTATGGGAATTTTCCTGGCTTGATTATTGTAGCTCCAAGCAATGCTTATGATGCTAAGGGGCTTCTTAAGTCTGCGATTCGCAATAATAATCCCGTGCTTTTTTTGGAAAATGAGCTGTCTTATGGGGAGAAAATGGAGATTCCTACAGAAGAGTATCTCGTCCCGATAGGCAAAGCTAAGGTTGTATTGGAAGGATCTCACATTACATTAGTATCTCATAGCCGGATGGTCCGTCTTTGCGAACAAGCCGCAGGAGTCATGGCAAAAAGAGGGGTTCGAGTGGAAGTGATCGACTTAAGGACCGTCAAACCTTTAGACATGACGACAATTGCAGATTCTATTAGAAAAACGCACCGCTGCGTATTGGTTGAGGAAGGCCATATCTATGCGGGGATCTGTGCAGAGGTGATGGCACAGATCATGGAGCATTGCTTTGACGATCTCGATGCTCCTGTGCGACGTGTAGCCCAAAGAGAGACTCCTATGCCTTATTCTAAGATATTAGAAAGAGAAACTTTGCCGACAGTTGAGCGGATAGTCCAAACCATTGAAGAAGCCTTATTATAACTCGGAGCTTAAAACACATGCCTTTTACATTGACGATGCCAAAGCTTTCTCCGACAATGGAGGGAGGGACGATTACGAAATGGCGCAAAAAAGAAGGGGATTTTGTACAGCCCGGAGATGTGCTATTTGAAGTAGCGACGGATAAGGCAACAGTGGAACATAATGCTCTAGATGAGGGTTTTTTGCGTAAAATCCTTGTGGCGGATGGCCAAGAAGCTCTTGTCAATCAAGCTGTAGCTATTTTTTCTCAAGCTAAGGATGAGAGTATAGAAGCATACATTCCAGAAGGGGTGCAAAAAGAAGAGCCAAAACAGGCTCCTGTTGCCTCTGAGCAGGTAGAGGCTGTGCGGGTAGAAGCTCCTGTAGCAAAGACTATCGCTCAGCCAGCCTTCGTTCCAGAGCCTCCCTTAGAGGAATACTCTTTTCCATTCCCTGCAGGAGAAGCTTTGGGGAGAATCAACGCTTCGCCTCTTGCAAAAAAGCTTGCCAAAGAAAAGAAGGTCGATCTCTCTACGATCCGAGGGTCAGGTCCTCGTGGAAGAATCACAAGCCATGATCTAGATTTAGCGCAAAGCGCAGCTTCTGTAGTTTTTGGCCATAGAGAAATACCTTCCACAGCTCCCGGTTCTTATGAAGAAGAGCCTTTGACGCCGATGCGTAAAGCGATAGCGCAGCGATTGCAGCAATCGAAAAATTTTATTCCCCATTTTTATGTGACCCAAGAAACCCAAGTAGAGCCTCTTATTGCCTTAAGGGAGCAGCTGCAGGCTTTTGGTCTAAAGCCTACTTTCAACGATATGATTATCAGAGCTTCTGCTTTGGCCTTAAGAGAACATCCCCAGGTAAATAGTGGGTTTCATAGCGTGAATAACTCTATCATCCGCTTTAAAACGATTGATATTTCTGTTGCTGTCAGCGTTTCTGCAGGGCTCATTACTCCTATTCTTCGGCATGCGGACTATAAGAATTTAGGGCAAATCTCCTCTGAGGTTCGTTCTTTAGCGCTAAAAGCAAAAGAAGGTAGACTCCAAAGAGAGGAGTATATGGGAGGCTCGTTTACTATCTCGAATCTAGGGATGTACGGCATTTCAGAGTTTCAGGGGATTATCAATCCCCCACAAGCTGCGATTCTGTGTGTAAGTGGCATAGAAGAGAAGCCTGTCGTTAGGAATGGTGCTATTGTAGCGGGTAAGACGATGAAGTTGACTTTAGCTGCAGACCATAGAGTTTTAGATGGCACGGATAGCGCTAAATTTTTGAAGACCTTGCAGAAGTACCTAGAAAACCCGGCAGCACTTCTTTTATAACCACTTTTTTCTGTGAAAAAGGTAGCCGCAAATGGCAGCGCATCCGATAAGCAAGGACAAAATAAAATAAAAAGCATTTGGCTTGCTTGCCAGGGGAAGTGTTACATTCATCCCATAGATGCTTGCGATCATGGTGGGTACGCTAAAAATGATCGTTAAAGAGGTGAGGAGTTTGATTGTTTTTGTGAGATTGTTTGCAAAGATGATCTGGTAGGAGTCTCGCAAGCTGCGGATGTTTTTTAGCACGATATCACAGAGTTCTTCTGTCTGTTTCACCGTATTGAGTACATCATCAAAAAGTTCATGCTCTTTTTTGGGAAAGAGGGGGAGTTTGCCTTGCAAGATATGTTCTAAGGCTCCTCGAATAGCCCCCAGAGAAGAGTCATATTGGTTGAGTATTTCTTCATATTTAGTAAGGGCATAAATGTCATCGCTGTCCACATGGGATATTTCTTTTTCTTGAGCCATTACATTATGTCTAGTTTTTCGGATGTGGGTGGAAAATTCTTGAGTGCAACGCTGTAGGAGCTGGACGAGAAGCTCTGGTTTTTGCTCTGAAGAGAGTTCGCATTTTTTTTGCATGAAGCTTAAGATGATAGAACAGTGAGAGGGGCTGATTGTGATGAAATACTCAGGATGTAAAAGGATGGTAAGAGTCATCGTATGAAGATGGCTTTCTAGCTCAACGGGATGTCTAGAGTGAAATAGGATGTTCTCTCGGATTTTTTCGACTCTTGGCAGTTCATAACGGTCAAGAGAGTCTTGTAGATCGATCAGTTCAAGGTCTGTCCATTTGCAGATTTGCTGGATGTCACTCAAAGAGGCATCTTCCACATGGACCCAGCAGCCTTTTTTAATCTCCTGCAGAGAGGAAAAAGTTTCTTGTTCTGCTGTTTTATAGTAAAAATGGATCATGGAGGCCCTCTCTGGTTCTCTCTTAACCTATTACAGAGGGCTTTTTTTAAAGCAAGAGGCTCTTCGAGATTATGGTTGCTTTTCTAGCGACGAGAGCCGTTTTTCCAGCTCTTCTATTTTGTGGACATACTCTCCAATCTTTCTCAAATGCACCTGTTGTCGGTTGTATTCGGCGAGTGGTAGGGTGGGTCCCCCAGCGTATTTCCCGGGTTTTGTGATCGATTTGCTGACTCCACCTCTTGTGGCAATCATGACTCCATCTCCAATTTCAATATGGCCTACAACACCTGCTTGACCCCCTAGGATGACATTTCTTCCTGTTTTAGAAGATCCTGCTATGCCGGTTTGTGAAACGATAATATTATGAGGGCCTAATTCTACATTGTGGCCAATTTGGACAAGGTTGTCGATCTTGGTGCCTTGCCGTATGATCGTGGCTTTAAAACGAGCGCGGTCGATGGTAGTGTTTGCGCCTACTTCTACATCATCTTCGAGTATTACGATCCCCAGTTGGTCTAGTTTAGTATGCTTGCCAGTAGCATCAGTAGAATATCCAAACCCGCAAGATCCGATCACGGCTCCGGGCTGGAGAATAACTCGGCTGTGGAGAATGCAATTTTCCCGGACAACGACATGGGAATGTAGGATGCAATCATTCCCTATTTGTACGCCAGGGCCGATAGAGGCAGCAGCCATAACGGAGCATCCGTCACCAATTACTACGTGTTGGTCAATAACCGCATAAGGGCCGATTTGGGTGTCTTTCCCAATGATCGCACTGGGGTGGATGACAGCAGTTGGATGGATTCCCAAAAAACCGGATCGGTTTGTAGGAGATTGTTTGAAAAGATCTACGAGGGTCTGGAATGCAAGAGAAGGGTTGGAGGAGATCAGGTAGTTTTTTCCGGGGACTCTTTCTGTTTGAAAATCCACGAAGATCACCCCTGCAGAGGAGGTGATCATCGCTTCTCGATATCGGGGATTGGCTAAAAAAGAAGCATCACTGGGGGTTGCGGACTCCAAGGCATCCACTCCGGAAATGGAGTGGCTGGGATTCCCTTCCAGTGTTGTTTTCGTAAACTCTGCAATTTCGGCAAGAGTGTATTTTTTTGCAAATCCCTCAGACATTATTGAGCCTTTTCTTCTTGAGGTGCAGGTTGTACTACAGCTGCTTTCTTGGCTTCTTGATCATAAGATTTGTCCATTTCTGATATCACTTGAGTTGTGATGTCGAGGTTATGTGCATAGTAGAAACAGGCGTCTTTATTAATTACCATGCTCAACTTTTTCTCTTTGGCAACTTTTTCTGAAGCGGTATTGATGCTTGTGCTGAGAACCTGGATGATTCTCATATTGGCTTGGTTCAGCATTTGGTAGTACTGATTTTGGTAGCGATTCATCTCTTCGCTGAGCATGCGCATCTTGTTTTTCATTTCATCCTCGGCTTCAGGAGAAAGGCCATCCATATATTCAGGGTCGTTGAACTTCATGGATAGGTCATTGATTTGCTTTTCAGTTTCCTCTAGATGAGCGCCCAACTGTTTTTTCATGTTGTCAAAGTTGGTTTGTTCTTCTTTTCCAATTTTAGAATCAGTCACACAGGTAGAAAAATTGACAATGCCAAAATTTTCTGCTGCAGACAAACTTCCTGCTGTCAAACAGGCTACTGTAAGGTATTTCGATAGTCTTTTCATAAGATGATACTCCTTCTTTTTAAAATTGACCGCCCATGGAAAAGAAAAATTTGCGAACTTCGCTTCTTCCGTCTGGATTTACAGGGAAACCCATCCCTAATATAATAGGTACTTTGTTGATTAGCTCCAACCTAGTTCCAAATCCATAGCTAAGACGAAATGTGTCGATGTGGAATCTCTGCATCGATATAGACCCGGCATCGGTAAAGACAAAGAGATCTAAAAAGCGGAAGACTTCTTGCAAATATTCCACGGATAGCAAGACAGAAGAAATGCCTCCTGTAGGATCTCCATTGTCGAGGTGAGGCCCTAAGTCGAACGCTCGATATCCACGGACTGTGTTTTCACCGCCGAGAAAGAAACGTTCGCTCAACGGGATCTGAAATGGGCTATGTGTTTTAAGTATGGGTTCAATAAACCTCGCATCAAAGCGATACTTCATGATCCCTCGGCTCCAAAGCGGAGTATAGTATGAATTCAGGTAGCCGAAGCGCAGAAAGCAGAAATCGCCTCCAATACCAGCAAACTCTCCTTCAAGATAGGATCTAAAGCCTCGATGGGGTTTCATGGCGCTGTCTGTTGAATCATATGTAATCGAGGCACTAGCAGCAGAGATAAGACCGCTGCTGTCAACTTCGCTTTTTTCCGGGGTGCCTTTTGCTATGTGTACGTCAGCATTTTTAATTCGGTATTTTGTTCCAAAAGTCCACCAAGGATTTAAGGGGTAAGAGGCGAAAATCGAGCCTCCTAAAGTATTGATATGGTAATCTTTCGATTGGAGGCTGCTTTGCGTTTCCGTGATATCAAACCCGACTCTCCATAAAGAGTCTCGGAAATAAGGCGTCATCCAAGAGGCGGAATAGCTTTTTTGTTTAGCTCCAATGCTAGCTCTTGCATGGACGTACTCTCCACCTCCCCGGACTGCAGAAAGGCCATCTTTAAAAATGTGAGGGATGCCTGCATAATTAAAATTCGTCTCTGTAAGATCCAAGCCCCCAAACAGGTCATCTGCAGAGCTAAATCCAAAGAATAGGCTGATATTCCCTGTGGTAGTTTCTTCTACCTCGATGTACACATCGCGATAGTTTTCTCCAAGGAGTATATCGTCTTGCGTCCGAACAGCGTAGACGTTGACGCTTTTAAAGTAGCCGATGTTTTCAAGTCGAGCTTGGGTGGCTTTGAGTTTTGCAGAGTCAAATGTTTCCCCAGGAACTAAAAGAGATTCTCGGAGAATGACATGATTTTGTGTTTGGGCATTTCCAATAATATGGATAAGGCCGATCTTATACTGCCCCCCCTCTTCAATTTGAAATTCGACATTGTAAAGAGGTTGGTCTGCTACTAGCTTTGTTTCATATTGGACATTGGCTTCAATGTAGCCTTTTCTTCCGTATAGATCTTTGATGTTTTGCGCAGTTTGTCTAAGAACGTCAGGAGAGTAGATCCCTTCGGGTCGGGCTGTAAACTGTCTTTCGATTTCTTCATCGGAGAAGATATGATTGCCATCAAAGGTGATCTGTCCAAAGTGGTAGATCACGCCACGCTCAGCATGGATCACAATGATGATTTTTCCTGCATGAGACGATTCTTTAATTTGGATTTTGACCTTAGCGTCGGCATATCCTTTATTTTGGAGGTAATTGACGATAGTCAGCTGGTCTTGTTCTAGAGCTTCTTCTTGGTAGATCCCGGTTCCTGTTAGCCAGCTGAGAAAGAGATTGTATTTCTTCGTATAAATCATTTGAAGAAGTTCGCTTTTCTCTGATTTTGTAAAGCCGTTGAATACGATGTTCTCAATTTTTCCAGAGCGTCCTTCCGTGACAGAGATATGGATGTCGACTTCATTCGTTTTAGGATCGGGAATTACCTGGTATTGCAGTTGGGATTCAAAATACCCTTTTTTGATGTAATACTCTTTTAGCTTGTTGAAGGCCTTGTTGAAATTCTGCCGGTTAAATGTTGTATTCGGTTTGATTCCCAGCTCTTTTTGTAGCGTCTTGGTTTTGATATGGGTATTGCCTGTCCAGTGGATTTTTCGGATGCTAGGTCTTGGCCATACTTTCAAGGTAATATAAAGCTGATTATTGAGAATTTCGAAAGAAGGCTCCACACGGTCATATTCTTCTGCAAGAGTTTTCAGATCCTCATCGAAGGTCATCTGAGAGAAAGGGTCCCCGACTTTTGTTTTCAGCTTGCTTAGAACGGTTTTTGCATCGAAAGAGGCATTCGGAGGAAGGTGTTCTGCTGAAACTTCAATGTTCCCTACAGGCAGACGCTCGTAAGCTTCAGATTGCACAAACGAATCAGCGTGCACAGAAAAGGGAGAGGATGTAGCTAAGCAAAGAAGGGATAACCACACGAGAAAGCGCTTGCTCATTGCAGATGTCTCATTTCGTTAAAGGTTTCTATTCGCGGGGGCCTGTACATTTCGGTTTAAGGTGGCCTTATCTCAAAGTTAGGCAATGATAATGAAATGCAAGGAATTAATGCAACAGCTTGGATCGTTTGGGGTGTAAATAAAAGTTTTAGGCCGCTCTTTCAAACACTGGGCTGACACGGCGC
>CAMFIG010000058.1 GCA_945952445.1 uncultured Chlamydiae bacterium
CCAAACACTTTAAGCAATCCTAAACTGCTTGCCTAAAACTTTTATTTACACCCTCTTCGAAGAGTGATATTCTAAAAAATTGGTCTAAGATGGCATAGTCGGTTTGGCTTTCGATTTCAATAGAGACAGACTGACTAAAAGCCAAGAGCGGCAGGATGGCTGCGAAAAGTAGCGTCTTTAAGACCGTATGCATGTTTTAAGTTGTTTAAAGAGAGCAGAATGCAGGGTTACTGCATTCTGCTAGAGAATTACGAAAGATGCTTGCTGACGAGCTTTGTCATTTCAAACATGTTGATCGCTTTTTTTCCGCCGAATACTTTAGCGAGTTTTTCATCAGGATTGATGTTTCTTTTGTTTTTCGCATCTTGGCATTTGTGCGCTTTAATATAAGCCCAAAGTTTCTTCGTTACTTCTGTTCGAGGCATAGGTCCTTTACCTACAACAGCGGCGAGGTCATCGCTTACACGAAGAGGTTGCATAAACTTAGATTGTGGTTTCTTTGCCATGTAGTCTACTCCTTAATAAAATTCATCTTTACGGCCTGCCAGCTGTCCATATGGACCTGCCTTAGGACAAGCTTTCGAGGGGTTTTACTCTTTCCTCGAATGTCAATTTGTAGCTGTCGCGAGATATTATAGTCAAAAAAAATCGTTGCAAAGGAGAATATTTTCTCTGTAAGAGTGAAAGCCAAAGGGAAACTCCTTGCGTTTTTCCAGAAGAACATGCAATGTACTGAAGGTCGCAATCGAAAGATAGATTTTTTTATGACTGTGGATACATTTATTGGAGACGTTTGCAGGCTTTTGGATGAGGAGATAGAGAGGCTGTCTTTCTTGGCAGAGCACTTGAAAAAAGCGAAAAGCCTTGAGGAGAAAATAGATCTCCTAAATCAAGATCCTCGAGTTGTTGGAGAAGAGATCCCTTTTTGTCTGCGTTTAGAGGACGAGTTGATCGTAAAGTCAATTTTTGCCATTGGCCAGGGAAAGAGAGTTTTTTCTTCTGAAGATCTCTCCTCAGAAGACCGAGAGAAGAGAATGCAGCTCTTGATGGATCTATTGCATCCAATTGAAAAATTTTACTCTGTCATCGGGGGGATTGTCGGCTACCATCTTACCATGCTTCAGTTCTTGTGCCGCCCGGAAAGACGTTTTGAAGCTTCTGAAGTAAAATACCACTCGCCACATGGAAAAGACCTGTCGCAGCCCTCTCTTCAGAGAGAAGCGGTTTATTGGGCTGTGGAGAAGATGGAAGAGACATGTGAAATATATCCAGTAGGTGGCGCTGCAGACCGTCTGCGTCTTTGCGATCTTAAGACGGGCTCTCCTCTTCCGGCTGCGAAGCTTGTCTTTCAAGGGAAAACGCTCATGGATAGGTTGATGGAAGACCTCCAAGCAAGGGAATACCTCTATTATAAGTGCAAAGGAAAGCAGATCGAGATTCCAGTAGCGATGATGACTTCTGCTGAAAAAAACAACCATGAGCATATCTTAGATCTGTTTGACAAAAGGCATTGGTATTTTCGGAAGAAAGAGAGGTTTTCCTTTTTCTGCCAACCCCTTGTCCCGACGATGAATCGGGAAGGTCTATGGGGGATGACAGGCCCGATGCAGCTTCTTTTAAAGCCAGGAGGGCATGGGGTGATCTGGAAGCTCGCTCAAGACCAAGGAGTGTTTTCTTGGTTTTTTCAGCAAGGGGTTCGTAAAGCGATTGTAAGGCAAATCAACAATCCCATTTCGTTTGAAGACGGGGGATTGCTCGCTTTTTATGGATGCGGGCTTATGGAGGATAAGGAATTTGGTTTTGCATCGTGCGTGCGCCAGGTCAAAGCCTCAGAAGGGACGAATGTGATCGTAGAAAAGAAAACCGATCAGGGGTATCGACAGATGCTCACGAATATTGAATACTGCGATTTTCACAAATACAACTTAGTCGACGAGCCTACCCATGCGGAGAGCTTATATTCCAAATTCCCCTCGAATACAAATTTGCTGTTTGTCGATTTGGAAGCGATCCAAACGGCTTTAAAAACATGCCCCATTCCGGGCATGCTTGTGAATTTAAAGAAAATGGTCTATTGGAACCACCGCAACGAAAAAAAAGAAGAAGAGCTAGCTCGTCTTGAATCCACCATGCAAAACATTGCGGATTGCTTTGTCTCGCAAACACAGGACCCATTTCAAAGTTCTCACGCTGAGAAGATGAGATCCTATATTACATTCAATGAGCGCAGAAAAACGATTTCAACGACAAAGAGAGAATATATTTCTGGAGGCTCTTTTATGGAGACACCTGAAGGGTGTTTTCTAGACATGCAAGCCAATGCAAGAGAGCTTTTGCAGGATTATTGCCATTTTGAGTTGCCAGAGCCTATGGTTTCCTTAGAGGAAGAGATCCGTACGCCTTCTTTCTTGTTCTCTTATCACGCGGCTCTAGGGCCCATGTATCAGGTGATCGGGCAAAAAATCCGGCGAGGACATTTGGCTCAAGGAAGTGAACTGCGGATGTCGATTGCTGAGTGTGATATAGAGGAATTAGATCTTTTTGGCAGTCTGCATTTGGAAGCAGAACAGGTGATGGGACATGTAGAAGAGGGATACTTGCGCTATTCGGAGCGGGTTGGGCGGTGTGTATTAAAAAACGTCAAGGTTCGTAATCTAGGCGTGGATTTCAATGGCTCAAATATATTTTGGAAGCCGGAGATCGTGCGGAGAGAATGTTGTCGGATCTATTTGGAGGGGTGTTCAGAGCTATATGCGGAAAATGTCACGCTCGAAGGGGACTTCTCGCTTCGGATTGAAGATGGCTTTCGGGTAACTTTAGAAGAAAGAAAAGGGCAGTTGCTTGTTCGCAAAGAAAAGATAGAAGGCCCTTCTTGGCATTGGAAATATCGATTTTCAGAGGATAAGCAGGTCGTATTGGAAAAATAAAACAGCCGGATAAGGATCCGGCTGTTTTAATTTAAGCGGAGCGAGCTTGAGAAGAAGCTCCAGAGCAGCAAGAACCTTTGAAGACTTGGTTCAAGAGGGAAAATCCAACAACTCCAACTACAGTGCCTACAGCGCCGCTTAAGAGGTAAGCGCGGTTTTGCATGGCCAGTTGTGCGATTTTGCTGAAAATCGGACCTACAAATTGTGCAACTTTGCTTGCAGCTGCCAAAGCATGTTGTCCGAGAACTACGACTGTTTTGCCGATCCATTGAGCGCTGGTTGCAGCGACTTTCGCAGTTTCGGCTGCGAATTTACCGACTCCTGCACAACATTGATTTACCATATTTTGGATTTCCATAGCGTAACCTCCGTTATAATTTTGTATAGAGTAGGATACGAAAAAGCACCCTAACTGAACGCTGCGTTCATTATAGAATAGCATCGATTTATGTAAAGACTATATTAAGTTGATGTGGGTTTAAAAATAATTTTTCTTTATGTCTTTTGTGGTTTGAAATGTTGACATGACAGCGGCTTTCGCCCTATGATGATCTTTTTTCTTAAGGAGTCAATTTATGTACGAAGAAGTGGAATTGTTGTTGTCTAGCATCCAAAATCGCCTCCTTCACATGTGGAGGTATCTTTGACTTGGCGAGTAAAGAACAAGAAGTAAGTGCTTTAGAAACGCAAATGCAGGCGGATGATTTTTGGGACGATAATCAACAAGCCCAAAAAGTAATAGCAAAATGCAATGCGTTAAAGGTTTGGACAATGCCTTACCACGATCTCAAGCAGAGCTTTTCGAACGTAGAAGCCCTTTGGCCGGAAGTCGTTGAAACACAAGATCTGGATCTAGCGCAAGAGCTCCAAAAAGAACTCAAAAGGATCGATGCGCAGTTGTCTGAGCTTGAGATTCGCAAGATGCTCTCCGGAGAAATGGATAGCAAGAGCTGCTTTTTGAGCATTAACGCTGGAGCCGGAGGCACTGAAGCTTGCGACTGGGCCCTTATCTTATCCCGCATGTACCAGAGATGGGCTGCTAAGAGGGGATGGAAAGTGGAGGTGCTTGATACGGTGGACGGAGAGGTAGCAGGGATTAAGAGTATCACCTTGAAGCTAGCGGGCTCCTTTGCCTACGGATACTGTAAGGCTGAGAAAGGAGTCCATCGCCTTGTAAGGATCTCTCCCTTTGACAGCAATGCCAGAAGGCACACGAGCTTTGCTTCGGTAGACGTCTCTCCCGAAGTAGATGATGAGATTGCGATTGAGATTCGTCCTGAGCAGATTCGGATCGACACTTACCGCGCTTCTGGGGCGGGAGGACAGCATGTTAATAAAACCGACTCTGCAGTTCGGATTACCCACTTGCCTACTGGGATCATTGTCTCTTGCCAAAGTGAAAGAAGCCAGCTGCAAAATAAAGAAACTTGCATGAAGCTTCTTCGAGCCAAACTCTATGAAAAAGAAGTGGAAGAAAGACGCAGCAAGATCGAACAACTCGGTGGAGAAAAAAAAGAGATTGCATGGGGAAGCCAAATCCGCAATTATGTGTTTCAGCCCTATACTTTGGTCAAAGACACTCGGACGAAGTATGAGACAGGGAATGTGCAAGCAGTCCTTGATGGGGAGATCGATGAATTCATCAATGCGTATTTAAAGGAATTTGGATGATATCATGGCTTTGGACTTAGACATTCGCTACACAAGAGCGACAGATATTCTCTATTTGCGAAAGTGGGTGTCCGTTCCGGAGGTTCTTTACTGGTTTCCTATGAGTGATGAAAAAGAGATAGAAGATGCTCTGCGTTGCTGGATGAGTTATACACAGTATTCTTGCAGCTTAACAGCAGTCTTAGATGGGGTTCCTTGCGGGATCGCTACGCTCTTTTTGATGCCTTATAAGAAAGTAGCGCACCACAGCCTTTTTAAAATTGTTGTCGATCCTCTTTTACATCGGAAGGGGATTGGCACGAGCTTAGTGCGGAATATCAAACATCTTGCAAAGAATTATTTCCATCTCGAGTTTTTACATGTCGAAGTATTTGAGGGAAATCCCCTTATTGCTCTTTTACAGCAGCAGGGATTCTATGAGTTTGCAAGACAGGATCTCTACGTGAAAAACGAAGGGAAGTATTTAGCGCGTATTTTGCTGGAGACAGCCCTATGAGAAATAAGGCAATTGAGATCAGACCCACCCAAGAAGAAGATGCACCATTTTTAGCAAAATGGCTGATGGATCCTGCTGTCCTTCGGTGGTTCCCCATGCAAGACCAAAGAGAGATCGACGATGCAGTTCGGATTTGGGTCGGCTATCATCGGATTGGTTCTGCTCTTACTGCCACTTGGGAAGGGGAGCCCTGCGGGATGTCTACTCTTTATATCCAGCCTTTTAAAAAACTGGCTCATACCTGTCTATTTTCTATTATAGTAGGAGAAGAGTATAGAGGAAAAGGAGTGGGGCTTGCGATACTCGAAGAAGTTTCTGCTTTAGCAAAAAATAGATTCCATATTGAAACGCTCCATCTGGAAGTGTATGACGGAAATCCCGCCAGGCGGTTATATGAACGTTTTGGTTTTGTAGAATATGGCCGCCAGCCCCATTTCATCAAAGATCATGGCGAGTTTATCGCCAAGGTGTTTATGCAAAAACAGCTTGTTTGACTTTTTAGACTTTTGGTTTGCTATGTTCTGATTGCCAAGCCAGCCATGGAATGCATTCATTATCGAGCATATCCAGCAAAGTGGTCGATTAAATATTTTTAAATAAATCATCCAGGATAGCCTCATTAGAAATAAGCTCTTCAGAGTACATGGTTGGTTTTAATCCCATGGTCGTGATCATAGAGAAGAAGAGCTGTTTTTTTGTCTTCGCTTGTTGCCCGAATAATTCCATTTTTTTTAAAATTCGCACCGAACTTATAATCAAAGGCGCAATCATCTGTAGAGTTATCGCGCGGTGTTTCCAATTTTATTCATCGCGGATATTCATCGAATCCATTAAGTATCCGCTGCGTTTATAGATTTATATCCAGCGGATACTCTAAAAATCCCATTTTCCCATACGAGAACAGCCGGAGGTCTGTTACCTCATCACGACAGAAAAATGGAATAGCATTGCGATAAAATTCTATCAACAAAAAGCATTTTGACTGTTTGTTGATAGAATGTACACCGCGCACAATCCCGCAAGGCGGTTATCTAAGCGTTTTTGGTTTGTGGAATATGGCCGTCATGTTTATAGATAAGGTGTTTATGCAAAAACACCTTATCTTAACAAGAGATCTCTTCTAAGAAAAATCGAAGGTCGGTATGCGTCAAAGACGGCTCTTGCAACAGCTCTTTGCATTTTGCCTTGCGTTGGTCTGTGTCGGTGGCTAGGACAAGTTCCATGAGTTTCTTTTGGATGTTGCTATTTGTGTCTTCTTCTCGGTACTGGAGAGCAAATAGAGACTGCTCTTCAGAGGTCATTGCAAGGAAGCGATCCACATCGGGGTAATCTTCACTTAAGCCACAAGAGCGAAGAGAGTCTACCAAAGCCTCTTTAGAGTCTTGTGCAAAAAGAGGCACTTTATAGGCTTCTTTTAGGGTAAAGCATCCATTTGTTTGAGGACCTCTTAAGGCATCGACGTATTCAAACGGAGCTGGGCTGCCAAGTGAGGTAAGGGATACGGGCTGTGAGTGTCGTGTATTGTGTGTGTAAAGAGGACACTGTAGGCGGCGCGCTCTTTCTTTAGCGTATTCATAAAGAGCTTTTTTGATGTTTTCATCAGAGACATTGCTGTAGAGGGCTTCTTGGAAGAGAACAGGTTTTCTGAGCTCTTCATCCCATAGTAGACGGAAGATAGAACGGGCGATGACTCTTCCTTTAGAGTCTTTGACGGCAAGCATCCTGTTTTTCCCATCGAGAATATAAGCGAGAAGACATTGGTTTAGATGAGGGCTTCCATCGATTCGTTGGCAGCTACCTAACACTTCTGTGCCGGAGAGGAAGAGGTCTTGCCAGTCATCGGTATCGATGACCGTGAAGGTGTCGGGTCTCAGAGGTGTTTTGAGTTGCTGTAAAAAGCTTTCAAAGTCATTACATATCTCATAGAGATCTCTTTCTCTTACCGATTGTAAGAGTTTTTTTACTGTCTCTAGCTGTTGCTGTAAATGTTGTAGAAAAAGAGAGGGATCTCTTTCTTCAGAAAGAAGAAGATCCATCCATAAGGCCGTGATTTTCTCTTCTTCGTTGCTAGTGCCTTCTATCCGTTTTTGGTACGACTCGCTTAAAGCACGTCTTTGCTCTTCTGGAGCTTTTATAAAACGGATGAGATCGGGACAGAAAGGTTCTTTTCCGGGGGATTCGAAGTGGTGCTCTCTTTGGAGTGTAGATAGCCACTCCATCAGAGCAGAAGGGGTCCATGTTTCTTGGGCGCTTCTGATCTCTATCAAAGAGCCGCTATCTGGTATGGACCATTTTTCCCATGTTTTGGGATGGGTTCTTAATATCTGCAGGCGGTGTTCCGACTCTCTTGCATAGCGTTCTTGTTGGTGAGTCCCGTCGAGAACGGAGCGGAAGAAAGTCTGATAGGCGAGTTGGATCTTAGGATTTTTTGTCTTTTCAATCTGTGTCTGATAGGTTCTCCAAGCGAGGATTTCCCTCATGGCGCCAAAGGTTCGTACGTATTTATTGCCGAGATTCTCGACATCTTGCAATTGTAAGTAGGGATCTTCAAGAAGAGAGTCTGTAACTTTTTTCATTAAGCGTTTCGTCGTCTCTTCGGTGAAGTCTTCTAGAAGTTCTTCCGGTTTTAAAGAGCAGAGGGCAGAAAGAGAAGCAAGGCGTTCCTTCAATTCTTGCATAGGAGGTTTATCTTGGATACTCTGGAGGAAAAGGCGGATCTTTTGCTCTGGAGGAATCTCTTGGGCTGTGTTGAGGTTTTCAGCAGCTAGAAGCCATGTGTCTAGTAGCTTGGTATTCATATTTTTGAAGTCATGGCGGAAAGCTTTGACGGCTTCTCTCAGCGTTTTTAAAGAGCTTTGCAAAAGGCGGCGCTCTGCTAAAGAGCATTGCGATTCCCACTGATCTAAAAAGATCTGCGGCAGACGGAAATAGTCGATCGATTCTCCAGAATTACCGGCGCGGGACTTGCGCTCAAGGATCACCTTTCCAGTAAAATTTCTCAGCATCGATCGCATTAGAGCTTCGTTGCGGTATTGTACGATGTCGAAGAGAGTTTTTTGTGTCTCTTCTGAAAGATCTCTTTCTTCGACAAGGGCAAGGGCAGCGCAGAGTTTGGCAAGGAATTTTTGTTCTTTGAAGTCCATCTCTTCCCAAGGTTTGCCAAGCCCTAGCTCTTCTGCCTTGCGGCATAAGATATGATTTTTAGGGATTGCCAATCGGGCCTGAGTGTGCGGGAGCAGGCTTTCTGTAAAAAAATGGAGAGCTTCTTCTGAGAAATCTGATTTTAAAGCCATATCCATGCAGCATTGGGCTTTTAAGGTATAGCGCACTTTGGCAGGTAGTTGCAAGAAGAGGGTATCGATCTCAGGGAACAGATCCTTGCCAAGAGAGGAGGCAAATAGAAGAGCTATTTCTTTCCACTCTTTTTGGTAGAGCAGGGGGATGCGAAAGTTATGGATGTTTTGTGCTGTCTTTATGTATCCATGTTCTGCGCAGATCTTTGCAATCTCGATTAGATCCTTCGGATTTTGTATTTCCAAACTATTGATATATAAGGCGATATCTTGTGGTTGATGCCGAGCGTAGAATTTGGCAATCTCAACGATCGCATGAGGGTCTTTGATCCCAAGATCTCGGATGATGGCGATCCCTTGGCGGTGTTTTAGACAGTAGACGCTTGCATATACCTTTGCAATTTCGATCCTCTCTGCTTGGTTTTCTAAAGAGATGCCGAATGCCAAGGGGTTAATTTTTCTTGCTCGTGCGCAGACAAGAGCAATTTCTTTTAAAGCAGCCGGATCTTGGATACCCAAAGATCCTATGAGGCGTTCAACCTCTTCAGATCCATGATATGTAGTTGCTACTGATTTAAGGAGATCAATTTTTTCTTTTAGATTTTGGCAGCGTTGTATCGAGTCTTCTAATGTATGATGGTCTTGGAAACATATCTGTAAGATTTCTTGCCGCTCTTGAGGGGGAAGAGCAAAGATCTTGATATTTTTAGAGGTCCACTTCCCATCCTTGCCAGCGCATAGGCTTGCAAGAGAGAGTTTGTCCGGCAAGCTAAGATATCGACATGCCTCTCGGATAAATCTTAAAGGCCCTTGAGGATTGTGGCTGTCGTTTAGGAAACCTGCTAGCAGTTGATGGCGTTGTATCCAATGTGCGATGCAAATCCGGGCTATCTCTATTTTTTCTTCTTCGGGCAGGTGTAGCTTTTTGAGATATAAAAGGGTATCTTTTGGGCTGCTTTCTGCTAATAACTTTGCGGCTTCCAACTTGACTGTAGGCAAAAGATGAAAATCGTTGATATGTTGTAGGAATCGATCTGGATTTGCTTTTATACAGGCTAAGGCGATTTGCTGCAGGAAATGGGGATCTTCGTTTGAAAAAGCATGCCAGTGATTGAGAAAGTCAACATCTTTCTGCGCGCAGGGAAGAGCAAGGGAGTTTTTATGTTCTTCTAAATAGGCTGGAGGGACTTTGTAAAGGATCCATTGGGTGATTCCTTTGCAGTAGCCAGGGCCCATTTGCTGCAGCAAAGGTTCTAAGAGAGGAAGAAAAATGTGAGGTTCGAGATCTTTGCATAGATGACAGAAGATCTCAGCTCTACTGCCCCCCATGTCGACATAGAGGGAGGCGATCTCTCCATAATGCATAGGATCGATCTGGAATTTTTCGAGAATCTCTTGAAAATGATCCTCTATCAAAGACTGGTCTTCTTTTTTGAAAAGTTTCTTGGCAAGAGCAAGAAGATAGGCTTTATCGGTGATTTGGAATTTGTCGAGATCATAAAAGAGAATATTGGGTTTTTTTTCAGCGATAGCCATCGCAATCTCGAAGCGGTCTTCTTCTTTAAAAGAGCTATGAGTGAGATCTTCTTCCCCCACATGGCAGGAGTCTTTTAGAAGACCTTTGAGAGCCATTTTATCTGTAATGGAAAATTGAGAGAAGGACATGCAAGAGAAAGAGCTTGTTAAGCATTCGCTAGCAATGGCTATCCTATCTTCTTCTCGTTCGATAGAAGGGAATCTACTGAAATTCCATGCTAGGCGTTCTCCCTGTCTTTTTGCTAGGAGTTTGGCGACCTCGACAAGATCTGTCTGCGAGGCTCCCTCAAGGTTAAAATTGGGAATATAGAAAGGTAGGATGTCTTCAATATTGTTGAGTATTGGAGAGGCTGCGCATCTTTTAACAATCTCGAGGCGAGCGCTTAGATACTCTAGACCTAAGAGGTTGAATTGCCGGATACATTGGCCCGTTTTACCCCCATCTTTATCGGCACATTTTTTGGCGATCTCAATCCGAAGAAGAGGGTCTTCGATGCAGGTAATGGCAACTTCAAAAGAGGCCTTATTGTAGAGAAAATCATGTACGCAAAGATCAATCGTCCGCTCTCTATACTCTCTTTGAGAGTCCTCGCCTAATGAGAACTTATTCATAGATAAATGGGCGGCAAGCCAGTTATGCAAAAAGCAGATCTCGAAAACTTCATTGAGGAGTTTTGGATTGGCGATCTGGAACCTTTCGATATGGGTAATGACTCCTTGGCTGTCTTTTTTTGCGCAGGCTTTGATGATTTCTTGCTGCAGGCGCGGGTCTTGGATAGAAAAGAAATCGGAGAAGAAGTCTTCGGGAGAAACACTGTTAAAGCCTTCGGCGTAGTTCTCTGCTATCTGCTCATATATGGAAACAAGAAGATCTTTTTTATGAGAGAAGAGCTCCGGTGTGATTGCAAAAGAGGGCTCTTTGGTAAAGGCTAAAAGCCAGGGGTCGATGAGGATCTGCTCACTGCTTGCATCTGCTCCTTCGCGGAGATGTTCGATTAAGGATTCAAGACAGAGCTTCCCGGAAGGGTCTTTTAAGGTAAGTAATAGCCATGGGTTTTTCAAGATCTCTTCTTTGCCAAAACTTGCGCCTTGGCGGGATTTTTTGAGAGCGCTTGCTAAGCAGCAGGCAAGAGGCGTTTGGATAAGAGTGTCATCAAGTTCCGAAAATTCGTTTTGCAGAGACTCAAGAGGTATTTCAGGGTCCTGCAGATGGAGAAAAAAAGAAGCCAAGCAGTCCGCTTTTGAGATGGGTTTGCATTCTTCTTTTTTGGGCCATCGTTTGAGGTTTGTAACTATGGTAGAAATCCAATGAGAGGGGGGGAGGTTGGCTTCAGGAAGGAGGCGGGAGAAGGCTTCTTCCGATACATTCTGGTAAGACAAAATAGCCTGGGTTAACCAGCTCCTTAAAGGTGCTTGTTTGTAGTTCGACTGAAAATAAGGGCTTTGTGAAAAGTAAAGGTGCTGTTCTTGAGGTCTAATTGCCATAATAGCCTATTAAAATAATTTATTAAATTATAAACAATTAATAATTAAAATGCAAAATTAAAACTTGTTTATACCGAAAAAAGTTGAAGAATCGGCAACCTAGGCTCCAACGGGCCTAAATT
>CAMFIG010000059.1 GCA_945952445.1 uncultured Chlamydiae bacterium
GACAAGATGGTATCACGGCTTGGCGTGCAGTAAAACCTTAAGTTGACAGCATTGATCGAACTCGACCGTGTAGATGATATACTTGATGTTTTGGAACGTATCTGCAGATTTGTGGAGCTCAAGGTTGTATAAAGAAAAATGTCTTTTTATGATTTTTAAGATTATTGGCGTCAGAATAAGATATTTCTAGTTCTTTCATGAGTGTAGGTAGAGATTCTTTTATGATTTCTAAATCACTGCATTTCTTTTTTGCAAATAGATAGCGACTCCAAAGGCAGGATTGCGTTTGAACCTTGTTTTTGTCAATAGATACCATATCTCTATATTCAAGGGATATGAGCACAAATGGAAGACTATTTCCTTGTAGATCTTTGATGGTTTCTACTGAAAAAATTAAAGAAGGACTATTGAATGAACTGTTAGGATCGCTTTTTCCTTTCGTTGGGTCTTGAATATTCATCGATTCTAAAACTACTTTTCCAAATTTTTCTAATTCTTTTTGGATTAAGCAGGTTGCCTTGTCGGTATTTTCTGAGGACACTCCACTTGAAAAAAAGAAAAAATTGAAAGAGGAGATTCCCTTGTATACTGCTGCATCATCATTGATAGGCTTGTACACGTTGGTTGGACTCTGTGCATTTATCGGCAAAGAGAAAACGATGATTGCTATGAGTTGTATAAAGAATAAATTTATTGTTCTTGAAGTTTTCATAAATTAACGAGATAAAAACTCTCGAATGGATTTGATTCTTGTTGGGCTGAAAAATATGACATTTGAAAATCAGCCTAAGCTTTTTCGTGGTTCTCGCAAAGCAAAAAACTCTCTTCTCTATCTGCATAAGCTTCGGATAATTTTTCATGCAGATTTGCGTTTATGTTTTGAATGCGGTGGCCTTCAAATTCGACGACTTTTTCTTCGGCGCTAACGACAAAGTGCTTCATGCAAATATTTTATATAAAAACAGGTTTCATCTAACCAAAAAACCTCTTTACTTGCAATCTTTCTTTAGCTAATGCATCCTCGAGACAGGGAGTGTTGTCTTATGGTTCATCAGGGGATTGGATATGTCTTTTGATAAAGCAGATTTGGAAAAAGCGAGTCGATGGCTGCAGGAGGGGAAAGTCAAGACGGTGCTTTTTTCTGAAGGAACCTATCAAATTGAAATCTTGGATCATCACAAGTCTTATTGGCCTTTTTTGCAGTTGGCTGATACCGGCGATCTGCTCGATTCTTTTTGTACTTGTGCTGAGGTGAATAAAAAACAGACATGTGAGCATCTTGCTGTAGCTTATCTTTCTATTTTTCATGGTCAGGAATTTCCATTGCATGTTCGCTTTCGGGACTCGGTCTGGATGCAGCTTTGTCTTATGGCTAGCAGGCGGCACGGGTATGATGTAGATAAATTAGAGCGATTCGAAGGATATCGGTCTTGGTCCATGACAGGAAAACTGCTCTTTGCAATGAAGCCGTTAAATGCAGAAGGAGAAAACAAACTGCAAGAGATGATCGATAAGAGGGTTTCAGAAACCGAAGAGACTTCTTTGAAGTTTTCCAACTTAAGTCCCGAAGAGCTTGCTTTATGGCGACAGGGGAAGCCAAGCCAAAAGCTGTGCTTTGAGCTTTCTTTTTGGTCTGATCTTGCTAAATGGCTGATGTTGTTGCAAGAGGAAGGAAGATCTTATACAGTAGAATTTTCTCCGGACCTGCAAACGCTGCCTCAGTGGATGCAGATATCTTTCGATTGTGTCGAGCTGGGATTCTATATTGCCAGAGCAAACTGGCCTAGCCTTCTTCCTTCTTTAGAATCTATCCAAACTCCACTTCCTGTGCATGGGTCTTGCCAAAGGAAGATAGAAAAGATGGAGTATGACCCCAAACAGCAGAAGATTTTCATCTCATTTGAAGAGCCTCTTATTGAAGAAATTTCTTCCGAAGTAAAAGAGGCAGGAGTGCGTATTGACGGGTGGAAATTTATTCCAAATAAGGGTTTTTTCAGTACGAGGGTAGATCCTGTTTTTCATTTAGAAGAAATCTCAAAAGAGACAATCGATCTGCAGCTATCTAGACATGTCTCTTTGTTTCGAAAGCATCTTCAAGAACCAGTTCATGAAGGCCGCCATAAATGCCAGTATCGCCTGGAGATGACTCCTCAGGGGACTTTATGTATCGAGATGTTTGTGCTGGATCCGGGTGATTTTACAGCAAGCGAAGCGGTTTGTTTTGGGGAGTGGGTATATTTGCCGAATAAAGGATTTTTTCAGATCGAGGAGCCGTTATTTCCAGAACCTTGGAAGGAGATCCCCCAAGAAGAGCTCGGAGATTTTATCAGCCGCCATAAGACGTGGCTCAATGCTTTTCCGGGATTTCAAACGCATTTGATGGCAATAGAACCATCGATCTCATATGCTGTGAACGCCCAAGAAGGGCTCTCTTTCTCGGCGCAGATGGATTTTGCTGAAGACTTGCCGGGAGTAATCGATCTGGGGGAGTGGGTGTTTATCCCTACAAAAGGATTTTTCCCAAAGAACAAAGAAAAGATGATGCCTTCGTTAAAGGCTGGCTTGAGGATTCCGTCGGATAAGATCTCCGGATTTATCCGAACCCATGAAGAAGAGCTGCGGTCTTTATCCGGGTTTTTTACAGATAAAAGCCCTATAGAAAAGATGTCTTTAGAGGTGCTTGTGGAGGGAGGCATTCGGGTGCGTCCTAAATATGAGCTGCTAGAGAATTACTCTCGTAAAACCGTTCTCTTTTTCCGGGAATATACCTACGTGTTTGGAGAAGGGTTTTGTGAGATTCCCTATGCGAAGACATTTTTATCTGATTACATGGAAGAAAAAGTTCTTACAGAGGAAGAAGAAGAGTTTTTCATGGGCAGGCTCTCTTTTTTAAGACCGTGGATTTCTTATTTGGATCCCAAGGCTACTCCTTATCGAGAACTGCATCTTCGTGTTGAGGAGATCAAAAGAGACGAAGCATCGAAGATAGGCCAGTGGGTCTTGCAGATGCAGTATGAAACAGATCTGGGACAGATCCCTTTGCACGCTGTATGGGAAGCGATCCATCAAGAAAAGAGCTGTTTTTTCAGTGCTGCAGGATTGATCGATCTTTCTACCCCGCAATTTTTTTGGCTAAAAAACATCTCAAAAAAACGATGGCTGCAGTCGGGAAAATACCTGCGTTTGAATGCTCTAGAATGGATCCGTTTGCAAACAATGCAAGATATGAAAGTACAGCAGGGAGCTAAAGATCTTTTCGAGGAGTTTCAGTCTTTTCAGGGATTTGAACCGCTCAGCTGGGAAGGATTGCAGAGCCAGCTCCGCCCTTATCAAGAAACGGGATTAAAATGGCTGTGGTTTCTTTACTGTTATGGGCTTTCAGGAATCTTATGCGACGAGATGGGGCTTGGAAAAACACACCAGGCGATGGCTCTTCTTGCGGCTGTTAAAAATCACTCTACAGAGCCAAAGCGCTTTTTGATCGTCTGTCCTACTTCTGTTATTTATCATTGGGAAGGACTTCTGAAAAAATTCTTGCCCAACCTAAAGGTCCATGTCTTTTATGGCCAAGAAAGAAAGATGCCATCAGAGAATAAAGACATTGTATTGACTTCGTATGGTGTGCTGCGCAGCGAGAAAAAAATGCTGTCGGAGCAGTCTTTCGACGTCGCGATCTTAGATGAAATCCAGCATGCAAAAAATACGCAGTCACAGACTCACCGGGCTTTGAAAAGCTTGCAGGTTCATGTCCGAATAGGCCTGACAGGCACTCCTATAGAAAATCATATCCTAGAGCTCAAAGCGCTATTTGATATTATATTGCCTTATTATTTTCCTTCGGATGCACAATTTAAAGAGCTCTTTGTTTTTCCCATTGAAAAAGGGCAAGATCCGGAGAAAAAAAAGCTTCTTTCCCGCTTGATCCATCCCTTTGTATTAAGAAGAAAAAAACAAGAAGTATTATTGGAGCTGCCTGAGAAAATCGAAGAGATCGCCTACTGCGATCTCTCTGCAGAACAGAGAGAGCTCTATCGGCAATATTTTTACAGTGGGAAAGCAGAAATTGCAGAAGAGCTCGCTTCCGGGGCAGAGCCAATCCGCTGTGTGCATATCTTTTCCCTTCTATCAAAACTCAAACAGGTCTGCAATCATCCTTGCCTTGTAACTAAAGACAAGGCGCATTACTTATCTCACCACTCCGGCAAGTGGGATCTTTTTGTCGAACTGCTCCAAGAAGCGCGTGATAGCAAGCAGAAAATTGTGATCTTCACCCAATACCTGGATATGATGGACATCATCGAGCAATACTTAACACAAGAAGAGATAGCTTTTGCCGAGATCCGGGGAAGCACCCGCGACCGGAGGACCCCTGTTCAACGATTCCAAGAAGACCCCTCTTGCGAGGTATTTGTGGCCTCCCTGCAGGCTGCTGGAGTGGGGATTGATTTAACTGCCGCTTCTGTTGTCATCCATTATGACCGATGGTGGAATCCCGCAAGAGAAAACCAGGCTACAGATCGAGTGCATAGGATGGGACAAAGCCATGGCG
The DNA here is from genome assembly GCA_945952445.1 of uncultured Chlamydiae bacterium. GTDB lineage: Bacteria > Chlamydiota > Chlamydiia > Chlamydiales > Rhabdochlamydiaceae > CAMFIG01. Next base: position 4,550 of record CAMFIG010000059.1, read on the forward strand.
TGCAGGTATTCAAGCTAGTTACCAAGCGGACGGTAGAAGAGAGGATCGATGAGTTGATCCAGAAAAAAAGAGGGCTTTTGGAAGAGTTGGTCCAGTTTGATGACCAAGATGTGATTAAAAGGCTGACTAAACAAGAGCTATGGGATCTTGTCAGCGTGCTCGAAAAAGATTTAGAAGGGTAAAGAAGGCACGCTTCACTTAAGGATCTAAAAGAAAAAGTAGAGTAAATCACCTTATTTTCTGCCTAATTTAATATTTAATAATCATATTTTCTGTAGATCGGCTTGAAAAAACGCCACTTTTAATCGAGAATCCGCTAAAATCGCTCCCAACATCAGGTTTATTTATGCAAAAAAAACTTACTCTCGCTCTTGTGGGCAGACCCAATGTGGGCAAATCCGCTCTTTTCAATCGTATTTGTAAAAGAAGAATCGCTATCGTTGATGAGGCTGTTGGAGTCACTCGCGACCGCTTGTACGCGGAAGCTGATTTTTTTGGGAAGCCTTTCCAGGTGATAGATACTGGAGGGATCGATCCTCATTCCGATATCCCTTTTTATCAAGAGGTGCGGATGCAGTCGGAGATTGCAATGGAAGAAGCCGATGTTCTTGTTATGGTAGTCGATGGGCAAGCTGGCGTGACGGCTTTGGATGAGATCGTCGCTAAGACTCTTCTGCGTACACGTAAGCCTGTAGTCTTGGCTGTCAATAAAATGGATGACTTTGCTCGAAGAGAGGAGATCTACCCATTTTATCGGCTGGGAATCCAAAAAGTGATTGCAGTTTCTGCCGAGCAGGGTTTTCAGATGGCTGAGCTTTTGGAAAATGCCTTTGCAGGGTTGGAATGGCCGGAAGAGGACAATGAGCAAGAGAAAACAATTCAGGTCGCTATCATAGGAAGGCCGAATGGTGGAAAATCTACATTAATCAATTATCTGCTACAAGAGCCGAGGTGCGTTGTAAGCCCCATTGCAGGAACGACTCGAGACAGCATCGACACTGTGATTGAACATGATGGTGTGAAATTTACATTAATCGATACGGCAGGGATCCGACGTAAACGGGCAGAGCATGAAGTTGTCGATAAGTTTGCAGCGGTAAGAACGCAAAGGGCTATCGAAAGAGCGGATGTTTGCGTGCTTGTCATGGATGCCAACCAGGGGATGACGACCCAAGAAAAAAGGATTGCAGATCAAATTGAAAAGCTAGGGAAAGGCTGTATTTTGTTGTTCAATAAATGGGATCTTGTGAAAGGGTACCGGATGGAGCATTGCCTCAAAAGCATCCAGATAGAAGCTTCGTTCTTAAATTATTGCCCGACGATATTTGCATCGGCTTTATCAGGAAGGAATATAGACAAATTATTTCCTTTAATCGCAACAGTCCATGAACAACTTGGACAGAGAATCACAACGGGGCAACTCAACAAGTTTGTGGAAAAAGTATTTCAAAAATACCATCCACCGATGATCCAAGGAAGAAGGCTTAGGGTGTATTACATGACGCAAGTTCAGGTGCAACCTCCTCGCTTTATCCTTTTCGTCAACGAGCCCAGCCTCATGCTAGATACATATAAAAAATATATGGTGCATCAGTTCCGTGAACAGTATGCATTTACAGGTGTTCCTCTTTTCTTTGAGCTAAGAGGTAAAAACCAAAAGCAGGAATCGGATCAGGAATCCAAGCCACGCTCTGAGCTTGTAGGAGAGATGGATATTGCAGAAGATGCATCTCTCGATGCTTGGCCCGACTTGCAAGAGGAGCTAGATCCTTCTTACTATTAACGGGGCGGGTCGTATTTATAGAGCTTGCCCTCATATTCTATGGAGCGATAGACCCAAGGGTCTTTGTTTTCTCGTAGCAGCCGATCACATCCCATGATAAACCCTTGGATGAAGCCATGCTTTTGCATTGCCTGCTGCATATATTGAGAAGAGCTTGGACGGTAGTGACTCCTAGGACCGTCTACAGGTGAAATCACATTCTGGTGGAATAGGATGATTTGGTTCGCAAAAGCAACTGCCAAAGATGGATGTTTTGGGTGGGGAAGAGAAGAGGGAACCGTTAGATCAGCATCTTTTCCCCACGGTTGCTCATAGCGAAGAGCTGCATGAAGGGGAATGAAAGCAACAAAGACAAGAAGCCATCTAAAAAGCATACTGAATCATCAACCCTGGAAAAAGCCCTCTTTGGTTCATCATAGGGGTCGCATAGCGTTCATAGACCCGCTCATTATAGAATTTTGCTTCTTCTCCGGCTCCATAGATGCCGCCAAAATACCACCCAGCTTCAAAGCTTGTAAAGATGGCACCAGCGGGGATGTTGTGGTGATGGAAGAAGTAGTAAGAGGCTCCAATAAATAACCCGTTGAGGATAAAAGCCGTCAGTGCAGATTGCTTTTGCCCGAGATATAAATACCCGGCGCCGGGAAGCATTGCGTTTAGGGACTTAGCTTTGGAAACAGACTTTTTTTCATGGTGATAGGATTGTACAAGGTCTTGTACATAGGCATATTGAGGCTGTTTACCGAATGTTTTGATTTCGGGCCAGTTGGCTGTTTGGAGAGAGGATGAGAGTTTAAGTTTTTCTGCAGTCTGCGGATAATATTGATGAATATAGGAGAGCATCTGCTCTGCTTTAGCGCTGTTTTTTTCTTGGCAGTAACTGTCGTAGAGGATGACTAAAAGATCATGGAATGCCGGAAAAGAAGGATCGGTAAAGCGTAAGTCTGTCTTTTCAAAGGTGTCGATGACATCACTGTATTTTCTTCCAAGATAATAGCAGAGAAGGATCTCATATTGCAGTTCAAGGCGTCTTTCTCGACTGATCTTTGGAAGTAAAAAAGAAGCTCTTTTAAACGCTGTAATGGCTTGATAGAGATCGAGCTGGTGCGCAAACCCCATTCCAATGAGATACTCTTTTGCCCAGCTCTGCTCTTTCTCTTCTTGCGTTAAAGGAGGGAAAGGAGAAGGAAGATCCAAAAGGTATTGGTCTTGCAGAGCATAACTCATCTTCGGCTCGATGTTCTCTTGCGTATGGTGGCACGAAGGGACCATCGCACCTAAAAGGAGCGTTGCAGTGATGCGAAGAGGAAGGACCATTTTTTTCTGTTTAATCATTCATCATCGACTTGATCATTTCTGTCCCATCATCAAATTCTTCTTTCAAAGTTTGAAGTTTCGCTTGATCTTTGTAGAGGTCTTCCTCTTCTGCTGTCAGGCGGTCGTAATCTTCAAAAGAATTGATGATGTAAGGCCTCATAAAAATAATCACATTTGCCTTGGAATTGAAGCGGTCATCTTCTGCAAACATAGCTCCGATGACAGGAATTCCTCCTAGGCAAGGGATGCTAGAGCGGAAATGGGTTTTCGTATCTTGGATCATGCCGCTCAGCACCAAGAAGTGCTTATTAGGAACATGCACTCTTGTGGCCATCGTCGTATGGCTGGTTTGGATGCCGGTAACCTGAGATCCTTGTACTTGGGTTGTATTTTGGACCTGTTCGCTGATATCTTGGCTGATATCCAATGTGATGACATTATTGGTGCCTAGAGTCGGCGTGATGGTGAGGTTGACTCCGACGTCGCGGTATTCAATGTTCGAAGTTTGTAGGGTTGAGTTCGTGGTATTCGACACAAAAGAGCCGACAAACGGGATGTTTTGCCCTACGAAAATCGAAGAGGTATGACCATCTTGCGTGATGATTTTTGGGTTCATCACAACAGTGGTATCATTGTCGACTTGAAGGGCATTGACTAAGCTTCCCAATGACAGAAATGACTTACCCTTATGCATGATGATATCACCAATGACGCCTAAATCAAATCCTGAAGTAAAAGGAACGGAGTTGCTGTTAGGAGAGGGAGAACCTTGGACCGGAGGGTTTGCGGCTGTCGTATTGGTGATGCTGGGGGAAAATGTAGGTGTTCCTGTTGGAATACCCGTAGTGTTGGCTGTCGCTGTCGGGAAATTACCCATCGCTCCAATCGTCTTGTTGAGATACTGGAGCTGGCCTCCCCATTGTAAGCCAAAGTTCTGGGAATTGAACATCGAAGTCTCGATCACAAGAACTTCAATAAAGACCTGTCTTAAAGGGACATCGAGGTTTTGGATGAGGTCTTTTAACTTGGAGAGGATTTCCGGATCTCCTGTCCCGAGCAGGGAATTGGTCACCTTGATCCACTGCAATGAGTCGATCGCATCGATCAGTGTTTTATTAGGGGCTGTATCAGACTTGGATAAGCTGACAGCGACCTGCTTTAATGCGGTTTGGATCTCACTACCTTCATGGTATTGTAGTTTGTAAATCAGAAAGTTGGCAGTGTCGATCGTGGAGATCGCGGGCTGTTTTGCTTCTTTGCTGGGAATGTCGAACCGAGTTAGAAGTTCTTGGACTTTTTCAATAGAAGCAGCATCTCCGGAGATAATAAGAGAGTTTGTTTTTTCGATGAACTTCAGATGCCGGATTGCATCGAAAAGGCCTTTGTCTTCAACTCCAGAACCTTGTAAGTTATGCAAGAAATCGCATAAGACACCGATCAGCTCTTGCCCTGACTGGTATTTGGGAGTGTATACTACGAATGTAGACGGCGCTTCACGGACAGGTTCTTGAGGATGCAAAGAGCTCACGTCAAATTTCTCGACAAGCTTTTCTACTTTTAAAAGGGTTTCCTCTGTTCCTGTAAATAAAAGAGAGTTTGTCTCTTTAATATATTTTACAGAGTTGATTGAAGCTGCAAGGTCTTTGTCTTCTATATTAGAAACGGAGAGCTGGTTGGCAAATGATTTTAACGAGTCGACAAGCTCCGGTGCTCCGGCTTGTTTGATTTTATAGATGAAAAAAGTAGTCGTTCCAATCTTTTGGATGGGAGTGGCTTCTGAAGTAGGAACGTCGATGGTTTGGAGCATCCCTTTCACTTTAGATAAAGCCTCCGGAGTCCCTGTAAATAATAGAGATTGGGTGGAGGAGACATAGCGCATTGTATGCAAGGAGTGCAGCAGGTCCGGATCTACAAGGCCCGATTCTTCTAGGTCTTTTGTGAGATTGCTAAGCGATTTTTCTACTGCTTCTGGTTTTTGATGAACAGGTTTATAGATGTAAAATTCCGACTTAGGAGTGATTGCTGGATGGATTGCAGCTCCTTGAGTGTCGAATTCGGCAATCAATGTTTTAATTTGATCGATAGTAAAAGGAGAGCCTGTAATTAGAATTGAATTGTTATCTTTGACATATTTTAGGTGATCGATAGCGCGGATGATGTTTTTATTGGCTACATCGGATGAGGAAAGATTGCTGGACAAAGACTTCAGATTTTCAATGACAACATTGCCTGGGGCATATTGTAATTTGTACAGGTAAAAACCTTTTGCATATCCGCCAGTGAGACCTTGAGGGTTGTCAAGGGAAGAGAGAATCTCTTTTAGCCTGCCTAGAGTATTATTGTCTCCTTTGAAGAGGAAGGATTGGCTCTCTTTGATCCACTCCGCTGATTGGATCGTGCTGGCAAGGCGCTGGTCTGCCGGGCTGCTTGGATCGAGATTTTGCGCGAAGTGACGCAAGGCATCTTCGAGTTGTTCTTCTGATGCATACACGGGTTTGTACATGAAAATATGCACTTGGCCTGATGCGTCAGTCGGGACGTCGAGAGTTTGGAGCATTGTCTGAACACGATCCAAAGAGTTCGTGTCGCCTGTAAAAAGAAGAGAGTTTGTTTCTGGAACCCATTTCATCGATTCTAAAGTGTTCAGAAGATCGGGATTGCTGAGACCGGATTCTTTGAGGTTGCGGGTCATTTGTTCCAGATGCTGCTCTAGTAGACTTCCTTTCTGATACTTTGGGTTGTAGATCAGAAAATGGCTTTTCGAGATATCAGCCGAAGGGATCTCTACATCTAGTGTTGGAAGAATCTCTTCTTTGAGTTTGGAGATCGCTGCATCAGATCCTGAAAAGATCAGGGAGCGGCTCTCTGGGATCCATTTCATGCTGTGGATAGCTTGTACAAGAGACGGATCTTGGATAGTAGACGCCATTTGTTCTAAAGCATGAGATAGCTGTTTTTCAGAAGCATGTTGAATTTTATAGATGTAAAAAGTTCTTCCAACTGTCGGTGTAGAAACATCGAGAGTGGGAAGGATTTCTTTTAACTTCTGAATAGCAGGAGCAGGTCCAGAAAAGACCAAAGAGCGGCTCTCTGGGATCCATTTCATGTGGCGGATCGTTTCTGAAAGGTCTTTATCATGAATCGTATCAGCCATTTGCTCTAGAGCGCTTTGCATTTCCGATTCTGTAGAATGTTCGAGTTTGTAAATATAAAAAGCTTGTCCGATTGCTGGCGCAGAGACATCGACAGTAGGAAGAACCTCTTTGAGTTTCTGGATAGCAGGAGCTGGCCCAGAGAAGATAAGAGAGTTGCTCTCTGCGATCCACTTCATGCTATGGATTGTCTCAATCAGCTCTTTATCATGGATTGTCTCTGCCATCTGGTCAAGGGCGCTTTGTATCTGAGAGTTAGTAGAGTGTTCGATTTTATAAATGTAAAATGTCCTGCCGACTGTCGGCGTGGAGACGTCGAGAGTGGGGAGGATCTCTTTGAGTTTTTGGATGGCAGGAGTAGGTCCTGTGAAGACAAAAGAGGAGCTTTCTGAGATCCATTTCATACTGCGGATGGCAGCTGCCAGCTCTTTATCATGGATTGTCTCTGCCATCTGGTCGAGAGCGCTTTGCATTTCCGATTGGGAAGCGTGCTGTAGTTTGTAGATGTAAAAGGTCTCTCCGAGAGTAGGAGTTGCGACGTCGAGAGTGGGGAGGATTTCTTTAAGCTTTTGGATAGCAGGGGTGGGTCCTGTAAAGACAAAAGAGGAGCTTTCTGAGATCCACTTCAT
>CAMFIG010000060.1 GCA_945952445.1 uncultured Chlamydiae bacterium
TCTATCAGATTCTATCAATTAAATTTATGAATTTATTTTTTAGGAGTGGTATTAGAATGCAAATCTGTTTTAATGTGTTGTATTATGATGTGTAGCCATTGCAGAAAAAAGCGGGCTATTTTATAGCCCGCAAAAGTGTTTCAAGGAGTTTTATTGGCTTCCAGGTACCTAGGCGCTCCATTATCCGATGGGGCTTCTATTTGGCTGCGAACGATGTCTCGCCTCACAGCATATAACTGGATGTCATCCGGTAGGAAAAATTCCATGTCAAAGGGCAGAAAGAGTTTGTATTCTTCAAAAAAACGGAGGAGTTTTTCCATGCCACTGCGTCGGATAATAAATGAATAGGCTCCAAAGCGTGCACCGATCTTGCGAAACTGGGAGTCAACCGGCTTTCTTCTGCTGAATCGAGATCGATTTAAAGGGACGAAATTTGGTCTTGGGGCGAAGCTGATGCAAGGGATATATTTTCCGTTAGAGCCTCTTGTATCTTGGTCTGTGAATAGGATATCCCATTGCTCTTTTCCTACAGAACGATCTAAGTTTGCAATGAGATCCGATAGGATATGAGGGTCTTGTACAACTTCGATGTCATCTTCCATAATCCATATCGTTTCATAGCCAGAGTCGAACGCGTCCTGCAAGATCGAAAGATGGCTTAGAATAATGCCGATCGCTCCTCTTGACATGCAATGACTAAAATAGATGCTTCCCGGTTGTCCGATTTTTTCATGATGAGGTTCTAGGTCTAAAGTCGGGTATGTTGTTCCCATTAACTGCCTATGAGGAAGGAGGTCTTGCATCCAAGGCTCGTAACGGACTCCGAGGTCTTGGATGGTTTCCCAGGAAAGCTCCCATCCGCTAACAGCGGAGAATCGATAGGGTTCAATCCCGTATTTTTTGAGTTGCTGGGATGCCTTTGCAAATTTTTCTGTTCTCAAATCGAGATTAATCATGTAAATAAAGTCGATCCCTTCGATCTGGTGAACTCCTTCTTTATTAAGAGCTGGTTTTAAGTGGTCTTGGATTCCGGCATTGGCGATGGCAAAAGAAAAAAGAGAGGCAAAGATCCATCTATTCATGAGATTCTCCTAAAGTGTTTGTTTCATGGCATATGGCGATGGCAATAGCGGAGTCGGCGGTTCCATAATAAAGAAGCCATTTTCCTTGGAATGGGACTAAACCTTCAATAAATACGGTTCCTCCGTGGTATTGTCCATATCTTTCGTAAGGGCGCTCAGGTGTGAGGAAATGGTGTTTGCATCGAGCGATGATCTGCAGAGGATCCTCTTTATCAAATAGCACCTGTCCTGCTGAATAGGCATTGGGCGTGATGGCGGGATCTCCTTCTTCGAGTGAGTTTTTGCCGTTATACAGAAGCAAAACCCCTTTTTCGGTTAAAAGAGCAGGAGGTCCTGATTCGACAAGAAAGCTGTCGAATTCTCCTTTTCTTGGAGAGAGCGCTGCTATGAAGTTCCCTTGTTCATCTTTGATTGGCGTCCATCGGATAAGATCGGAAGAAGTCGCAGCATAGATGCATCCTTCTCCCCAGTACATCCAGTATTTGCCTTGGATTTTCGTTGCGATTAGATGATCCCCTTCTCTTCGGCAGACGATCGATCCAGACTTGCACCAAAAGCGTTTTGAAGAGTCTTCGAAAGCATAGCCGTGCTTTTCCCAGTGGACCAGATCGTTAGAGCTTGCAATAGCCAGTACAGCCACATCGCGGTTCCATTGAGTGTATGTCATGATATACCCTCCCTCTTCCGTCTCTACAATGCGGGGGTCTTCACAGCCCCCCGGAAATTCGTAGATTTTTTGTCCGTCTGCATTAGGAAAAACCACGGGCGTTTCCTTCCGGTGGAAATGGATACCGTCTTCGCTTTCCGCAAGGCCGAGGCGGGAGGTATGATAACCGATCCCTTCACCATAGTTGTCTTCGGCGCGGTAGATTAGATATACCTTTCCGTTGCGGACGACAGCTGCGGGATTAAACACATGAATTGATTCCCAAGGGATCATTTTTTCTTGGATTGGACACAAAAATAGCGTTGTTTCGCAAGGCTTTAAAATGGGGTTGGCAGATTCTACGCGTTCAAAAGGCCCAAGCTCCCAAGACTGTCCCAAGATGGGTAGGATATAAAGAAGATATAGTAGCCGTTGCAAGGTTAGAATTGATCTTTTCAAGGTCCACCTCTTTGCAATATTTAGGTTCGTTTTTCATTGAACGGCAATCTACCACATCAAAATTTGATTGTAAAAAAAATTGATCATAAAAAAATGTTCTTATAACATCCGAAGCTAGTGCATCAAAAAAAAATTGCTAAAAATCGCCGCTACTCATGGAGTGCATATGGTGCGAAAATATCCGATTATGCGGAGAGCTTTCTATATGCTCTGCGGACTTATCACAGCCAAAAGCATGGCTGCTCCTCTACCGGTCCCTCGTGCATCAGGAGGAATCATCGACCGTGAGATTGAGTCGCAATATGAAGCGCAGCCTATCGAACCAGAGAAAGAAGTTCCGGATATTGAAGTGGAATTGCCGGAAGAGCAGCTCTCATTTCCTGACGATGAAACGGTGGAAATTAAAAAAATCGAGATCGTTGGTAACACCTTGATCTCGGAGAGCAAGCTCGAGAAAGTGATCAGCAAATATGAGAATACAGAGATGTCCATGAAGGATATACAGCGTCTTTGCAAGGAGATTCAAAAGCTCTATGCAAAGGAAGGGTATTTTCTTGTTCGGGTATTTCCTCCTGTCCAAACGATTCGGCATGGAGAGCTTAAAATTGAAGTATTGGAAGTAACCATAGGATCGATTTTTATCGAAGGCAATGAGCATTATGACTCGAAATTCGTACGCAAGTATTTCGAGAAATTCGAAGGGCATTGCGTGCACTATGACGATCTTATGAAAAAATTGTTGCTGCTGAATGAGTACTCCGACCTTCGGGTCGGCGTTGTCTTCCAAAAAGGGGAAACACCAGGAACTACGGATATGATCGTCCGTGTCGATGATGGAAGACCGCTGCATCTCTATGCTGACTATAATAATTATGGCTCGAGCGTGACCTCTTTGTGGCGCGTCGGCAGCAGAGCGGAGCTCGGCAACTTGGTTCTCAACGGCGACCAGCTAAACCTCATCGGTGTGATTGGCATTCCTCCTCGCCAGCTCGAATTTTTGGATGCCATCTATAACGTACCGCTCAATGCCAATGGTACCAAAATGGAATTTGCAACGCTCTACTCGCATTTCCATGTCGATCGATTGGATGAGTTGCGCTTGAAAGGCAACTCTCTTGTCGTAACGATCAAACTCCAGCAGGCCATGATACGCACCAAATCTTTTAGCAGCGACATGTATGCTTTTTTTGATTACATGGATATTCGCAACTATGAAAAAGGGGAAATTGCTTCTACAGATGACTTGCGAGTACTGACGGGAGGGTGGAAGTTTAATAACTTGGATCGATGGAAAGGTAGAAACTTCGGTTCAATCCAGGCAAGTTTCGGCATCCCCGGCTTTTTAGATGGTTTGTCTGCTGTAGATCCTAACTCGAGCAGGCCCGACACCGGAGGTAGATTTATATTTGTAGAAGCCCAGTATCAACGTCTGCAAAAGATGCCATGGCACTGGTTTCTCTACTTAAATTTTGAAGGGCAATATTCGTTCTATAAGTTGCCCATCAGTGAAGAATTCTATATCGGCGGAATCACAACAGTCCGCGGATATCCTATGGCTACGGCATTGGGAGATTCTGGATTCTTTTCTAATATAGAAGCCCGCATTCCTAACCCCATTTTCGGATCGAGAAAGATCGGTAAATGGGATAAGACCTGGAGCGAGGTTCTTCAGTGGATTGCATTTGTAGACTATGGCCAAGTATACGTAAAAGGAGGAAAGGGCGTAGTGGGACAGTCAGGCCATGTTTGTCTAGCAAGTGCAGGGATTGGGGCTAGAATCTTTGGCCCTTGGAATATTGATGTAAATCTTGATTGGGGATTTCCTCTGAAAGACCAGAGGAAGCCTTCTGAATCTATATTTTATGTGAAAGTAAGCAAGAGGTTTTTATGATTTCTCAAAGAAAAATGTCGTTTTTTTCGACATTGTGCTGTTTTTCCTTGGCATCTTCCTTAGTGGTTGCTATGCCAAAAGACGCTTCAGTGGAAGCTGGATCTGCTTCTATTTCCCGAGATGGGAAGACAATGCGCGTGGAAGCATCGGACCGCGCTGTGATCAACTATTCTGACTTCAGCGTCGGAAAACATGAAAAAGTGCATTTCGTCCAGCCAAGCAAAGACGCTGTTGTTCTCAACCGCGTAACCGGTAAACATGGCTCAGAGATCTTAGGACAGATAGAGAGTAATGGACAGGTCTTCTTGGTCAACCCCAACGGAGTCTACTTTGGCCCGAATGCAGAGGTGAATGTCGGCTCTCTTTTCGCTTCTACCTTAGATATCGCAACGCAAGACTTCTACGTCGGTAATTTCGAATTTTCTCTTGGAGTTGGCGAAGGATCGATTGTAAACCACGGAAGAATCAATGCAAGTGATGGAGGCGTTGTCGCTTTCATCTCTCCTATGACAAGCAATGAAGGATCCATTACAGCTAATGGAGGATCTGTCTATTTTGCTGCGGGAGAAAAAGTACGTGTTGACTTCGGAGGCGATGGCCTTGTCTCTTTTGCCATCGATGGCGCTCTTGCAAAAGCAACAGTTCATCAAGCGGGTAGCATCGTTGCACACACTGTCAACATGGAAATGACCGCAGTAGACAACGTGCTGAAAGATGTTGTCAATATGAAGGGTATAGCAGAAGGCACTAAGCTAGTACGTCATAATGGAGAGATCATCATTACAGACCAGTCTCATATTGTCGCAGACAAAGTTTCTGTCTCCGGTCGTGACGGCGCCTTAGTCACTCTCGATGGAAAGATGAGCCTTAGCAAAGAACGGAGCCAGTTTAAAGTCAGTGGAGACTCTCTTTCTTTGAAAAAATTGAATATTGTCTCTGAAGAGGGATCTGGAGAGATCCTCTTAAGCTCATCGGGAGAAAAAGGATTTATCCGCATTGAAGATGGCGCGCAGATTCTCGCTCCTAAAAACTTTGCTCTTATCATGTCGACAGCAGATGGACAATCGATCTACATGGGCGACCAGGCAGAGGTAGCGACCGTTGGTAGAGATATGTCTTTCCACTCTCCAATCATTTTGCAAGGAAACCATGCAAAAATCCATACGAGCGGAAAAGATGGAAACATCCACTTTTCTGAAGCTGTAATGGGAGGAGAAAAGGCATCTCACCTGACTATTGATGCAGGACAGGGATCGGTTGCTTTTGATAAGTCGATTGGCCAAAAGTCTCCTTTAGGACAGCTCGAAGTCAACGCTGGGAATTTGACTCTTCCTTCACTTGTTGTGACAAAAGGACACGATGTGGTGATTTCTTCACCTACTCGATTTAACCAGGATGTGAAAATCGACACCACAGGACAAGGTCGCTTTGCAGGAGGAAATCTTTCTTTTAAAGGAGCCAATAGCAGCATCGACGGCAACTACAAGTTTATAGCAGACGTAGGGTCTGGCAAAACTTATTTTGAAGGACCTGTTGGAGATCGGTCCTCACTACAGCGTTTTCATATAAAAGCTGGCCATTCCACTTTAGCCGGTAATGTGAAGGCGGTCGGAGGGACGATCATTTATGATAGCCCGGTCACCATCAATGGCACCATTACCATGACCGATACAGGACCTACCGGTATTGCCTTCTTATCAACAGTGAATGGAACTTCAGCCAATACAGATTCCCTCACGTTGAATGCGTTGATGGGTCGTGTGCTCTTTGCAGGAGTTGTAGGAGGTACAACACCGCTTACCAACCTGACAGTCTCTTCTAATACCATCGAACAGCTGGCTGCTGTGACTCTGGCAGATGATGCGGCCAATGCTCTGAGCTATACAGCTCCGGCAGGGATTACTATTGCAGGGGATATTACAATTTCCGCAACAGGCACAACGACTGTTACCATGAATAACCCAATCACAGTTTCAGAAGCCGTGACGATCACGTCTACACCTTCTACAACGGGAACTGTGACGATATCCGGAGCCAACGGGCCTGGTTCTCTGACTCTTAGTGGGGCTACGACCAATACGTTCCAAAATGCTCCAGTGACGGATCTGGCATTCTTGAGTGTGACCGCACAGAACAACGCATCGTCTGCAATCTCTTTTAACAGTGGATCGGATGTAGATATCATCGGAGATATCACGCTCGCCTGTGCAGGAAGCAATGCTGTCGATGTTACCTTAGCGTGTAATACGTTCAACACACAAGGCGGCGACATCACGATGTCTTCCAACATCGCGACGATCACAGCGACATCGCTTAATAGCGTAAATACCAATGGAGGAGACTTTGTCGCTTCTGTAGCGGATGATACGCTCTCATTTGCCTCTTCGTTTAACCTTGGCGGTGGAGACTTTACTATGACGTCGTCCGGTGGAGCAGGCTCTACAACGACACTGTCTGGTAATCTAAACACCGGAGGGGGAAATGCAACGATCGGCGGTTCTTCCAACGAGAACGTTGTTTTGTCAGGAGATTCTATCTACACGTATGGTGGAGATCTCACGATGCAGGCAAGTACACTCACGACCAATAGTGCGAATATTAATCTCGGCGGCGGCAACATGACTGTCACGGGGCCTTATCGCCATAATACCTCTGCTACGATCTTAACAGGCAATGGTAATGCAACATTTAGTGGAGCAATCACAATCAACAACTGTGATTTCAACATTGATGTTGGCAATGCTGGGAACCTGCAATTTGTAAGCACCATTAACTCTGTCACTGCAGCATCCTCTTCTCTCTATATCACAGGGGGAACTGTCTCTACGGTGACGTTTGAGGCAGATGTGGGAGGCGGAACAACGCTCCAAAACATCCATGTTTCTGCGGGAACCATTGCGCAAGCGCTGTTTGCTGATATGGCGTTTAACAATGGTACGTTTACCTATACTGCAGATGCGATCAACATGGGAGGGAATGTCACTGCAGGAACTACAGCGGGAGATATTACTTTTACAGGACCTGTATACTTGCAAAACTCTGTGACTGTTACGCAAAACAGCGGTAGCGGCACTGCCTATGAAGGGGATGTGGTCTTCAATAGCTCCATCGATAGCTTTAGTGGAGAGATGGATCTAACGGTCAATGCAGGGACTAACATCGCTCGTTTTGTAGGCGACGTCGGAGAACAGGTGTTGTTGACGACGCTCGATGTAACAGCGGGAGAGATGCAGGTAGGTGCCAGCATCAATACCTCTGGAACGCAGACGTACACAGGGCCGACGCGATTAGTGGGAGATAGCTATTTCTATAGCGGAGGAGACATCACATTCACCGGTTCGACCAGCACGATCAACGGATACTACTCTCTTTCTCTGGAAGCAGATGGAGCAGTGACCTTGGGTGGTGTAGTTGGAGGGACTTTGCCTCTTAGATTGTTCAACGTTTCAGGCTCTAGCATCGGAGTATCTGGCAACGTGACAACGCATCCATAAAAAAGATTTGGGCGGGCTTTTTCTAAGGCTCGCCCAAATTGTTTCCATGGATAGGAACAAGGCTTTGCAACAGTCGTTCTTTATCGATCTTACAAATCCATAGTTCATGATCCTGTTTTCCATAAGCAATCCAAATATATTTTTCATCGTAGACATAGCCGCAAGGAAAAATTACTCTTGCAGGAAAATTTTTTTTGCAGGGATTTTCTTGATAAAAAGATCTAGCTATAATCGGAGATGGGCTGATTTTTGTGAGCGCAAAAGGAGGATCTTTTTCATATGTATATGCTCCCATAAAATAGTGAGAGATGAGAGCTCCTTCCGATTGTACCGAAGAGAGCTTGCAGGAAGAGTGGAAGAAAGCGAGATATTCTTCCCCTATTTCTAAAGCGGGCGTACCTCCTCGTATTGGGCCCCAAGGCCAATCTACAAGGCTATCTGTAAAAGAGAAGGTGTCGCAAGTTCCTGATTTTTTAAGAAGAGGATAAAGGACTTGGTGAGGAACAAGGCTATAAGAGAAGAAAAGCCTGTCTTGGTAAGTAAAGGGAACCCAGTTTTTTTCATGGCGTAGAGGATCTCCTTTGGCAAAATGATACATCCCTTCAATAGAGTCTAAAGATAACTTGCTTCCTTCAAAGAGAATCTTTGCTATATGTAGGCGCCTTCGGCGTAGGCTTGCAAGAGAAAGGTCGTTATAAACGATGTAGATCTCTTTTCCGACTGCAACAAGTCGAGAGTCTTGAGGGCGCGAGGGATTTTGCATCGCGATGATTTGCGGTTTGCTGACTATTTTGAAATCTTCATTGAGCCATACAAACCCGATAAAGATGGAAACGGGAAAGGGAGCAAAGCTTAAGAGATATGTTCCCGGAGCCTCGGGGATTTGTTCTTTGGATATCTTCAAAATCGAAGGGTTTAAAGCGTTGGAATATCCTGGAACCGAGATTTGTCTTGTTTCGAGGACCCAATCTTGGGCTAACTCTTCAAGATCGATAAGATTCTGAGACAAGAGAAAAGAGGGAATCCATAGAAAAAAAATAAGACGAGACATGATGATTATTTTTGATGAAAAAGAATCGAAAAATATAACAAACGGAAAATAACTTCTATGAAAACAGGGGTGTTTTTTGGAGGATGTCTTTTTTTCTCTACACTTTGGGGACATGGGATAGACATCGAGAGTTGGCGTCAGGATTTTGTTTTAGAGACAAAAAAGATCGATATCCCTGGTTATCCAGAGGCGTTCAACCCTTCTATTGTTCGCTGGGAGGAGGGGTTTTTATTGAGTTTTCGGGTGATCCCAAACCCAAAGGAGCCTTTTATTTCCAGGATAGGATTAGTCCGGTTAAATGCGGACTTTTCTCCTACAGGAGAAGTGGATCTGCTCGATACCAGGATAGATGAAAAAATCCCATTTCATGCTGAAGATGGTAGGCTTATACAAGTTGGAGAGAAACTCTATCTTCTGTATGTCGATTGTTGTGATGAAAGGCCGACAAACCGCGGTGTTCGTATGCATTTAGCGGAGGTGATTTTTGATGGTAGCCATTTTTCTTTGACAAATTTGGAATGCCTCTCTTCCTTCCCGGGCGCCTCTCAGAAAAAAAGAGAAAAAAACTGGGTTCCTTTTGAATATGAAGATCAGCTTTTTCTCTCGTATAGCATCGATCCGCATCGAGTATTCCATGCAGACATAGGGAAGAGCTGCTGTTCTTTTGTTGGAGAATCCAAAGGAAAGATCTCTTGGGATTGGGGAATTTTACGAGGAGGCACTCCAGGGGTCAAAATAGGCAATGAGTACCTTGCTTTTTTTCATTCTTCAATTCCCATGGCTTCTCTTCATTCGAATGGGGAAGTGATCTCTCATTACTTTATGGGAGCGTATACATATGCAGGAGAGCCGCCTTTTACGCTGACCAGAATCAGTCCCATGCCAATTGTCGGAGAAAATTTTTATCAGGGGCCGAGTTACTCTCCTTACTGGAATCTTAACCGTGTGGTGTTTCCTGGAGGATATGTCTTTGATAAGCACAAGATCTGGGTTGTCTTCGGCAGACAAGACCATGAAACATGGGTTGTCTGCCTAGATAGGGAACGATTATTCCTCAGTCTGATGCCAGTACTCCCCGTTGACAAAGGGGCTGTGGACCGGCACTAAGGTCTCCATCAGGATGTCTTTATCTAGAGTCACGATTTTGACTGCGCAGTCATTCTCTCCGCAAGACACGTGGATTACTTCTCTTCCATCTTCCCAGCCCATTGCAAATCCAGAAGGGAAGAGACATCGGATCATCTTAGGGGCTGTATGTTCTGCAGGAGTGTCATAGATGCCATCGAAGAGGATCGGAAATCTGGAGATCGCATTGATTCGGAATGGTGGATGAGGATCAAAAGTAACAGCTGCCATCACATACCAGACTCTTCCTGCTTCTTTAAATGAACTATGGACGAAAGCAAGGTATTGTCCGTCGACAAGGCGTGCTGGTGTACCGCCTCGCAAAATCCCCCAATCTTTTTCCCAGGAGATTTTTTGTAAGCAGAGGCTGTTGGGATAGGATTCATGAGAAAGTACATTGGAGCGGATGTCTTTGAGAGCAACAATTTTATGAGGATTAAAGGAGTAGTTGAAATACATCAAAGACTCTCCTTCTTCATTTTCATAGACAAACTGTGTCCAGTTTTTTTCAACAGGTTGGATGTGTTGGTCTAAATTGAGAATATATTTTACTGAAAGGCTCTCAGGGTCTAGCCGAGCCATGCGGATAGATCGACTATAGACCGGATTGCGTTCCATGTCATTGTAAGAAAGAAAGAGGTCGCGGCCCATGCGGAGTACTCTTGGGTCTTCTGAAAAATGGCTTTCTGTGTCGATGGTTTGGATGGGACCTGTTTGGTTGAATTCTTCATCTAAACGCACAGCGCCGATATATGTTCTAAATGGCATATGATGATTCAACAGGCGGATGGGCTGTTTGACGTCGTAGCGGAAAAAAAGCAAATAACCATCTTTATGTTCAATGAGTGAAGCATTGTAAGGTGTTCGGATTTTGTCGAGAGAGATCTTCTTGACTCGGACGACAAGATCTAGATCTTCGCCGAAAGGGATGTCTAAAAGACGCTTGCAAAGTCTTACTTTGCTAGGTTTATAAGGTGTATTGAATTGAGAGTAAGAGGTAAATCCATCTTCAGAAGAATCTTGATCTGCTCCCCACGCAAAAACCGAAGATAGACTCATAGCATATAGCAACAACTTTCTCGGTATATTCATAATGAATCCTTTGGATGTGGTATTAAGAAAGCTGAAGTTGTACAAGAGCCTACATTTTTTTTCAAATGCCGTTGATATTGGAGATGGAATTTCTGGTGGTTTTCGTTCTCCAAATCTGCAAACATAATCCAACTGTTTTCTTTGCGTATTAACCAAAACGCTTCTTATTCCTTTGGATGGATGTCAAAACATTCAACTTGGAGCAGTCTTATTTTTGGGGACTATTAATGATGATGAGTTGATTGTGCAATTCTATGCGTATCCAACTGAAAAATATTGAACTTCTTTCGAAACTCATTGGTCTAGCTCCAAATTATAAATTCCGG
>CAMFIG010000061.1 GCA_945952445.1 uncultured Chlamydiae bacterium
AAAGCGATTCTTTCCTATGCCTCGGGTGTGTTAATGCTTAAGTTGACAGCATTGCTTGTTCTCCCATTAACCGAAATAAGTTAAGCAATTTTCTCTGTTTTTCTTTGGGCTGTTTTTGAAAATATTCTAAAGCTATAGATGTATCATGAGCATCGTAATACCATTCAATGGAGTATTCACTTCCTTCATAGGCTATATATTGTTTCATGATTTTTATCGCTTTTTCTATAAATAGTACCATTTTAAAGGTACGGTTGTCAAGTTTAGAGAGACACCAAAGAGGTGCTTTTTTTGGAGAAGGGGCTGTAAGGGATTAACGGAATGGAAACAACAGAAGAAAGGTCGTGCAATCCCTGGAAAACAAGTGCAAAAATATCTGTTTTATTGGGGAAATAATCCTTCAGCACACATAAAAAATCTGTATGAGGACGCCCTTGCCGATAAGAGGGGGTTTTAGGAGGATGGCGCAAGGTTTCCATGTTCTTAGGAGAAAAATCCCAAAGAAAAGAGGTGTGAAGCAGCCACCTGTCCTTTTTGATGTAGAGAGCATTTCCCCCGCATTTCTTATCGCCGATGACAAAGTCGTTTTCTTTTAAGTGGAAGCCCGGAATAGGAAGAATTCTTTGATAAAAATCGCCGGCCCATTGCAGGATTTTTTCCGGATATGCAGGGAATGGAAAGTCTATTTTATTACAGATGAAGGTTACAAATAGGGTGTTTTCATCGACAATGACAGTTCCTCCTCCGCTGAATCTTCGGATGACAGGATATTGGTGCTTTTGTACGGTCTCTATATGGAGAAGCTGTTCTGATTTACCTGAGATGCCCATTACGATCGAGGGAGGAGATCCTTCATTGCAAAGGCAGAAGTTGCGTAAGTCTTCTCTTAAAAAGTCTTCTTCTAAATAGAGTTGTTCTAAAATGGGAAGGTTGCGAGTTTGTAAAAAGTACCAGGTCATTCCAAGCAGCCGATGTGTTGTATCCGTTCTAGTTCTATTGGTTGCAATTTGATCCCTTGAGGAGTGTTATAGCGCAGTAAGAAAACGGTATTGCTCGACATAAGGCGCATATCAATGATGTTAATGATTTTAGTGCCATCGGTTAAAAAAATGCATACCTTATTAGAAGGTTTTTCTTTGCGTAGGGTTTCAAAAATTTGCAAATAATCCTGAGCTCGGTGCTTCGGGTCGATGCTAAGAGAGGGGGATCTGGTCATCTGGGATGAATCTGTCAGGTCTGCTCCAAGCGCCCGGGTGCAAATGCCTAATATGATAGCAATGCAATAGAATCCTGTCTTCATGAAACTCCTCTTTATGTTGATATAATTTTGTTGCCGGTTTTCTGCGCCTTATCTAAAGCTTTTTTGACTCGCATTAAAGATAGGTCAAATTGCTCGTAGGCTTCTCCTGCATTTGCCAGGGGATTTTCCATTCCGATAGAGCCGATTGAAACGGTAACTCGGGTCGGCTTTTTCTTGGTTTGGATGGGCGTTGCAGAAATTTCTTTGCGGATCTCTTCGGCGATGCCAAGCGCTTTATTGGTAGGGGTTTTAGGAAGGAGAAGTAGAAATTTCCCACCTCCTTGAGGAATCAATGTATCCGATGGACGGAGCTTGTCTTCTAGAAGAGCCGTAAGAGCTTCTATGACTTCATCTAGAGCCAGTTCTCCTAAAACGGTTTCAATTTTTTCTATATGATCTAGTTGGATCAGCAAGAGACTCAGCGGCATTGCAATTTGCTTTTGTTCGGAAATCTTGGAAAGGGTTTTGTTGTCCAGCAAGAGACGGTTTAAAAAGCTTCTTGTTGTTTGAGGAAATCTCGAGCGGGATTGAATTTTTGCTGTAATCAAAGACATTTTTTTGTTTACAAATCTTGATTTCAAGGCAACTGCAATCCTCTCATAGAGTTCTTCTGTTGATAGAGGTTCGTGGAGAAAGTCGGAGACTCCAGCTTTCAGGCAATCGATTGTAAATGTTTTTTGGAGCTTGTTCGTGATCAGAAGAATCGGCAGCGTCTCGCATCCCGGAATTTTACGAATATGTTTGCATAGATTAAGTACAGGCTCATCTAAAGTTTTACTGTCGAGGATGAGGATTTCTACCGACATTGTTTTTAGCCATTCGAGCGCGATCATGCTCTCTTTTGCGTCCATGACATAGTAGCTTCCCTTCAATGCTCTTTTAAAAAAGCTGATTTTAGAAAGGTCGCTAGACAGGATAAGTGCAGTAGGTAAGGAATCAGGGAGTTTCATGTCGTCCTCTTTTTCCTTATTAATGCAAAAACTAAATTTTAATTACAATGACTTGTGGTTTTGTGAGGCTACCATGAGCACGGTGATATCCGCGGGAGAGATGCCAGAAATCCGAGATGCTTGCCCAAGAGAAGAGGGCTGAAACTTTTGTAGTTTTTCTTTTGCCTCGTTCGATAAACCTTTCACCTCGGCAAAAGAAAGCCATTTTGGAATCGGTGTGGTTTCAAGGTTTTCGAATCGGGAAATTTCTTGGTGTTGTCTCTGAATATAGCCAGCGTATTTCAATTGCAGTTCAATTTGGAAGTTGATTTCGTTTCCGCAGTCTGTCACATGCTCAGGATATAAGGCCATGAGGTCTTGATACCGATATTCTGGCCTACATAGTAGTTGAGCTAAGGAAGAGCTTTTTCCCTGCATCTGCTTGTAGGTTTTCGATAAAGAAGCGATTTGAGTGCGGATTGTCTCTTCTTTATGCAAAAGGGTATTGTATTGGTTTTGAGAGATCAGCCCTAAGTCATATCCGTATTTGCGCAGACGCAGGTCGCAATTGTCTTGTCGCAAAAGAAGCCGATATTCTGCTCTGCTGGTAAACATACGGTAAGGCTCGTCGAGTTCTTTGGTGATGAGCTCGTCGATCATGACACCGATATAGGCTTCTGATCTTTTGAGGACTAAAGAGGGCTTCCCAAGAACTTTGCAGGCGGCGTTGATGCCGGCTATTAATCCTTGGCCTGCGGCTTCTTCGTATCCTGTAGTTCCGTTAATTTGGCCGGCTAAAAAGAGGCCTTCAAGAGACTTTGTTTCCAGAGTTTCTCGAAGATGACCACTACGCACATAGTCGTATTCAATGGCGTAGGCAGGTCTCATGATTTCTGCTTTTTCCAGTCCTTCAATCGATAAGATCATGGCAAGTTGCACATCGAACGGTAGCGAAGACGAGATGCCGTTTACATAGTATTCAGCAGTTTGTAGGCCTTCTGGTTCAAGGAAGATCTGATGTCGCTCTTTGTCCGCAAAGCGGACAACTTTATCTTCGATCGAAGGGCAATATCTAGGGCCTCTAGATTGGATCTTGCCGGAGTACATAGGAGAGCGGAGGAGGTTGTCTAGAATCACCTTTTTCGTAGATTCATTTGTGTAGGTGATAAAGCAGGGAACTTGAGGCAATCCAGGAGTTTCTGCCGGATCATGAGAAAAGCGAACTCCTAAGTCCCCATGTTGTGTTTCTAATCTAGAAAAATCGATGCTGCGTGCATGGACTCTAGGTGGCGTGCCGGTCTTCAACCTGCCAAGCCGAAATCCAAGCTTTTCTAAAGAAGCAGAAAGCCCAACAGAAGGTTTATCTCCAGCTCTTCCTCCTGCATACTGCGTTTCTCCGATGTGGATAAGGCCTCGCATGAATGTGCCAGCAGACAAAATAACTGTTTTCCCTCGATAGCAGATCCCTTCTAAAGTTTCTACTCCGGTAACGGTATCTCCATGGGTAGTGAGACTTTCCGTAGTGCCTTGTTTGATATGCAGGCAGGGGGTGTTTTCAAGGCGGGCTTTCATGGCTGTCTGGTAGGCAAGCTTGTCTGCTTGCGCTCTTGGAGACCAGACGGCAGGTCCTTTTGATGCATTCAACATCCGAAACTGAATTGCTGTTTGGTCGGTGACTTTTCCCATGACGCCACCTAGAGCATCGATTTCGCGCACGATATGCCCTTTTGCAGTTCCGCCAACAGCTGGATTGCAGCTCATTTTGGCAATCGTATCCAAGTTCATTGTAAGGAGCAAGGTTTTTGCTCCCATACGGGCAGAGGCGTGCGCGGCTTCACAGCCGGCATGCCCTGCGCCTACGACAATGACATCGAATTCTTCTGGATAGGTCCACATAAAATAGACTGTTGGAATGACAACAAATTACTTCTTATGACGGTCTCTTCTTCTGCGTTTTTTTCTTTTGTGCTTTGCGATTTTCGCTCTTCTTTTCTTTTTTACAGATGCCATACGTTTCCTTATAGGTCGTAACTTCTAGTAGGTTCGAGTGCGTAGCCCTTTCAAATATCCTCTTACAGGGAGGACGGAGGGCAATTGGCACGAATTGTAGCAGGAGAACTTATTTAAAACAAATAGGATCTCAAGATGTAAGTAGACGTCTTGTATCGAGCATAAAAGGTTTACGCAAGTTTGAAAAACCATGAGACTCTAAAGAGGGTAGATCCCTGGAGTCTCTAGCTACAGATCGGATTTGGTTTGCAAGGGCGTCTGGTTGGAAGCTGGGCCTTCTCTGGAGTTCTTGTTGAAGCCATGCATGATCTGCTGGATTTAAACAACTTGGTAATTTTCTGTGCAAAAGAGTGAGTGACAAATTAGCGCATATGAAGGTCTCTTTATTTGGGCTTTGCCTTGCTTCATACGGGCTAATGTAGAGTTTTTCTTGTCCTGTCTTGTCCTTTCCTATGAAAAGATTGTATTTTTCCATTGCGCAACGTCCTTCTATCGATTCTAGCCAGTCGAGAAGCTCTGAGACTTCTTGTCTTGTTGCTTTACGGTCGACTTTTTCTATTTTTTCCATACATATTTCCAGTGCAGAGCAGCAGAGGGTCTTGTGTTTGCCTACAAGAATCATGAGAGAAGGTTCTCTTTGTGGAAGCACTACCTGTAGTTTGGGAAGGGCGATGTGAGATAGGTTTTTTTGTTGAACCAAATGTTCGAGGTAGCGGTGTTTGCATAGATCCTGCGCATCTAGAGCTGTAGAGTCATACGAGATGCTATGTTGTTGGAACTCTGCATGTGTCACTAAAATGCCTTTTGTGCGCAGATCCTTAAAAAATGACTCCAAAGCTTTTTCTATATCAATGGCGTCCATGTCATGGCTCAGTATAGAATCGCTATACGGGGCTGAGGGTGACCGGTGCATCCCAAGGTCTCTAAATTGCTGTAGAATTTTTTTGTTGTTATAGAAGTTGGCTACTTGAAAAACTTGTCTTTGCAAGTCCGGAGTAAGACCTTGTAATTCCTCTTTGGAGCAGGATTGCTGCTTGGCTTGCATAAGCCATTTCTCTTGAGGGGTGAGCTCTACATGTTCTTTTTGCAGGGCTTCGAATAAAGTGTTTGCCATTTTTTCATGGCCTTGCATAAGAGCTCGGGTCAGAGGGGATTCTGCGAGATTTCGAATTTGTCTAATAGCGGAAGGGGTCGTTTCTAGTAAAAATTTTACAACTTCCTCGTAATTTCTGGTAACGCAGTGGGTGAATAGAGTGTGGATTGTATTGAGGTCGATAGGAATATGAAGCTTGCGGGCCAGAGATAAGCATCCAAGCAGGCTGTTTGGGCCCATATTATGAAGAGGAGTTTCACCTTGGCTGTTTCGTGTAAACAGAGATCGCACTTCTTCGGCTTTTATTTGATGGGTATGTTGGTGTACAAGAGCGTGCTTTAGAGCGTGAGATATTGTTGAGGCTTCTAGTGGTGCGCTGTTTTCCATTTGGCCTATTTCAAGTATCGCGTCTCTTATAGATCCTTGATAGAGAACATAGGTTTCTTCAGGAGTCGATGACTGCCTTTGGAGGAAGGCGGCTTTGTTTTTTCCGTCGATAAAAACTTCTGCAAGATACGGTAGATGTGCAAAACGCACGGGATAATCTTTGTTAATAAAAAATTTTGGATTTACAAAGATCGACTCCCCATTTCGCGTCCGAGTACCGGAATGAAGAATGCCTCGAGCGAAGGCTCCTATTTCTTTGGTGCCATCAGGAAGAGTTTGTTCGCAAACGTGGAAGCGAGAGGAGATCCTAGAGACTATTTTTATGGCGATCGCAAGAGTCGGGAGAATACCGGTAAAATAAGAAGCGACTTTTAGAGCGGTGATCCATAGAGGAGTTTGCTGCTCGCATATTCTGACTCCTAAGCTGCCTTCTTCCATGAAGCCGGGAACAACGACAGCAACTTTAGAGCTTAAAGAGAGATAAGATTCTGCATAAGCTGCGATTTTTTGAGTCAAAGATGGTTTTGGGTGTTGGACTTGCATCCAAAAATGAATGGGCTCTACCATGTATAGTTCTCATATGTTAAGAATCAATTAAACAAAGAGTATATCATGGGGTGGGGATTATTGTGTATTAACAATGATTCAATAATTTTTTAAAAAGATAATGTTTTTTTTTCTATTTTGGACTAAAGGCGGAGAAAGCGTCTTCATTGGACTCTGATTTTTGCCCAAGAGAAGGAGAGTAGTTTGCAAATTGCGCTAGCTCTTTTCTGAAAGTTAAAAATAAACTGCCGACGCCCCCATGGCGGTTTTTTGCGACAATGACCTCAGCTAAACCTGGTTTGTCATAAGGGTCGTAGTATTCTCTGCGCAAAAGGAAGATGACGACGTCGCTATCTTGTTCGATGCTGTTATGCACAATGAATCCATTGGCGGTAAAATTGTGCACGGTATCGACTGTGGCATCATAGACATCTTCTTCTTTCTTAGGAGTGATTTCGGCGATAGGCTCCCAAAGCAGCCCCTCAGGACTGGACATCCCGATAAGGTCCCCTTTTTTGAGAGCATCGAGTCTTTGCCAGCCGTTTTTTGTGAAAAAGGGATGGTTGGCGCTCGCTTCAATCTCTTTGCCTGAATTGGTTTTTAAGGCAAAAAGGATCTTTTTGCCGGAGTAGAAAACTTTTGTCATAAGGTGCGTGCTTAAAGAGAGGTCCTCATTTACAGCGATAACAGGGATCGGTGTTTGCTCGGCACGTTCCGATAGATCTTTAATTGTATAGATTTCTTGTGTTTCAGCGTTTTGGATCAAGGTGCTTCCTGCAAGACAGCCCGATTCGCGTAGGTCGCTCATCATAGGACGGTGCCCGGGCCTTTCTTCTACTTTCCTCGACAGCTGGGATAGACAAAGAACAGGGATGTTGAGTTCTCTGGCTAGGTTTTTCAGCATCCTGGAGATCTCTGAGATCTCATTTTGTCGGCTATCTGCAGAACGGCTTGCTCCAGATCCAGAAAGAAGTTGAAGGTAGTCTACGATCAGAAAGGAGATTCCGTGGGTTTCTTTCATGCGACGGGCTCGGGCTCTTAAATCGGTGATTTTTAGCCCTGGCTGGTCATCGATAACCATGGTGGTTTTTTGCATAGCATTCACAGCGGCGACGACGCGTTGGAATTCAATCCCATTTAAAGATCCAGTTCGCAGCTTGTCTGATTCGATCTCTGCTTGAGAGCAAATAAGGCGGTGCAATAGTTGCTCTGCGCTCATCTCAAGAGAAAAAACCCCTACAGATAGGCCGCTTTTAAAGCAGATATTCTCTGCGATATTTAGAGCTAAAGCGGTGTTATGTACAAAGAAGTCTGCAGCGACAAAGTTGTGCGAAGGTTCGACGGTTAAATCATATACTTCTTTGTTTCCTGTCGGGGTGATCGAGACGATAGGATCCCAGTAGACAGGAGCTTTAGCGATTTCGAGAAGTTCAGGAGCTTGTAGAAGAGTCCCAATCTCTAACAAAAGCTGTCGGCGAATCGGTTGGCCTTTGCTATTTGTAAAGAGAGGATCCTTAGAATCTTTTTTAGCGAGGACCAGATCCCAGACTTTCCCAGGGATTAAGTCCTCCTCTTCTGGATGTTCAGGAAGAGAGGAGAGCAGTTGTTTGGCAGCAGGGAGAGGGATCTCTTGGCATAGTCTTTGAAGAGAGGGGAGATCTTCTATCAGAAGACAATTATAGGTATTTTTAGAGAGAATGCCAAAGCGCAGGAGCAAATGCTGCATCTGACGGAGTAGAAGAGAAGAGGAGCTATGGTATAGGGCTTTTGGTAAAGGGCCGTGCTCGATAGAAAGCCCTAAAGCAAGTTGCGATCCTAAAAATAAGGCTAGGTGTTCTTTATCTAAAGAAAAAGCGGTGTCAGGGATCTCTTCCAAGGAAGCGGAAGGGATGTCTTTGCCTGTTCCAAAATAAGGAAGGGTCCTCGGCACGGCAATCCATTCGCCGGATTTGATTTCTTCTAATCTTTTCCAGCCTGATATCGTGAGAAAAGGATGGGCAGCTGTCGCTTCGATTGTCTTTCCAAGAGAGGTTTTAACAGAGAAAACGGGCTTGATCCCATCGGCAATAAAAGCTGTAGGACGGGTTGTTTCCAAAGTCCATTGCTTGCTGAGGGTGGCTACGTATCCCGATTTTTGTTCGACAAGTTTTTTGATGGGATGAAGAAGTCCAGTTGTCGGGTCCAAGATCTCTGTATCTGCAGTGACGCATTTCCCCATCGCAGGTCTTGCTGCGAGGATGATAAGGTTCGATGGCCCAAATCCATCGATCATTTTATCAAGATCGATAAAATGTGTAGGCAGGCCGGTGATACTGGCGGATTCAGGTCCTTTGATCTGGTATTCTTCTTGTCTTTGCTGCAGTTCTTTTAAATAGGGAATGCGGCTTGTGGCTTTCAGTCCAGATAGGATGTCCTTAATGAGAATACTGCCTTGTACTTGGACTGCTTGGCTGATGATGAAGAGCTTTTGTTGGGCCTCGTCAAGGGCGTCATGTACATCTTGAGGATCTTCCAGCGCTTTTTTTTCGATATCTTGCGCTGTGTGGATCATCCTTCTTAAGATGGACTTATTTTGTACTACCTCGACGTATTCTTCAATGAATGCAGCTGTTCCTGCATATTGCGCAAGAGAGGTGATGTAAGCAGCTCCTCCCACGCTTTTTAGCTTCCCTTGTCTTTTTAGCTCTTCGCAGACAAGATGAACGTCAGCGGGTTTATCGTTTTTATAAGCAGTTTTCAGGACATCGAAGATAATTTGATGTTCTGTGTGGTAGAAGTCGGAAGCTTGCAAGGCATCGGATGCGATATTTAAGCTGTTGACGCTTGTTAGCATGCAACCGAGAACCATCATTTCAGATTCTTTGGAATTCGGAGGGATTAAGGCTCGGTTTGCTTCTTTCATTCTTAACTCCAAAAAAAAAGCCCTGAATTTGCATTCAAGGCTGAGAAAACGGAAAGAGTGGGATTTGAACCCACGGTACCAATTTAGTTGGTACGCGTCCTTAGCAGGGACGTGCCTTCGGCCGCTCAGCCATCTTTCCATCTTAAGGAAGGGGGATTTTAACCGTTAGCTCTTTTTTTCAGCAAGCATCAATCGAAAGAATGCGAATATAAAATTCTTTTTCCATTGAGCGCATTCCATAAACTGCCATGGAGAGAGCCATCTGGATTTTGCACGATAATATAGTGTACAGGAAGATAAACATCCGTAGTGTGGCGGATGGCAAAATCGCTGCCAAAGGCCGCTTTTGCCAGTTTCTCTATCTGGGATAGAGAAAATCGCTTGCCTACGCGGTGCGCTTTTTTCCATGTTTTCGTCACTAGTCTCTCTTCCATTTTTGTGACGGGAACGGTTTTGATATTGGGATTTTCAAAATGGAGGCGGTAGAGATTTCCCGCTTGGACAACGAGCTTTTTTTTGCGCAAGCTGTCGATCAGGACATCCAAAACATCGTTTTCAATGTGCAGTGCTTTTGAGAGACTTTCCCTATCGCACTTGCCTCCCTTTTTAGCAATGTGGTTAATTACTTTAAATTCATGCCGGTCTGTCCCTGCTGTGATGCAGTCTCCAAATCCATGGGTTTTTTCCCAAGCTTTTGTCTCTAAGACCATCTCTCCATCGCATAGATCCCATAAAACAAGACTTTCCTGCGTTTTGTTTTGAGAAAGGGAGTATTTGACTTCCATGAGCAAATAAGGATAAAACCGAAGCTGAGGTTCTAGAAATTTATGGCGATTGCTTTTGAGGAGCTCTTTGCGATGGCTATCCATGATCTGGTTTGCAGAATAGCGAACCTCCAGCGTGTGGAAATCACCGATATAGAGGCTGTCTGTAACATGGCTTTTCATCTCGGGGTGTGTAGATCCCACCCACCAAAGGCCATACCCAATCCCTCCCAGAGCCAGAAGAACAAATAACACTTTCATGAAACCTCATCGACCCTTCTAGGTATACTCTCCGCGATCTTTTTTATCTATATAGCATCTCTGGAATTTAAAAAAATGCGCGATCCGTTTATTTTTTTTGGAGATGTTTAGAAATAGGGTGGATTCATCTGTAATTTCTAACTAAAGAAGACGTGCGTCTTAATAGATGCTCAACGGGGAGAGAATTGCAACAAAAAAAATATATTTTTAGAGAGGAATCAATGAAGAAGTTCTTGTCTTATGCTTTGCTTGCCGGGTGTGTATATGGCAGTGTCGTTTTTGGAGAAGAAAATGTGTATGACTTTAGGGGCGTGCATTTTCTAGCAAGTTATCTGCAATGTGATGAAAAAGCTCTTAAGGATGTGTCTTCCTTAAAGCTAGCGATGCTCGAAGCTGTGGAGGATTGCGGCGCTACCATCTTAGATGAGGTAAATTATGTGTTCCCTCCGGATGGATTTACGCTTGTTGTGTTGCTATCTGAAAGCCACGCTAGTATCCATACCTATCCTGAGCACGGAGCGTGTTTTGTTGACCTTTTCACTTGCGGAGATAAGTGCTCTGCTGAGAAATTTGACAAGGCTCTTCGAAAATATCTGAAGCCAGCTCTGGTGTCAGAAAAAACATTGCTGCGCAGTGAGATAGTCGCTGAAAAAGCAGCTTTCCCTTAATGGGATTTCCATTCGTATTCTTTAGATCCAAAATATTGAGGACAATAGATTTCGCAGAAAGCCTTTTGAAATAAAGGATCGCCTAGTTTTACAAAGGCTTTCTGTTGATATTTTTCTTGCAACTGCAAGGGGATCGCTATTCCTTGGATTCTCAGCATTTTCTCAAGGATTGGGTTGTAGAAGAGGACTTGCTCTTTTAGAAACTCTATAAGGGGCTTTTTGCTGGTTTCGCCGATTCAACATCCAAGTGCAACGATAGAGCAAGTAAAAAAGGGTAAGAAT
>CAMFIG010000062.1 GCA_945952445.1 uncultured Chlamydiae bacterium
TATAGGCTACTCCGTTTTAGGGAGCAACCCTCTTTTGCGCGCAATTATCTCATGTATCATAAAACACTCTGGGTGGTTCTCCTTTTAAAGCAGCATCAAACAATTGCATCTTCTGGTGTTGATCTAGAGATTCTTCCTCGAACAGAAAAATGTAGGTCCCTAAAAGAGGAGAAAATGCAACGGAAAAAATAAGGAGAAAAGTTTTCATAAAGTCGATAATGCCTTTTGTTGGACATGATCAACTCTATGTGTTTTTTAGGAAAGCAGTTTTTTTCTTAGCGTAAAATAGTTGTAAAAAAAAATATAGTTTTCTTACTCTGGCATTAAGCATCGAAAACTTATAGGTTACTATGCAAGCCCCCGCACAGAATGCAGGTTCTCCCAATCCCCATGACTTGAGTCTCCATAAGCAAGTCAAAGATATTGCAGATATGCTAAGACCAGAACTACTTCGTTTGCACAAGTGCTGTGAAGAGTGCAGCGGAAATATACAGCTGTATATTTCTTTCATTGAGGAAGTGCAGCACGTAAAAAAGGAGGTCTCGAATCACGATGCCTTATTTGCATTCCAAAACATCATCAATCATATGAAAAAGGCTATAGAGGCAGCCCAAAACAAGAAACCAAACCAAGATCTTCTCTGGCACTTGCAAGAGGTTATGGCTTTGCTTTTTAAAGTCCAAAATTTGCCGAGCTAATGAAAAGAAAATCCAAAGAACATGATCGGATTGCGCTCGAAGTAGAAGAACATATTTCTCCTTGGAAGAAGTGGGGTGCCTATCTTTCAGAGCGCTCTTGGGGTACTGTACGGGAGGATTATAGCGAAAATGGCGATGCTTGGACCTATCTTACGCATGATATGGCGCGCTCAAAAGCATATCGATGGGGAGAAGATGGGATTGCAGGGATCTGTGACTATTATCAAACAATTCTTTTCTCTTTGGCTTTTTGGAATGGAAAAGATCCTATCTTAAAAGAGAGGCTCTTTGGTTTGAATCCTTACGAAGGGAACCATGGAGAAGACGCCAAAGAGTGTTATTATTACCTCGATGCAACCCCTTCGCAATCTTACCTAAAGTATCTCTATAAATACCCTCAAGAAGAATTTCCTTATGGAGACTTGCTAGAGAAAAACAGTAAGAGAACGGCGGCAGATAGGGAATATGAGATCTATGATACGGGCGTCTTCGACCAGGGGAAATATTTTGATATTTTTGTCGAATATGCAAAAGCAGGGCCTGAAGACATTGCGATCAAGATAGAGATATGGAACCGAGGCGATAAGCCGGCTTTTTTGCATGTTTTGCCTCATTTCTGGTTTCGCAATCGGTGGTCTTGGGGGGAGAGGCTCGGTACAGTGCCCCATATCGAAGAAATCGCTTGTTCACAAGGCGTCTCTTGCTTGAAGGCAGATCCAACCGGATTGCCTCATCCTCTTAGAACCTATCTAGATTATCAGATGCAGACGATGTATCTTTATGGGAGTACTCCTCAGGAAATATTATTTACAGAAAATGAAACCAATAATCAGAGGATCTGGGGTACGCAAAATCGTACTCCCCATGTAAAAGATGCTTTCCATCGGTATGTGATCCAGAAAGAGGATTGCATTGCAGAAAAAAAAGGGTCTAAGTCTTGTTTTCATTATGGACCTATTACAATAGATCCTAAGAAGCCCCATGTGATTTATATGAGACTTACTTCGCAGTCTCTTCAAGATCCTTTAAGAGATATTGAAGCAGTCATTGCGATGCGCCGTCAAGAGGCGGATGAGTTTTATGCAAACATCCATCCTTCCAGTCTCTCTTCGGAAGATCGCTCTATCCAGAGAGCCGCTCTTGCTGGGATGATTTGGAGCCAGCAGCTTTATATTTATGATGTGCAGAAATGGCTGCATGGCGATTTTACTCAAGCTCCTCCGCCGAAAGGAAGGGGGAAGATCCGCAATGGTAGATGGTCTCATCTTTATGCCGTTGAAGTGATCTCTATGCCTGACAAGTGGGAATATCCATGGTTTGCTGCTTGGGATCTTGCCTTTCATACCATGGCTTTATCTCTAGTCGATATGAAGATGGCAAAAGAGCAGCTTACACTGCTTTTAAAGCATTGGTATCAGCATGTCAACGGCCAGATTCCAGCCTATGAGTGGAACTTCTCAGACTTAAACCCTCCCGTCCAAGCTTGGGCCGTATGGAAATTATACCAAGAAGAAGAAAGACAGAAAGGAGTGAAAGACCATGAATTTCTTCTTTTTTCCTTTTTAAAACTGCTGCAAAACTTTAGCTGGTGGGTCAATAAAGTCGATCGCCTTGGGAATAACTTATTTGAAGGAGGGTTTCTTGGGTTGGATAACATCTCCGTTATCGACCGAAGCCGGCCTCTGCCGAATGGAGGGATGATCGAACAGTCGGATGCTACGGGCTGGATGGCCTTTTACTCTCTTACGATGATGAGGATCGCCTTAGAGCTCGCGAAGACAGACGCTACGTATATTTCCTCTGCAATCAATTTCTTTGAGCAGTTTGTCTATATTAGCGAGACGATCCACAAGACGCACGACATGTGGGATGAAGAAGATGGCTTCTTCTACGATATCATCTTATATCCTAATGGGAAGTCGGAACGTCTTAAAGTGCGTTCTTTTGTCGGGATTATTCCGTTTTATTCGATTACTTTTCTAGATGATCTGGACTTGCAAGCGCACCCTGAATTTTATGAAAGGATGCTCCAGTTTCGAGAATATAATAAAAGCCAAGTGGACCGATGTGTTGCCAAGTTCATTCAGGGAACGCCTTTTACTCTAGACACCTGTTCTATAGACACGAAAACTCCGGAAAAGTTCTTATTTTCTTTGATCGATATTGATCAGATAAAAAAAATCTTGAAAAAAGTGTTTAGCCCTTCTGAGTTTTTTTCTCCCTATGGACTGCGCAGCGTATCTAAATTCCATGAAAAGCACCCTTTGCTCTTCGGAGATACAACCGTAGGATATGAGCCAGGAGAGTCGTTAGAGAGGATCAAAGGTGGCAACTCGAACTGGAGGGGTCCGATCTGGATGCCGACGAATTATTTATTTATTGATGCGCTTCATAAGTTGATCGAATGCATCGGGAGCGATTTTCTGATTGAATTGGAAGATGGCTCACAAAGGGATATCGGCTCTTTGCATGCAGAGCTTAAAGAAAATCTGGCCCGGTTATTTAGGAAAAATGAGGAGGGATATCGCCCTATCCATGGAGACTGTAAGTTGTACCAGAGTGATCCTCATTGGAAAGACCTCCTCCTTTTCTACGAGCATTATCACGGAGAAACGGGAAGAGGTCTTGGCGCTTCTCACCAAACAGGCTGGAGCGGGTTGATTGCAAACATCTTGAGCTTCTTAGGTTGAGAGTATTAAAACCTCGCGGATAAGTTTTTTCCACTCTTTTTTATCGATTAAATAACGAGCTCTTGCTTCAGAGATCTGAGGATGTAGACGGCAGAAGCAAGATAGGTCAGATGTGAGATTGCAACTAGCCATCTCTTGGTTACAATGTTTTTCGACATCGCTCCAGAAGAATCTTCCTGCAATCTGTTGATCGAGCAGCATGCGGACATATTGCTTGTTTTCTGGATTAAGAAGATGGTTGATGAAGCAAAGAGGAGAGATTCCCTGCACAGGGATCCAGCAAGCGCGGAGCGTCCCTTGTATCCTTCCCAGCTGCCACAGATTATCTCGTGCGATATGTTCTAACAGAGTTCGTATAGCAGTTGTTTGAGGTGTGTTAAGAAGAGGAAAAGAAGGTTCTTCTAAAGTAGCAGCCGGATGGATTTCGGAGCTTGTAGCCGGTGTCGGGTCTTCTGTGGATGCAGTAAGAACAGTTTCAGAAGTGGATCCTGTAGAAGGAGCGCTTGCAATGAGGGTGATACCGACTGTAGAAGGGAGAGCTTCCGGGTCTCTTTGTAACAAGTGCATGATAAAGGCTTCCCATTGGCCTTGCTCTGCTAAGGGCTGCAAGGCTGCATAATCAACCCCAACGGCCTCTGCAAAGCTTGGTAGGTAAGGTAGGAGCCTTCCCGCTTCCATCTCTGATGATAGTTGTCTTGATAACCCAGGCAAGAAACCGGTTTTTTTAAGAACATTTTCAAAGATGTTTTTCAGGTCTTGGGTTAACGTGCTGTCGGATAGAATATAGGCGAGGAATTGTAGGGGATGCACATGGGCAATTTCCTGGCCATATCTATGCATGGTGTTTGCTTGAGATAGAAGTTGTAACCAGGAAGCCGTTCCAATTGTATGGATGAGTGTATAGATTATCGCTTTTTCTTCGTCTGTAATGGGGAGGTTGCTCAAAGTAGGTGGAGCTGGTGACTCTCTCGATTCTGTTGTAGAAGAAGAGGCTATCACAGCAGGAGGAGCTGTAAGAGGAGAGGCCTTGGGAATCTGTCGTTTAGGAATGTCTATAAGGTTTCTGAGGTTGGACAATGCCTGTAGAACGATCGATAAAAAAGCGATAAAAAGATTGCGGATTCTGGCAAAGACTTCACTAGAAGGACTAAATGATCCTGAAGGATTCATGGAAGACAAAGAGTCTTTTGGAGGGGTCGTTTTTAAAGATGAAGCGCTAGGCGCGGGAGTAGTGGTTCTGTGAGTGGCGGGAGGGATAGGGGAAACTGCCATAGAAGTGTCTCCTAAAGGGTTTTTTAAGATGGATGAATATAAAGAAAATGTTGTGATTTCGAAAAGAAAAAAACAATGCTGGATGAGAAACTATGCTTCTTTTAGGATGCTCCAGGCTTTTTAGTAGAAAAAGGAGAATTATATGAAAAAATGGGGTGTTTTTCTGGCGTGCTTAGGATGTTATTTGCATGCTGAAGAGATGAAAGAGACTTTGTATTCGGATTGGCAGCAGACATTCCATATAGACAGCATACTGCACGAGGAGCATACGGAGTATCAAGATTTGATGATTTTTGAAAACAGGATGTGGGGAAGAGTTCTTGCTTTAGATGGGGTAATTCAGCTCACAGAAAAAGACGAATTTGTCTATCACGAGATGATGGCTCACGTGCCGTTAATAGCACATGGCTGTGCAGAAAGTGTTCTTGTAGTAGGCGGCGGAGATGGGGGCGTGATCCGAGAGGTGCTCAAACATAGATCTGTCAAACGCGTTGTTTTGGTAGAAATTGACCCTGCTGTTATTGAATTTAGCAAAAAACATCTCCCCTTTATCTGTCAGGGCAGCTTGGATGACCCGCGAGTCGAGGTCGTAATCCAAGATGGGATGGAATTTGTAAAGAATACAAAAGAAAAATTTGATGTTATTCTTTGCGATTCTGCAGACCCTATAGGTCCTGCGGCTGTATTATTTACAGAGCCGTTCTTTCGAGAATGTAAAAGAATTTTGAATCCGAAGGGGATTTTTGTAAACCAATCGGGCGTTCCTGCCGTACAAAAAGAAGAGTTACCTCTTGTTTATCGAAACCTAACACCCCATTTCAAACATGTAACATTTTATTTGGTAGTAATTCCTACTTACGTAGGAGGATTTATGGCTTTTGGCTGGGCCTCAGATGAATTAGATTATAAAAAAATCCCATTACAAGAGCTCTGTAAAAGAAGAGAGGGGATTCAAGGAGAGTTAAAATATTATAACCCGGAAATGCATCAAGCGAGCTTTGCTCTTCCAGATTTTATTAAAAATAATTTGTAAAAAACAAACGAGTTGAAATTAATTTATTCAACTCGTTTATTTATTTGCTTTTTTGATTAATTTTTGTTTATAATTTAGGGGTGTTGTTCACGAGGTCTTGCATGTACAAGCTATTTTGGCTCGATAAAACCCCTTCATTCTGGGTTCGTTTTTGTGCTAAAATCATTGATTATAGTGCGTTCTATTTCATCTGCTCTATTCTCTCTCTCTTTCTCCCTTTTTATATCGATGACATATATTATCTGTTGTTTGCCGTCGCGCTGCCTATCATATGGATGCCGATCGAAGCTCTATGCATTAGCCGCTGCAAGACGACTTTGGGAAAAGCCTTATTTGGCATCCGAGTGGAAAATCATATCGGAGGGAAGCTTCCTTACTGGATAGCGTTAAAAAGGGCTTGTTTTTTAGGCGTGCGCCCAGGGGTTGTACGGATCAAGGAACAGCCAATTTTTCGCCGGGTAATCGCTCTTTTTGTATGTTTATTTCTTGTAGGGAGCTCCTATTTTGAAAAGGAAATTACAGCTTTTACGACTGGGTTTGAAAAATACAAGACAGCCGAAGGATGGATCAATTACACCTCATCAGAAGGGGGATTTCGGGTGATTTTTCCTCAAGATCCGGAAGAAGAATCTAAGCTGCTCCCAGTTCCTTCGCAAGACCGCGTTCTGAACTATAGCGAGCTGAAAAGCTATCAAACAAAAAAAGTATATTATTCCGTAAGCTACATGGAACTGCCTCGCAAATGGAAGCTTGCCGGCACTAGTCGTCTTTTGCAAGGAGCGCTAGATATGATTGTAGAACATACCCCAGGAGCTAAGCTAGTCTACAAAGAGTTTACCAAGCATCGCAATTACCGCGCTTTGGATTTTCATGTAGAACAGGGTGAAGAAGAGGTCCAAGGCAGACTCATTCTTGTAGGCACAACCCTATTTCGTCTGACCGTTGTCTATCCCCCTGCTTTAGCGCATCAGCTTCAGCAAACAGAGTTTTTAAATTCCTTTGAGGTGCAGGTCAAAGAGGGCTGATGCAGCTCTTTAATCCAGTAGGAAAGGTTCTTTGTTGTCTCGATGTTGTCATGGAGATTTTTCCATGAGAGATGGCATACGAGTTCTTTATGGTGTGTAAAGCCCCTTTTTCTCCAAAAGTCATCAAGAGGCCGGTAATTAGACGGCTTTAGAGGGTCATGTTCCGGATGGTCGACAGAACAAAAGCAGATGGCGTCGTATTTTCCGCTTTTTTCGACGTGTTCTTCTCTTAAATCAAAGAAGTGATGTCCAATGCCTCGGTTGCGATAGGGTTTTAAAAGAAAAGATTCTCCAAAATGGAAATACCGGTCTATCGGCATTCTCTTCTCTTGAAACGGTTTTAGATAAGCGCCGGATTCTTCTATGAGAGGGATCCCTGTAGAAGCGCCGACAATGACAGATCCATCAAAGACGATAACGACGATAGCATCGTCCGATTCTGCATATTTTTCCAAGAATTCTAGTTCCCATCTTTCATGAGATTGGCAAAGATAAGGGTATTCTTGGAATATTTCGGCACTCAGCCTTGCGATGCAAGAAAGATAGGGGCGGACATGAGTTCCTGTAAAAGCGCGGATTGTGATGTCTGTCATGAGCATAATTTGCTTTAGGCTCCTTAATAAAAAAGCTTGGTTTCTGGTAACATGCAACCCATAGGGGCTGCGGTCGTCTTAAAAGGAAGTTAACATAATCGAAGGTACAAAATTATGGCAAAGCTATATTTTAGACATGGAACGGTCGGGAGTGCAAAAACTTTGAATTTGCTTGCTGTGGCGCACAACTATCGCCAGCAGGGCAAGAGGGTTCTTTTGATGAAGCCGGAGATGGATAGTCGGTATGGACGGGAAAATATCCGCTCGAGAGCGGGATTGGAGATGGCAGCAGATATTCTACTCTCGGTAGATAGCGATCTTTTATCGATGGATTTTACAGGGGTGAGCTGTTTGCTTGTCGATGAAGCTCAGTTTCTTTCAGCAAACATAATCGAGCAGCTAAGAGAAATCACTCTTCTTCAAGATATCCCCGTTCTATGCTATGGACTTAGGACCGATTTTCGGACTCGGCTTTTTGAGGGGTCTTTGAGACTGATGGAGCTTGCGGACTCCATTGAAGAAGTAAAGGCTACATGCCATTACTGCAATCGCAAGTCGATCATGAATTTAAAGCATGTAAACGGGATCGCTGTTCTCGACGGCCCTGCTGTAGAGCTCGGCGCAGAGGAAAAGTATTTCCCGGCATGTTATGAATGTTACAGCACACAGACGGCGCGTTCTTGCAAAGAGCCCTTGAGTCTTTTAGAGTAATCCTTGCAGGATTTTTTCTCGGTATGCTTGCATCCTCTGCACCATAAAGTGCAGGTTGTGGATCGTCGCCAAAGTCATGCATACGGCTTCTTTGGCTTTAAATAGATGGTGCAAGTATGCCAAAGAGAAATTTTGACACGTATTACAGGTGCATCCTTCTTCTATAGGAGAAAAGGCATTTTGGTAGCAGGCTTTTGCGACTTTAAGGTCGCCTTGGTTTGTCAGCAAGACCCCGTGTCTGGCAGCTCTTGTAGGGTAGGAGCTATCGAAGGTGTCGATCCCTAGAGGAATGCATTGATCAATAGAGCTTAAGTCGCCGATCCCGAGGAGATGGTTTGGCTTGTCTTGTGGGAGATGGGGCATTGTAAAAGAGAGCATCTCTAGCATCTCTTCTCTGTTTTTTCCTAAGCTTCCTCCAACGGCAAACCCATCGAAGGGAAGACTTGTCAGATATTCGCAGCTTTGCCTGCGTAAGGTCAGATCGATGCCTCCATGGATCACTGCATAGAGAGCCTGTTCGTTGGGATTTTGCAGGTGGTAATCTAAAGACCTTTTTTCCCACCGGTGCGTTCTTTCTAGCGAGCGTTTCAGCGTATCTTGAGCGATATGGTAAGGGGGGAGCTCATCGAAAGAGATCATAATGTCTGCCCCTAAGTCTTTTTGCGCAGCAATGGAGCTTTCGGGTGTCAGAAGGATTTTTCTCCCATCACGGTATGAGCGGAAGAGCACGCCTTCTTCGGTGATCTTCAGCACGTTGCCATCTTGTTTCTTTGTCCCGCGGCTTTTCAACTCATCAGCCACTGACCCGTAGGCCAAGCTGAATACCTGAAATCCCCCAGAATCGGTGATGATGGGCATATTCCTTTGAATAAAAGAATGGAGCCCTCCTGCCTTGCGGACTACCTCTGTGCCTGGTTGGATCAGAAGATGATAGGTATTGCAAAACATCAACTGTAAGCCAATCTGTTCTACTGTGGCATTGTCGAGTGCTTTTAAGGTGCCGTTAGTTCCAACGCCTACAAAGTTTGGAGTGTCGATCGTTCCATGCGGTGTGTGGATCCTTCCGACACGGGCTCTTGATTTTTTTGAGCTGTAGAGAAGTTCAAAGGAAAAAGTGTGGGTAGCCGTAATAGTCATGCAGATCCTAGGGGTTGGCGAATCCATTTTTTAGCAAGCAAGGTAATAGGGCTCATCAAAAGGATGATACCCATTTTGAGTAGAAAGCTGATGATGAAGACGTCTAGCAAAGAAGAGACCAAGCCGTAGAGGCCAATCCACGTAAATAGGGATGTGTCAATTAGCTGCGAAATAGTAAGGCATAGCAGGTTGCGTAAGACAAAAGGAGCCCTTTTCATTTTTTTTTGTAGAACATGGAAGATCCGAATGTCGACCTGCTGTACGAGAAAAAAAACGGACAAAGAAGCAAAAAACAATCTAGGGGTTGAAGAAAAGAGGATCTGGAATGCATTTTGCGTCTTATCTTCTACGCTTGGAGTATATGCAATGTGAATTTGTGCCATCAAAGAAAAAAATAGCATGCAGTAAAAGCAGGTCCAAGCGACGTTACGCGCTAGAGACTTTCCGAAGAATTCTTGGAGCAGATTAAGGCCTAAGATTCCCCCGACTGCAAAGACATCGCTGGAAGTCACGATGCAGCCGAACAGATCGATTTGCTGGATGACAAAGAGATTGGCGAGAATGGCTTGCAGACAGATCCATGTGACGAGAGCTTCTTTGCCAATACGCAAAGCTCCTAATGTAAATACCGTCACTAAGAAGATATGGATAAGAAATAATGGTTCGTTCATGCAAAAAAAGAATTAAGCTTAAATTCAGGAGACTAAGGATATCACAAATTCCTTTTTTGACCCAAGGAATGGATGATTTCTTTATGAAGTGTAAGAAAAATTTAAATTCTCATGAATTGTTCTCTTATTATGAGGATTTTAAGAAAGACATATTTATTTTTTTATTAAGTCAAGCCCATTTGCAATGGACTGCTCGGTGATTCCAGCTTTATCTAGTACCTGGGTTACAACTCCAGTAAGGGCATTGTTTACAGTATCTATAATATGAGAAGCCGTGTCAGCAACAGCTATCAGTGATCGCGCTGTATCTACTCCATCGCAAAAGCTAAAATCATCAGACAAAAGTTCTGGAGGCAATCTATTATCCATTTCTTTGCATTGTACTGAATGTAGCTCTATATCTGGCTGGATAGACTGTCCTAAGGAAGAGACGGAGTGAGCAGCTATGCTGACAGGACCTGCTCCTGGGACAAGATTGGATACGCTGACTTTTACAGCTGCAGACACAATAGTGTCTCTTGCTGATCTATTAGAGTGGTCTGCAGAGACTTCATCAGCAAAATCCATCAAGAAAGAACCGAGGGGGCCTAATGCTTCTTCTATCCTTCCTTTATAGGGTTCCATGGATGGGAAGTCTGCTTGGAAAGGTGAATCGTTATGAGTTGTGTGCTCAGTCTGACTGTATTTTTGCAAAAGCTCGTCGCGCTCTTGACAAGGAAGAAGATAGGTGCATGTTTTATCGGTATTTGGTTGAGAAAATAGATGTGTGGTTTGCATAGATAACTTTCTTTGGCAGTCGTGAAAATCTCTAAAACTTTTTGTTAGAGCAGCGGAGCCTTCAGTTAACCTGATTTTTATGTTTTTCATGTGGCCCTTTCAAGTAGCAAGTGCAACCATTAGTCAAAAAAAATATAGCTGTTAAA
>CAMFIG010000063.1 GCA_945952445.1 uncultured Chlamydiae bacterium
TCAATACGCCAGTACCCATCCCTTGCACATACAAGCGAAGACCCAAAGAGCGAGCTCTTTCCTTAGCAAGGTCATTTAAAGCCTCCGTATAGGCTGGAGGACAGGGACTTGGATAGATCCGATCTAAGAAAAGAACAGGCTCTTGTCTTGCAGGATCCCAGAGCATACGAAACAAAGCCCGTGCTTGGATCTTGCCGGAAGAATCTTTGATGGCAAGCATCCGATTTTTTCCATCGATCACATAAGCAAGAAGGCATGGATTAAGATGAGGATCCCCATCAACTCTCTGACAGGAACCAGCAACCTCCGTTCCACATAAAAGAAGGTCTTGCCAATCGTCCGTATCGATAACGAGCACTTTCTGTCTAAGCTCTTGGCTTTTAGCAAGTCCCTCTAGCAACCCTCTTAGGTCATTTCCAATCTCATAATCTCGAAGCGCAGCAATAGCTTTTTGCAGCTCTTCTTTTTTTTCTAAGATCTCTATTTTAGATCCCTTCCCAAGGTATAATCCAATTAACAGGTCTTGTGCTTGCAAGAGTGGATCATCGCTTTTTGCTGCCATCTCCTGACACTCAATCTGCTTTGCTTCAGCCTCTGGGAAAGCCTCTATGACAGCTGCTAAGAACCCTAAAGTAGTGCCATCTGCTTTCCGAAGATGCCCATCTCCGGATTTTGTCTTTAGATATTCTTGAAAAGAAAAAAAAGGCTTTTGTCCTTTGAGATCCAATGACATCAGCTGCCCTTCATGAGGGAGCTTCCATTGGTCCCATACTTCTTTATGTGTTCGAACAATCTGAGCAATATGAGGGCTACTCTCATCAGCATATCTAAATTCCCTATGAGTCCTATTGAGGATGTTTATAAGGGCATGTTGGAATGCCTTTTCCACATCTGCATCTCCTGTTTGTTTGACCCGCGCAGCATAGGTGATCCAAGCATTGGGAACGCGCATAATAGCCAACGTCGACAGGTATTTATCTGTGAGATTATCTATTTCTTCCAATCCCAAGTAAGGATCTCGAGAAAGAGCCTCTGTAATTAAGTCAGATAGATGCTCCGTCAAATTCTCTATAGGCTCTTTTTCTGTTTTTCTAAGGGTTTCCTCTTGCATTATTACAAGTGATTGTAGACATGAAAGCCTTCTCTTTAGCTCTTTAGAAGGATCCTCTGGGTTCAATGCAGATGTTGCCTTGTACAACAATTGGATCTTCTCTTCAGCAGCTAGCTCTATTTGCATTTCTAATGCCAAGCAGGTGAGAAGCCATATCTGCATAAGTCCGCTATGGGCATTTTTAAAGGGACTCTTTTGACGGATGATGCATTGCTTTATACCCTCGCAGGCATTTTCGATCTCTGCAGGATCTGCACATGCTGTCTTCCATTTGGCAACCATGAGCATGGGAAGGAGTAAATGTACAATCCCGGAAGGTCTGCGGATTGTAGAAATTAAATTCTTGTATGTTTCTATAGCTTTTGGATTTTGCATATAGCTGGAAAGCCCTAATAGACAAGAGAAGGAAATGGAAAGGTTTCTATATGTAAGAATCTCTATACAAGCTGCTCGGATAGCTTCAGGGATAGGCTCATCTGCACACTCATCTAAGATATACTGGATGGCAGAGAGCTTGGCTATCGCTTGAGAACTGAGCTCAGATATATTTTCAGGATGATTTTCTATAATATCCCGATCTTTCCTTTGGTGGATCCGCCCTTCTTGATCTCCTTGAGGTGCTGGAAATGCTTCCATAAAAAATCGATATTCTGAACTAAGTTTCTCTCGCACAAAAGGGAATATCTTTGTCCTAAAATGCTCTTTGTCCGAATCTGAAAGTTCAAGAGAAGAAGCCTTGCTCCAAACACATAAATTTTTTACTCGTGCTTGATGGTCTTCTGTGATCCTAAAGTCCTGCATACACTCGGCTGTCATGTCTAGATTGTGCCAAGCGCAAAGCTTTGCGATCTCAAAACGATCAGCTTCTTTTTTGATCTTAAACTTCTGAATACTCCAAGCTGTTCCTCCTCCATTCTGCTGAGCGCAGAGCTTTGCAATATCACAAAGCCAGTCCTGATTTATGAGCCCAAATTTCCAAATATACACAGCTGTCATTTCTCCATCTTGCTGAGCACAGAGCTTTGCGATTTCATAGCGATCGGCTTCTTTTTTAATCCCAAACTGCTCAATATTCTCAGCTGTTCCTCCTCCATTCCGCTGGGCGCAGAGCTTTGCAATCTCAAAACGATCGGCTTCTTTTATGATCCCAAACCTCTCAATATTCTCAGCTGTTCCTTCTGCATTCTGCTGCGCGCAGAGCTTTGCGATATCAAGAAGCCAGCCCTGATTTATGAGTCCAAAGTTCTGAATATGCCCAATTGTCTTCCATGCATTCTGCTTTGCACAGAGCTTTGCGATTTCATAGCGATCGGCTTCTTTTATGATCCCAAACCTCTCAATATTCCTAGCTGTTCCTTCTCCATCCTGCTGAGCGCAGAGCTTTGCAATGTCACAAAGCCAGTCCCGATTTATGAGCCCAAAGTTCCAAATACACGCAGCTGTTATTTCTCCATTTTGCCGAGCACAGAACTTTGCGATTTCGTAACGATCAGCTTCTTCTTTGAGCTTAAAGTTATCAATATATAGAGCTATCCTTCCTTCATTCTGCTGAGCACAGAGCCTTACGACATCAAGAAGCCAGTCCTGATTTGTGATCTCAAATTTCCAAATATACACAGCTGTCATATCCGCGTTCTGCTGAGCACAGAGCTTTGCGATTTCGTAACGATCAGCTTCTTTTCTGATCCCAAACCTCTCAATATTCTCAGTTGTTCCTCCTCCACTCCGCTGGGAACAGAGCTTTGCAATCTCAAAACGATCGGCTTCTTTTACGATCCCAAAACTTTCAATGTTCTTAGCTGTTCCTTCTGCATTCTGCTGGGCGCAGAGCTTTGCGATATCACAAAGCCAGTCCTGATTTATGAGTCCAAAGTTTTGAATATACCTAATTGCCTTCCATGCATTCTGCTTTGCGCAGAGCTTTGCGATTTCATAACGCAGATAAGGATCATCCATCGAAGCTATTTGAGATAACAGTTCTGTGCGCTTATCGGGATTTAAATCTCGTATAAACGTTTCTGCAAACGGCTGAGCTACTGCAATGAGCAATGCCTCCTTACAAGATTTGCCTAGCAATATAACCTCTGCAAAACGAAAGGTCTCTCGACTGCATTGTTCGATTACAGCATTTAAAGGTGCAATAGATGCAAGTTCTATTAAGCGCTCTACGATGTTGTT
Source organism: uncultured Chlamydiae bacterium (assembly GCA_945952445.1). Taxonomy (GTDB): domain Bacteria; phylum Chlamydiota; class Chlamydiia; order Chlamydiales; family Rhabdochlamydiaceae; genus CAMFIG01. Next base: position 3,290 of record CAMFIG010000063.1, read on the forward strand.
TCCATTTTCATCTGTAAAAGAGAGTAAATAACGGGGATCCGTTTGGATACGGCGCTCCCCATATTGAGGGTCTCCTTGAGGCTCCTTATCAACATGCCATATCCATCTGCAAAGAATCGTGCGCATAGGCTCACACAAACTATTAAACTGAGCTTGCAAAGTATCTATAGAATTTTCAGGATCCCTTAGTTCTAGTAAAAAAACCTCTAATGCTTTTATGTTGTCTTGCTGAAGAGAATTTCCCTCAGAACTACTGGAAGGTGTACGTAAACGAGACACTATGCTTTCAACCCACTCTTTTGGAACTAGGAATGCTTGACCTTGAGGAATTGCATGGGAAGAAACTGCAAAACTATATTGCTTTTGGAGACTTAATAGAGCTCTCTCCATAAGACTTATAGGGGACGCTTCTCGGCTATTGCGGAAAGCTTCTAAAGAAAAATAAGAAGCCCCTACAGGACCAATCTGAAATGACATTATTTTCTATATTAAAAAATCAAGATGGACTAAATTTATAATTGTTTTTAAATTAAATGAAAAACTATTTCATCGTTTTATACATAAAAAAATCGACTCTTCAGTCACGAGCGGTATAATTTAACGAAAGCCTAATTCCTCCGCTTGGAGATCCATCGCAAAGACAGGTGATCATGAATGCTTTGCACGAAGAGTTGCAGTTTCGGTAGAAAAAACAGGAAACATGAGATTCGACTTCTGCAGCAATGATTCCATTTCTCTTCTAAATACCCCTTTAATGAAATGCATTTCTTAACCATAGAAGACTCAATAACACGTTCTCCTTCCGGGTCTCTACTGTTTCTCGATAAAATCGACTAATGCAATGACAAATTCACAGGCCAGAAACCAGAAATTTCAATTTATCACCAACAAACACACAAAAACCTCTTTTAAAAAAAACCTCATCTCAGCATAAACTTGTCGTTTACGTTTAAGAAAATCATCTAGGGGTAATCATGAGTGCAGTCTCTCCTCTGTCATGGAATGGTTTTTCAAAACCCAGTTCAGAGCTCTCTTCATCAAAAAGAATCTTCGACATCCTTTTTAGCTTCACAGTCTTAATAGCCGGATTTCCTATTTTTTTAGGACTTGCGATTTTGATTAAATGCACCTCTCCAGGCCCTATATTTTATGGAAGTAAACGAATAGGCCTTGCAGGCAAGCAAATTACCTGCTGGAAATTCCGCACCATGCATCTCAACGCAGATAAAGCGCTGTCCGATCTGCTTTCTCGCGATGAAGAGCTCAAAAAAGAGTGGCTCGAATTCTATAAACTAAAAAATGACCCTCGGATCACAAAAGTAGGAAAATGGCTTCGCAAAACTTCCCTAGATGAACTCCCTCAATTCTGGAATGTTCTTAAAGGCGACTTGAGCGTCGTAGGACCCAGGCCTGTGAGCCAAGAAGAAGCGATGCGCTATTTACAAGAGCGAGGGACTAAATTATTCTCTGTGAGACCCGGGATCACAGGTCTATGGCAAACTTCAGGACGCAATAAAGTCCTCTATGCAAGAAGGATCAAGCTAGAAGAGAGGTATATCGATCACCGCTCGTTCTTTTTAGATCTTGTTTTGATCATAAAAACAATCCCTGTAATGATCTTCCCTAAAGGGGCTTTTTAATGCCTGATCCTATTTTAGTGGTCGGAGGGGCAGGCTATGTAGGAAGCCATACTTGCAAAGCTCTTGCCAAAGCAGGCTATCTTCCCGTGGTATACGACTCTCTTCATTCAGGCCATCGATGGGCTGTACAATGGGGCCCTCTTATAGAAGCAGACCTTCAAGATGAAAAAAAACTCATTGCAACAATCAAAACATACTCTCCTGTTGCCATCTTGCATTTTGCCTCTTTAATCCAAGCTCGGGAATCAATAGAAAAGCCGGATCTTTATTATCAGCACAATATCTTAGGAACCCTGCAGGTCTTAAGAGCCATGCGCGAATGTGCAGTTCCTTACCTTATCTTTTCGAGTTCTGCTGCCGTCTATGGAGATCCTATATATCTCCCTATCGATGAATCTCATCCTAAAAATCCAACCCACCCATATGGGAGATCCAAACTCTTTTGTGAAAAGATCATCGAAGACTTCGCAAGTGCCTATGCGATCCAATATGCCAATCTCCGCTATTTCAATGCAGCAGGTGCCGATGCTGAAGGAGATATTGGCGAAGCACATAAACCAGAGACACACCTCATCCCGCTTCTTTTAGAAACAGCTCTTGGAAAAAGAGAAGCTTTTACACTCTTTGGAGATGGATCTATAGTCCGAGATTTCATCCATGTCTCCGACCTTGGAGAAGCCCACAGAAAAGCATTGGAATGGCTTATCGCTCACCCCAAACAAAACCTCAGCCTCAATATCGGATCTGAGAAAGGCTATTCCATTTTAGAGATCCTCCACAATGTAGAGTCTTTTTCTTCAAAAATCCCAGTACAAATGCATCCTGCAATCAAAGAACCCAGCTGTCTTATAGCTGATGGAAGCCTTGCAAAAAAACTTCTCAACTGGAGCCCTCGCCATTCTTCTTTAGAAAACATCCTTCACACCGCCTGGCAGTGGCACTCAAAACATTTATGAAAAAAACACCTTGCATCATCCCTTTTTTCTTAGCCCTTTTTTTTGCTCTATTCGGCACTGCCTTTTTCCCTTCTTTCCGGTTGTTTGCCTTTTCTCCTTTTTTGGCGATCCTCTATCACCGAGTCGCTCTTCTGCCAGCCTTATGGGTCAGTCTATTTTGCGGATGCATTTTAGATCTGTTTTCTTCACAATTTCGATTTGGAATCTTCGGCCTAGACTTTGCAGTTACAACTCTTTTTCTCTATACGCAAAAAAGACACTTTTTCGAAGACAAACCTTTTGCGTTTTCTTTTTTTAGCGCTCTCATCTCCAGCTTCCAATCCCTCATCTTAGTTCTCTTATGCTATCTTATTGATCGCCCTCTGCATCTACATCTCTCCTGGCTTGTATCCGATCTCATCGTGATGCCTTTTTTAGATGCGATCTATGCTTTTATATGGTTTACTTGTCCAATATGGGCCTATCAAACTTTAAGGCGCCGAGGGTGGAGCCTATTTTCCTTTAAAAGAGAAGAAAACGAATGAATGATGCTATTTCTGAAATGACCCTAGTTGCAATCCAAGCAGCCCTTAAGTCCGGCGAAGAGTTAAAAAGAGGTTTTAACACCTCATTTTCTATCTCTTCTAAAGAAGGAAGGCAAAACCTTGTCACAGAGTATGACAAAAAATCGGAAGAAATTATCCTTTCCAGTATCCAAAAGCACTTTCCAATGCACCATTTTTTAGCAGAAGAAAGCGGTGCTAGCTCGCATGGAACAGGGGAGATCACCTGGGTAATAGATCCCCTGGATGGGACAGTCAACTTTGCTCATAATGTACCTATTTTCAGCATCAGCATAGCTGCCTGCCGAGGCAATGAGATCCTATGCGGCGTTGTCCTCCAGCCTATAACCCAGGAGCTGTTTGTAGCAGAGAAAGGAAAAGGATCTTTTTTAAATGGGTCTAGCATCTGCGTATCCAAAGAGACAGACCTTTCTCAATCCTTGCTAGCCACAGGCTTTCCCTATAATGTAGACACGGATCCTCACCACTGCGTGGAGACCTTTGCTCATTTCACCAAGATGGGCTACCCGATCCGCCGCATGGGCTCGGCAGCCATCGACCTAGCTTATGTTGCAGCAGGCAGGTTCGGAGTGTACTGGGAAGTCTTATTGCACCCTTGGGATATGGCAGCAGGCAAGCTACTTGTCGAAGAAGCCAAGGGTGTGGTTTCCCGTTACGACGGCTCTCCTAGAGATGTATTTACATACACCAACCTCCTTGCCTCAAACGGAGTCTTCCATCCCTTTATGATTGAACACCTTTCAAGAATGGATGCTCTGCCATGATCTTAATCGACGGAAAAGAAATCGCCTCTCGCATTGAAATCCAAGTACGGACTGCCATTGAAACAATCCATGGCAGAAAACCGGGCCTTGCCTTTCTTCTTATAGGAGATAATCCAGCCTCCAAAGTCTATATAAAAATGAAGAAAAAAAAATGCGCAGAAGTCGGCATCGTTTCCTACGATAGAGAACTTCCTGCAGAGACCTCTCAAGAAGATCTCATCGCAGAAATCGAAAGGCTGAACCACAATCCGGAAGTTGATGGGATCCTTCTTCAGCTCCCCCTTCCCGATCATCTCCTGCCGGGCCCTATTCTAGAAAGGATCTCTCCTGACAAAGACATAGACGGCTTCCATCCTATCAATATGGGAAAATGCCTTCTAGGAGAGGCTGGAGGATTTCTTCCTTGCACTCCCCACGGCATCCACGTCCTTTTACAGCACATGCAGATTCCCTTGTATGGGAAACATGTCGTTATTTTAGGCCGTAGCAATATCGTCGGCAAACCCCTTGCCGCCATCCTCATGCAAAAAGCCCCCTTTTGCAATGCCACGGTCACAGTAGCTCATCGATGCACGGAACATTTATCAGAGATTACAAAGACAGCAGATATCCTCATTGCAGCAATAGGCCAGCCAAAATTCGTCACCCAAGAGATGATAAAACCCGGAGCTGCAATCATTGACGTAGGCATTAATAAGATATTCCCCTCTAAAAATGCCCCTCCAAAAATCGTGGGAGATGTAGACCTAGAAAGCGTAGCTCCTCTATGCTCTTTTATCACCCCTGTTCCTGGAGGCGTCGGCCCCATGACGATTGCGATGTTGCTTGCTAACACTCTCCTCAGTTACCAACGCAATAAAAACACACAAAAATAAGAGCAGTCCTCAACTCACTGCGGATGGACTAATACCATGAGTTAGAAGAGAACGCACAATCTTTAAAACCATTCTATCGATCACCTCATTACAAGGATCTCTTTCCATAAGATGTCCTGCAAAGTCTGGATCCCTACTTCTCATCCCTTCAGCCCTCCAAATAGCGCGCTTAAGAAGCAAGGCAGCATCTTCTGATAGAGATCCCATAATAGCGCGTCTTTTTTCGGAATCTCCTTCGGCATTTCTTAAGTCTTCTGGCAGTGCATGCAGTTCTGCAATGACCTCCTCTCGAAGAAATCTTGTCCCAAAGTCTAAATAATGCCGGAAGCTTTCTTGTATGGCAGCGTTTTTAGGATCATCTTCAAGAAGATGCCTTCCAAACTGCGGATCTCCCTGCGGCATCCCACTAAAAAACCAACATCCCCAGTGGATTTGATGCCAATGCATTGAAGACAGAGATGATATAAGAGAACTATAGTCCATCTCTTTGGCCTGACGGTTGGCGATAAGCAGGCATCGAGTCATGTCGGGAATCGGAAAATCACCTTCAATGTCAACTAATTCTCTAGAATCCTTTAAATTGGAGACTCCCTGTAAATCTGAACAATTTTGCAGTGCTAACTTCTTCAAAGATCTGCAACTCCCAAGGCCTGAGATGTCTTTAGGCCCCAGGATAATCCCTTCAGGGATATATCTGTCATCAATCGTCAACTTCTCTAGATTTCTCATGTCGCTGGGCAGAATTCCAACCCCTGCAGCGCTCATAAATAACGTCTTCAAAGAAGGATATCTAGCCAATACCGAGACATCTGTAAGAGCATAGCTGCAATGAATGCGCAGTTCCTCCAGATTCTCTATTCTTTCTGGCAGCGCTGAGATTCCTTCGCAGCCCCGAATCGTCAACACCCTTAAAGATCTACAATTCTCAAGAACTGTGATATCCGTAAGGCCCGAACACTCAAAAAAATACACAGCCTCTAGACTTACCATCCCTTCTGGCAACACTCTGATATTTCGGGCATTTACAATGGATAATTTCTTCAAAGATCTACAACTCCGAAGAGCCGTGACGTCTTCAAGAAGTAGCGTAATCCTATGGTCGGTGCAGCTAATTGTTAGCTCCTGCAAACTGGCCATTTTCTCAGGCAGCGCTCTGATTTTTGGGGTAGCAACAATTTCCAACTTCTTCAACGCATTAGATCCTTCCAGAGCTGAGATCTCTTCAAGATTTGCACAAAGAACGATCCCCATCTCTTCCAAACTTACCATTCCTCTGGGCAGAGCTGTGATTTTTGGAACATTCTTCATTATCAACTTTTTTAAAGACCTGCAATTCTCAAGACCTGTGATGTCTTCAAGAGCGGGGATGGTTTCCTCTCTAAGATAGCTGTTATCAATGTTCAAAATCTCCAGATTTACCATCCCTCTTGGCAGCTCTCTAAATTGCGGACTTGCGTAAACTGTTAGATTCTTCAAGGCAACACAATCTTCCAAGGCCAAGATATTTTCAAGGGCTGCACAACAAAAAATCTCCAGCTCTTCCAAACCCAGCATTCCCCTGGGTAGAGATGTGATTGCTAGAACATGGTCAATGATCAACTTTTTTAAGGATTTGCAGTCTCCAAAAGCGTTGATATCTGCCAGGTTTTGACATTGCCATAAGCGCACAAACTCTAGACTTATCATCCCTCTTGGCAGCGTTGTAATTCCGTTAGTTAGACGAATTCCCAACGTCTTTAAAGAAGGACAACTGGACAAGCCTGATATATCTGCAAGAGAGCTGCAGTCATTGATAATTATCTTCTCTAGACTCACCATCCCTGGAGGCACTGATCTGATTTTTGGAACATTCTTCATTATCAACTCTTTTAAAGATCCACAATTCGCAAGACCTGTGATGTCTTCAAGAGCCGGAGTAGCCGATTCAACAGAAGTGGTACTGTTATCAATTCTCATCTTCTCTAGATTCTTCATCTCTCTTGGCAACGCTGTAACTTGCAAGCAATAAATCAACTCTAGTTTCTTCATGCCGGGCAGTAGATCGCTGATTCTTTGTAATTCTTCATTCGATATGCTGCTTCGGGAGATCTGCAATGAGCATGGACATAAGTAGTTCGATAGTGGATTGCCTTCAATCATTATGGAAGACAATGTTTCAATGATTTGGTTTACTCTCCGGGTGTCAGCTTGAGCAATAGACTTCTTTCGAAACTAAATTTTTGAGTATACTGCCTCCTTCAAAAGTGA
>CAMFIG010000064.1 GCA_945952445.1 uncultured Chlamydiae bacterium
TTTACGAAAGAAAAATTTTACTCACACGGAAAAAATGGCTAGCGGGAATTGCTGTCAAAAAACCAGTTTTTGACGATTCCTCTATGACAAAAACTGGTGGGATGGCCAAGGAGAACAGAGATAAGAAAAATTTACTGGGAAAATATCCCCGATCTCTCAGATGATTGTTTTAAAGATTCTTAAAACCATCAAGACATGAGGAGGTTGTTTGTGACTACGCCTATACGTTCTTCAGCTAGTTGTTGTGGAAGTCTGCCACCGATATTTCACAATGAACAGATGCTTTTGAAAACAATCGAAAAGGTAAGTTTGGTTTTTCTTTCAGCGATTTCTGTTGTAACGCGCCCGGTTTTGTTTCTTGTTTCCTTTGCAGGGGGGAGATTTTTACAAGAATATTTGCAGTCTAAGCAAATTTTGGCTCTTGGCGTGGGCACGGCCCCTTCTTGTACGCAGGGGGTGTTGGAGCAAATTACAGGAGTTAAGCTGCCAGCACCTATTGCTTTAGCAGTGAATGTGGCGATTACGGTCTGCCATGCAGTCCATCATTCCTTGGTGTTTACGCCTATTATCGGGTTGTATGCCGGAATGTATAGCGCTAAGCCTGGTGCTTGGAGAATTTAAAATAAGATATTTTGTTGCTATTTTGAAGCGCCTAAAATATAGTCCTGGTATGATTGTTCGGGAGAGAGAAAGAGGTGTTTTTTGGCTAGGACTCCGCGGGATTATAATGGCGTACAGCCTACGGGGAAGGAGATTGCAAAGCTCCTCCCTGAAGTGCTTACGAAGATCAGCGCAAATTTCCAAGAAAGACCCGATTTAGTGCTGTTAGCATGGCCAGAACTGATTGGAGAAAAACTCGCTCCCATGACGCAGCCGCTTTCTTTTACAGAGGGAGTACTGACTGTTAAAGTAAAGAACTCTTCTTTGTACAGCTTGCTTGTACAGCACGAGAGGAAGAAATTGCTCAAAAAGCTGCAAGAGAGATTTCCTTCAATTGCGATTCGAAACATAAATTTTCGCCTGGGTTAGTCCTGTGGTGAAAAGAAGAGATGATAGGTATGACGACAATGACGAAAGAACAACAATATGACGCTAGTTCCATTACTGTTTTAGAGGGACTTCAAGCAGTCCGGGAACGTCCAGGAATGTACATTGGAGATACCCATAGCAATGGCTTGCACCAGTTGGTGTATGAGGTAGTCGACAATAGTATCGATGAGGCTCTTGCCGGATATTGCACTGAAATTTCTGTGACATTGCACAAAGATCATTCCGTCACTGTTGCGGATAATGGCCGCGGAATTCCTGTAGGTAAACATGAAAAAGAATCCCAAAAACAAGGCCGTGAAGTCTCTGCTTTGGAAGTCGTAATGACAATTTTGCATGCAGGCGGCAAGTTTGATAAAAACACGTATAAAGTCTCGGGCGGATTGCATGGGGTTGGGGTTTCCTGCGTCAATGCTCTTTCGAAAAAACTACACGTAGAGGTTTTTCAGGGAGGAAAAGTCTATGAGTTGGATTTTTCTCGTGGCAAGCCTTTGCATGCTCTCAAAACAGTTGGAGAAACTTCTCAGACGGGAACCAAGGTTTCCTTTTGGCCTGATGAAACGATTTTCAGCATCACCGAATTCGATTATGACATCCTGCTTCGAAGATTGAGAGAATTAGCTTTTCTTAACCGCGGGATTACAATCCATTTCATCGATGAGAGAGGAGATGAAAGCAAGCTTGTTACATTCTGTTATGAAGGCGGGATTATTTCGTTTGTCACCTATTTGAACGAAAATAAGACACCTATTTTTCCTCAGCCGATTTATATTAAAGGTTCCAAAGAAAGCCATGATGGGATGATTGAGTTTGAAGTGGCCATGCAGTGGAATGAGGCCTACACGGAGAATTTGTATTCCTACGTGAATAATATCGCGACAAGGCAGGGGGGAACCCATGTCTCCGGATTTTCTACGGCTCTAACCCGTGTGTTCAATCAATACATTAAAAGCCACAATTTGCTTAAAAGCGATAAAATCAACATATCTGGAGAGGATTTAAGAGAAGGGATGACAGCCGTAATCTCTCTTAAGGTCCCCAATCCTCAATTTGAAGGGCAGACTAAGCAAAAACTGGGAAATAATGATGTGGGATCTTTGGTGCAGCAGATCGTAGGTGAGCAGATCACCACATTTCTAGAAGAAAATCCGGTCATCGCCAGAATGATCGTCGAAAAAGCTATTTTAGCAGCTCAGGCCAGAGAAGCCGCAAGAAAAGCGAGAGAATTAACTTTGAGAAAAACGGCGTTAGACTCAGCGCGCCTTCCCGGAAAGCTGACTGACTGCCAAGAAAAAGACCCCGCCCTTTGTGAGATCTATATTGTTGAGGGAGACTCTGCGGGAGGATCTGCCAAGGGGGGAAGGGATCGTAGATTCCAGGCAGTGCTTCCAATCCGAGGTAAGATTTTAAACGTAGAGAAAGCAAGACTAGAAAAAATCCTCCAAAACCAAGAAGTCGGAGCTATGGTATCGGCTTTTGGTTGTGGTATTGGTGCGGATCATTTTAACTTGGAAAAGCTAAGATATCATAAAATTATTATCATGACCGACGCCGACGTGGATGGATCGCATATCCGCACATTGCTGCTCACATTTTTTTATCGCCATATGCCAGCTTTGATTGAAAATAACTTTGTATATATTGCTCAACCTCCTCTTTATAAAGTGACGCGCAAGAAGGTAAGTCGATATATCCATTCTGAAAAAGAGATGGATGAGTATCTTGTTAAGTTAGGACTTAGCGATGTGCATTTGCGTCTTGCTGGTCATAGCGAAGTCCTTCCTAAGGAACAGGTTGAAGACTTATTGCAAGCTGTGCGAGAAGTCGAATTTTTTATCTCTTCTATAGAGAGAAAAGGAATCCCATTCCGAGAGTTTTTAGCGGCAAAAGATGAACAAGGCAGGTTGCCTCGTTTTCAGGTGACATTAGGGGATCAAACCCGCTTTGTGTTTTCTGAAGAGGAGTTCATCGAAATCAAAAAAACGGACGAAGAGATCCAAAGAAAGCAGCATGAAGAGACCATTGCTTCGATTCCTGCGGAAGAGAGAACTCAGGAAATGGTTAACTTCCGTCCCAAGGGATTGCCTTGCATTGAACTCTATGAAAAAGACCGACTGGATAAGATCCGGGATCGCTTAGGTGGGTTCTGTTTTAGTTTTGATCAGTATACGGTTGCCGATGGAAAGCTTTTTGATATCCTTCAAGAAGATGGGACTGAGTCTAGTGTCTATACCTTGAAAGAGGGGATTGAGTTCTTTAGGGCTAATGGCCGGAAGGGCATTGAGATCCAAAGGTATAAGGGTCTTGGAGAGATGAACGCAGACCAGCTTTGGGAAACCACAATGGATCCGGAGAAACGGACTCTGCTTAAGGTGACTCTGCCCGATGCAGTGGCTGCAGACCATATGTTTACGATGCTGATGGGAGAAGATGTGCCTCCTAGAAGAGCTTTCATCGAGCAACATGCACTATCTGTGAAAAATCTGGATATCTAAGGGAGAACTGCCATGTCTTATACGAAAGGTGAAAGTATTCTACCAAAAAATGTGGAAGAGGAAGTCAAGGAAAGTTACTTGCGATATTCCATGTCTGTCATTATCTCCCGAGCGCTTCCCGATGTGCGGGATGGGTTGAAGCCGTCGCAAAGGCGGATTCTCTATGCGATGCGCCAGTTGAACCTCTCTCCCGGAGCCAAGCATAGAAAATGCGCGAAGATATCAGGAGATACATCAGGTGATTACCACCCGCACGGAGAAACGGTCATTTATCCTACATTGGTGCGCATGGCGCAAGATTGGGCGATGCGCTATACCCTGATTGATGGACAGGGAAACTTCGGCTCTGTCGATGGAGACCCCCCAGCTGCGATGCGTTATACCGAAGCGCGGTTGACGCATTCTTCCATGTCTTTAATGGAAGACTTAGAAAAAGATACAGTCGATCTGGTTCCTAACTATGACGAAACGAAAACCGAGCCGACTGTTTTCCCTGCTAAATTTCCTAACCTATTATCCAATGGATCTTCCGGGATCGCTGTTGGGATGGCTACAAACATCCCTCCTCATAACTTAGGAGAGCTCATCTCTGCCACGATGCTTGTCGTCGATCAGCCAGCAACCACAATCGACCAGATTATGGAAGTGATGCCTGCTCCCGATTTCCCAACGGGCGGTGTTATCTGCGGATACAGGGGAATTAAAGAAGCATATCATACAGGAAAAGGGAAAATCACTCTCCGCGCTGTGATCCGCACTGAAGATCAAGAAGGGAATGATAGACAAAGACTTGTCGTCGATGAGATTCCCTATAACGTGAGCAAAGCGCAGCTCATCCAGAGAATCGCAGAGCTTGTGAATGATAAGGCGATCCCTGGAGTTTCAGACATTCGGGATGAGTCAGACAAGGATGGAATGCGGATTGTCCTAGAGTTAAAACGGGGAGAGATCCCTGACGTGACCATCAATCAGCTCTTTAAGTTCACCGATATGCAGGTGACCTTTGGCTGTAACATGCTCGCTTTAGATAAAGGTCTTCCTCGAATCATGAACATCAAGCAGATGATTTCTGCTTGGGTAGATCACCGGATTGAAGTGGTCCGCCGAAGGACTCGCTTTGAGCTTGCTAAAGCAGAAGCAAGGGCTCATATCTTAGAAGGATATCTAAAAGCATTGGATCACCTCGATGAGGTCGTCAGGCTCATTCGAGAAAGTAGCAGCAAAGAAGATGCAAGAACACAGCTTATGGCAAGGTATGGACTTACAGAAAGGCAAGCCAGTGCTGTCTTAGAGCTGAGACTGTACCAACTGACGGGATTAGAAAGAGAAAAACTGGAAAATGAATACAAAGAACTCTTGGCAAAGATAGCGCATTTCCGAGCGATTCTAGCGAGCGAGCAGATGGTTCGATCGATTATTAAAGACGAGCTTCAGGAGTTAAAAAGACACCATACGTCAGACCGCAAGACAAAGATCATCGCGGCAGAAGGGGAATTCAACATGGAAGACCTCATTGCCGACGAGCCTGTGATCATCACAGTCTCAGAAGATGATTATATTAAGCGTATGCCTTTAGATACCTTCCGTGAGCAGCGCCGTGGAGGCCAAGGCGTAATAGGGATGGAGATGAAAAAGGAAGCCGACAATTTAAAAGATGTGTATGTGGCTTCGACGCATGACTCTCTTCTGATCTTTACAAGTTTTGGCAGATGTTACTGGCTGAAAGTATGGCAAATCCCTGAAGCTGGAAGAAGATCCAAAGGAAAGGCAATTATCAACCTTCTAGAAGATATCCAGGAAAAGGAAAAGGTTGCCGCCATCTTGCGCGTAAAAGATTTTGAGGAGCAGGCATTTATCTTGTTAGCGACTCGCCAAGGGGTTGTCAAGAAGACCGAGCTTAGCGCTTTTAATTCCCCAAGAAGGAAAGGCGTCTACGCGATCAACATTGACGAAGGCGATGAAGTCATTGCAGCTCGTCTTACTCGAGAAGGAGAGCAAGTCATGCTCTTTACAAAAGATGGCATGGCTGTTCGCTTTGACCAGGCCCAGATCCGTCCTGTAGGAAGAGTGGCTCGTGGCGTACGCGGTGCGCTATTGAAAAATGAAGCCGATGGAGTAGTGTCTTGCGAAGTCGTATCAGGCAATGAAAGCCTTTTGGTCGTCTGTGAAAATGGCTATGGCAAGAGGTCTTTAGTCGAGGAGTTCCGCCAGACGAATCGCGGTGGCGTAGGGGTCCGCTCGATTATTACGAGCGATCGCAACGGCAGGGTGGTGGGAGCGATCTCTGTCACCGACCAGGACAGTGTTCTTTTGATGTCGAATGTAGGACAGACTCTTAGGATCTCCATGAATGACGTGCGCGTCATGGGAAGGTCGACGCAAGGAGTCCGCCTTGTCAATCTCCATGAGGGAAATACTGTCGTAGCGATCCAAAAGATTGAATCAATCGAAGCAGAACCTGTGGAAAAAACAGAATGAAAAAAGGTTTTTTCGTGACATTCGAAGGCGGTGATGGCGCCGGCAAGACGACTTTGCTGGAAGGGATCTACCGCCATTTTTTGCAAGAAGGGGCCCCAGTATTAAAAACGAGGGCTCCAGGCGGGACAAAGGTAGGAGAAGAGATCCGCACGCTTTTATTGCATAAACAAGAACTCGCTCTCAGCCCTCGCTGTGAATTGTTCTTATTTTTAGCAGACCGCGCAGAACATATGCAGCAGGTGATTCTCCCTGCTTTGGAGAACGGAACCTTGGTTCTTTGCGATCGTTTTAATGATTCGACAGTTGCCTATCAAGGCGTTGCAAGAAACCTAGATCCAACATGGGTGCGCTCGTTATGCCATTTTGCGACTCAAGATCGAGAGCCGGACTTGACGTTTTATTTGGATATTAACCCTAAAGAGGGGCTTGCGCGGATCGACAGGAAAGCAGAGATTAAAGACCGAATGGAATCGGAAACGCTGGCATTCCATCAAAAGATCCGAGAGGCTTTTCATCAGATTGCGGATAAGGAACCCCATCGGGTGAAGGTTTTAGATGCCACCATTTCTCCAGAAGATCTACTGGATCAAGCATTAGGATGCCTGCATGAGTTTTTCTCATCTTCTCGGCAATGAGACCGCAAAGGCTACTTTAGAAAATCTCCTCTCTTCTGGACTTTTGCCCCAGGTCCTTCTCTTTACAGGCCCTGCTGGCGTGGGGAAAAAGAGTTTTGCTCTTGCCTTTGCAAAGAGGATCCTACAAGCAGAAAAAAGAATATCTACAGGTGCTCACCCCGATCTTTACATACTGGAGCCAGAAGGGAAAGCGGGCCTTCATCCTATGTCGTCTATAAAGCAATGGATTGAAGAGGCCTCGATCCCCCCTTTCGAAAGCAAGAAAAAAGTCTGCATTTTTGATGCAGCGGAAAAGATGCTTCCTACGAGCAGCAATGCCCTTTTAAAAACCTTAGAAGAGCCCTTCCCTTTTGTCCATATCCTCTTATTAAGCAGCCAGCCGGAAGAGATGTTGCCAACTATCTTGTCGCGCTGCTTCCGCATCCCTTTTTTTCCTATAGAAGACTCTATATTGGTAGGCTATCTGGTTGAAGAGAAAAATGTGGAGCTTGCCAAAGCCCAGCAGGCAGCTTTCGCATCTCATGGCTCTTATGTAAAAGCTCAGGAGTTTCTGCTAAAAGCAGAAGACCCTGCACGCCGGATTTTCATAGAGATTTTAAGGCGCTTTTTTCTCGAGCCCGATCTCTTGTTTTTGCAGGATGCTCTTGCGAAAATAGAGAAGGGATGGGAAAAGCAAGAGGAGTCTATTTTAGAAGGGATCGACGGCTTGCTGGAAGATCTTTTATATTGGATTCGAGATCTGCATCTTCTGCAAATCCCCGATGCAAGGCAGAGCCTTTTTCATGAAGCCCATAGGCAAGATCTCTTAATGCAATTAGCAAGGGGATTTTGTCCTTCAATTGATAAGATCCATCCTCTGATAGATGAAGTGCGTCTTGGGATCCAGCGCAGCATCAAGCCTAGGGTTGTTTTATTTTATCTATTTTCTCGGATTAAGGAAAATCTGCTGGTTTAGACTGCACTCCGCTTCCTCCAAGTTCTTGCCGTATCTCCATGAGAATTTTCCCTAAGTCGACATCTCGATTTTCTGAACATGCAAGATAGGTGCTGCCGGTTGCTAAAAGTAAGTTTTTGAAGTGGGTATCTTGGAATTTCTCTTTGAGTATTTTCCTCATGAGATTTTCTTTTTCTTGGTCCCACTTTGTATTTGTTACTTCCTGTGCCTTTTCGTAGGCTTCCTTCGCTGTCATTGTCTGGAAAGGTGCTCTTTTTTTAGCTGGAAGCTTTTGAGCGTAGAAAGCCGCTGCTGCAGAGCAATAACTTAAGGTTTCAAAAGAAAAGGGATGAAGATAGGCATTGCTGAAACAGCTTAAAAGAGGATGGTGGATATCAAACTGTAAATAGGTAGACTGGTCAGCTAGCTTACGAACGCTCTCTTCAGTGGAAAGAAAAGCAGCTTGGCTCCTAGAAGGAGTCTGTGTCGCTTTTTCTTGTAAAAGGGATCCCCCTAGCTGTCTTGTCTTTTCAATCTGCTCTCCTAAAGCGCTAAAGGATTGTAGGACAGTATCTTCGGTTGGTTGAGGGATTTTTACAGAAGGCCTGCTCGATCCATACGCAACAGAGGCTTCTATCGGTTCCTTATGTTTTTTTAAGAATATCAGTTTTTGCGCTTCTGTTGGATGAACGGATGGATTGTTAAGAAGCTGAGAAGCAGCAACTTGCATGGTTTTTACAAGTTCGGGAGATGGAGAGTGTTGGTATTGCTTCCCATCGGGATGTGTTGAGGTCACGGTAACTTTCCAGATGTGCCCTCCCAAGTACATATATTGAGGTTTTACAGGAGGAGGCGGGGGCGCTGCTTGCCTAATTACGACTTGTGTTGGGTTGGCAGAAGACATAGCTTAAATTCCTTTCTTGTTAAAATTGATTTTATCATTAATTGTTAAAATTTAAAACATTTAAATTCCGTGTTTTTTTGCTTATGATGTAATATTAAATTAGCAGCGTGAGTTTTTTTTCTCGGAGATATTATGGGAATACCGGTTCATGGAGCTTCCGGAGGGATGGATGTCAATGCATTGCTGTCCAGTCGAGGATTTAACCCAGCAGTAGGAGATTCTCTCGATAGCGTTCGGAGATTTTTTATAGAACATCGCCAAGAAGAGTGGAAAGGGAAAGGTCTTCAGTTTCGAGAAGGTGCTGTATCTGTTGTGGAGACTTTAGGGGATGAGGATTTAACAATCCGCTCGATCATGCAAGAGACCTTGAAACGATGTCCTAGCCGGGCAGATCAGCTAGAGTTCTGGCAGTCTGCAGAACCTTTGATGAAACAGCTCCAAATTGAAGAGCCTACCATAAAAGTGCTTATCCAAGAAGAAAACGGGATTGAAACGGAATGGGCATTGCCTCTTTCTTTTTGCAATAAATCGCCTATGCTTTCAGCTATGCTCATAGGGGAATTCCAAGAATCGGGAGAGAGCCTTCCTAAGATCGTTTTACCAAGCGGCATCTCAAAGCAAGGCTTAGATATATACCTGTCTATGCTTCAAACAGGAAAGGGCCAAGACCTGAATCTTGCAGATGTGATCTCTTTGGTTGCAGTGGTGTTTTATTTCGGATCGAATAAATCGTTGAGCTCTTTGAAGCAAAGCATGAGGTACATTACTTTTATACAAGAGATTGGCACTCCAGCACTTCTACGGGATGCAATACAGCAGGTCTATAACAAGTCTCAATATTTGGGAGGCCTTGAGATGTTGCTGATCGGTCGGATTATCTCTTCTTATGTTGATTTATCCTTACGTAATAAACGATCCGTGCACATGATTATTCAAGACTTGGAGTCTGTACGGATTGGAGATGGATTATTATCAGATTATATATGTCCATACTCATTGCAGTTCTCCGAGAGCACCATATCGAATGCAGAATTACAAAAAATCATCCATTTGCTACCAGGTGTGGAGAGCTTAGCGTTGGATCACTGTTCGCAAATCACAGCATTGCCAGAAGGGCTTGGGAGTCTGGAGAAGCTGAGGATATTCAATTGCTCTGCACTTAGAGATGTCACAGCTCTTGAAAGCTACCGCTCTTTAAAGGAGTTGAACATTAGCCATACTCCAATCACAGCATTGCCAGAAGGGCTTGGGAGTGTGGAGGAGCTGAGTATTGGTTTCTGCTCTGCAGTTAGAGATATCACAGCTCTTGGAAGCTATCGCTCTTTAAAGAAGTTGGGCATTTTCTATATTCCAATCACAGCATTGCCAGAAGGGCTTGGGAGTCTGGAGAAGCTGAGGATTGAGGACTGCTCTGCACTTAGAGATATCACAGCTCTTGGGAGCTACCGCTCTTTAAAGGAGTTGGCCATTTCCTATATTCCAATCACGGCATTGCCAGAAGGACTTGGGAGTCTGGAGGGGCTGAGTATTGGTTTCTGCTCTGAACTTAGAGATATCACAGCTCTTGGAAGCTACCGCTCTTTAAAGAAGTTGGAGATTCGGAGTATTCCAATCACGGCATTGCCCACAGGGCTTGGGAGTCTGGAGGAGCTGTTTATATTC
>CAMFIG010000065.1 GCA_945952445.1 uncultured Chlamydiae bacterium
TCGGTTATCGGACAAAGGCTCAACATCGTCAATGGAGTATCTCAGGTAAGCTCATATGGAGTTCCCTATGCAGTACGGGTACAAGTAGATCCTCAAAAGTTAATGACAAAGCAGATGGATATCAACCAAATAGGATCTGCAATCACCCAAGCCAACGTCTACTTGCCTGTTGGCACTCTCTTTGGGCCTAAAAAAGAATTCACCATTGAAGTCGATGGGCAGATCTACGAAGGGGCCAACTACAACCCTCTTGTGATGAAAAGCGACAGCAATACAGGCGCCATCGTCCGCCTTCAAGACATAGGCAAAGCCTTTAATAGCGTGCAGAACGATAAAATCTACGTCCAGTTTTTCCAAAAAGACCGCCAGGAAGATTGCGTAGGTCTTGGAATCCAAAAGCAGCCGGGATCAAATACTTTAGCTACCATTGATGGGATCGACCAGGTTCTTCCAGTGCTTGCAAGCACTCTGCCAGGATCGGTCCAGCTCTACCGAATGTACGACCAGTCGGAATATATCCTTGATTCCATCAAAGAAGTGAAATTGACTCTTTTCATCGCTCTACTGCTCGTTGTCTGTGTGATTTTCATCTATCTCGGCAAGTTCATCGATACGTTGATCCCTTCGATTGCCATCCCCATGTCGATTCTAGGGACCTTCATTTTGATGTACGCCCTTGGCTATACAATCGACATTCTTTCCTTGCTCGCCATCACCCTGTCGATTGGATTCCTCGTCGATGATGCCATTGTCGTCCTAGAAAATATCGTCCGCCATGTGGAGATGGGAAAATCGCCTTTAGAAGCTGCCCTTGCAGGGTCCAAGGAGATAAGCCTTACAATCCTTTCGATGACCCTTTGTTTATGCTCTGTATTTATCCCCCTCGTATTTATGGATGGAATCATCGGCAAAATTCTCCATGAATTTGCCATGACTATCGTCATTGCCGTCTTGTTTTCCGGATTAATCTCTTTAAGTTTAACGCCTTTGCTTTGCAGTAAGCTCATCCCTCCAAGAAAAACACAAACTAAAATTTCTCTTTTTTCCGAAAAACTCAACCAGACGCTTCTTTCCTTTTACAAACCTACCCTCTCTTGGGCTCTACACCATAAAAAGTGGGTCTTTATAGGAGGGATCCTCAGCGTCGTCAGCTCCTTATATCTTACGATATATATTCCTAAAGATTTCATCCCCGGAGACGATATCGGATTTGTACAAGCATTCACCATGACATCAGACGGCACCTCTCCATTTGAAATTGCCAACATCCAGCAAACCTATGCCAAGATGGCCATCCAAAATCCGAACGTTGAGTCAATCGTCGCCATCGGAGCTTCTCCTCAAGACAACCAGGGGATCATGTACCTACGATTAAAAGACTATAATAAAAGGGAACCTATGCAGAAGGTCATCCAGGAGCTATACCAAAGCTTTCATACAATCCCTTCTGCCAATATCTTCTTGCGCCCCATCCCTCTCATCAACCTACAAGTGGGGACAACAACAAGTAAGGCTGACTACCAATTCACGATGCAGTCTCTTAATGCAGAAGACCTCTACCATTATGCTCCGATCATAGAACAGAGGATGAAATCCCTGCCGGGATTTGCTCAGGTAAGCTCCGACTTGGACATAGCGCAGCCTCAACTGTCTATTCACATCCTAAGGGACAAAGCATCGATGCTCGGGATCACCGCAGAGCAAATAGAAAACACCTTGAACCTGGCTTTTGCCGATAGCAACCTTTCTCCCATTAATGAGCCGCAAAACCAATACTACGTGATCATGGAAGTTCTTCCCAAATTCTACGCTACGCCAGAAAAGCTCTCTCAACTATGGATCACTTCCTCGACAACAGGAAAGCTCGTTCCCCTCTCTTCGATCGTAGAGATGAAAGAAACTCTCGGACCTCTCACCATTAATCACTTTGACGGACTGCCTTCAGCGACTGTCGTCTTTAACGTCTCCGGCATCCCCCTCCAAACAGCATTGGATGAACTCGAAGCACTTGCTCAAGAAGTTCTCCCTCCCACAGTAACAGGGATTGCACAAGGTTCTGCAAACATCTTCAAGCAGTCGTTTGCCAACCTCCAGTTCTTGCTCATCATCACTTTTTTTATTATCTATGTGATCTTAGGGATCCTCTATGAAAATTTCTTCCCTCCAATCACCGTTATGTCGACGATGCCTCCTGCTGCTTTAGGAGGCCTCCTCAGCCTTCTTCTCTTCCATGAAATCCTCTCCCTCTACGCTGTCGTGGGGATGATCATGCTTCTTGGCATTGTCATGAAAAATGGGATTATCATGATCGACTTTGCCAACGAAGCTAGAGAATCAGGTAAAGATGCTTATGAAGCGATTTATCAGGCATGCCTGATCCGTTTCCGCCCTATTTTAATGACGACAGTCTCTGCGATGATGGGAGCTCTGCCCATCGCTCTTGGATTGGGAGGTATGGCAGCTGAATCCAGAAAGTCTTTGGGCATTGCGATCGTAGGGGGGCTTATCTTCTCGCAAATCCTCACCTTATATTTCACGCCTGTCACCTATGCATATGTTGAACAGTGGAGGGACCTTCTACGCAAAAAACGTCAGGGTCTAGGATGAAATGTTGAAAAAGCACTTTCCAGATGCTTCTGGCTAATATGAGTATAGCGGTCTGTCGTTGCAATGCTTGCGTGCCCTAGCATCTCTTGGATAACCCTAAGATCTGCGCCATTTTCCAGAAGATGCGTTGCAAATGAATGCCTCAGCGTATGCGGCGATATTCTTTTCAAAAGGCCAGCTTTCTTGGCATAGTATTTGATACGAGCCCAGATAAGGTATCGGGTGACCCTTTTTCCCGCCTTATCTACAAAAAGAGCCCTCTCTTCCAAATCCGGAATCTGGTCTCGAAAATGGGTTAAATAATAATCGAGGCTCTTAATAGCTCTTTCAGCAATAGGAACGATCCTCTCCTTTCCTCCTTTTCCCTTCACCCGCACCTGCAAGTCGCCTACATCGTATAAATCAAGTCCGCACACTTCTGAAACTCTGAGACCCGACGCATAGATAACATCCAATAGCGCTTTATCTCGAGAGCCCTCAAAAGTCTCCAAAGAAGGCACCTGCAACAACCGATCTACCTCTTCTACCGTGAGGACTTCAGGGATCAGCTGCCATACTCTGGGCATATCCAGCCATTCTGCCGGGTTGTCTTCGATCCTTTTTTCTTTTTTTAAAAAGCGAAAAAACACCTTCAAAGAGATAAGATGCCTACATACAGAACTCGAAGCGAGATTTTTTTGATGCAGTGTTTCTAAAAATGCAAGGAGCCATTCCTTAGAAAGATCCCCCTTATTTTTCTCGACAAACTCAGAGAACAAAAGAAGATCTCTTTTGTAGGCGATCAATGTGTTTTGGGCAAGGCCCTTTTCAGAGCCTAAATAAGCCAGAAAATCAGCAATCCAGGAATTCATAAATTCTTCTCAAGATATTGACAATAGAATTTGGCGCTCTTCTCTTTCCAGTCGCCTTGTTTTACTGTATCATTCTCCTTCGCTTAAAAGAAAACAATAATACGCACTTGTTCTCAAAAAGAAACTTCCTGCGCATTATGAACAGTAAAAACCCCATTTTGCTGCACACCCAATGCCGCATCTTCATATTCCCAAGGAGCTCTGCTTCCTAAAGACTCTATCGACACGCCTCTATCCGACCCTTGAACATACAAGCGAAGTCCCAAAGAGCGCGCCCTTTCCTTAGCAAGATTATTTAAAGCCTCCGTATAAGTCGGAGGACAGGGACTTGGATAGATCCGATCTAAGAAAAGAACAGGCTCTTGTCTTTCTGGATCCCAGAGCATACGAAACAAAGCCCGAGCTTGGATCTTGCCCGAAAAGTCTTTGATGGCAAGCATCCGATTTTTTCCATCGATCACATAGGCAAGAAGACATTTATTAAGATTCTGACTGCCTTCCACTCTCTGGCAAGAACCTGTCACCTCCGTGCCACATAAAAGAAGGTCTTGCCAATCGTCCGTATCGACAAGAGTTAGACCTTGACCTTGCTCTTGCTGGCTGCGAGACAGCTCTGTCAACAACCCCTGAAGATCGCTGGCAAGCTCGCATTCGGCAAGTGTTGTTAATATGGCTTCTATCTCTTGTTTTTTTGCGAGCAGATCTTCGGCCGATGCATTGTTCCTATACAAAGAGATCAAAAGATCCTGTGCTTGTAAAAGAGAATCTCGGCTTTTGGCAGCCATCTCCTGGCATTCTAGCTGCTTTGCTTCTGCAATAGATGGATTCTGTATCACGGAGGTTAAAAGATCCAAAGAGCGTCCATCTGCAAAAAGAAAATGCCCATCATCACACTTTGTCTTCAGATAATTTTGGAAAGAAAATACATCTCTCTTTTCAGAAGAACCTAACTCTATCCTCTGCTCTTCTACAGGAGCTTTCCATCGATCCCATACCTCTTTATGCCCTTCTACAATCTTTTGGATATGGGGGCTGCTCTCTTCGGCATAGCGAGCCTCCCTATGCGTTCCTTCTAAAATATGGATCAAAGCATGCTGAAATGCCTTTTGCACATCGGCATCTCCTGTTTGTTTGATTTGCGAAGCGTACGTACCCCAAGCCATAGGAACCCGCATAGACCCAAGGGTTCTTAAGTATTTATCCGACAAATCCTCTACACTACCAAGCCCAAGATAAGGGTCCGTTGCAAGAATCCCTTCTATCAAAGAAGAAAGATGCGAAGTTGCATTTATAGTAAGCGAAGGTGCTGTTACGAGCGCTTTTTCTTGCCCCATAGATAACAAAGCCTTCACACAAGAGAGTCTTTTTTCCAGATCTTTGGCAGATTGTTTCTTATCTAAGTCGGATGCCACCCAATCCAACAATCGGACCTTGTCTTCTGCAGTGAATTCGGGCTGCTTTTCTAATGCAAGGCAGGTAGAAAGCCAC
This sequence comes from uncultured Chlamydiae bacterium, assembly GCA_945952445.1. Lineage (GTDB taxonomy): Bacteria > Chlamydiota > Chlamydiia > Chlamydiales > Rhabdochlamydiaceae > CAMFIG01. The sequence continues at coordinate 4,947 of CAMFIG010000065.1, forward strand.
ATCTGCATAAGAGGTACTTTCGCATTTCTAAAAGCTGTTCTCTCTTTTAGTACACAGCTTTTTATGTTTTTAAGTGCCTCTTGCATTTTTGGAGAATGATCGGATTTCGCTAGCCATTTAGCAATCATCAACATGGGAAGCCTTAAGTATTCCACAGGCTCTATTCGCCCGGTAACACAAGATACGTATATTGCAAGACCTCTTTCTTCTTGCATATAGGAAAAAATCTCCAAAAGATATGCCTTGGAAATCTGAGGATTGCGATATATAAGCGCTGCGATGCAGGTTTTTTGCATAACCTCCGCAATAGGTTCTCCTTTGCTCACATCGAGTAGACATCGGATCCCACATAGCTTCATCATGAGTTGAGGGCGGAATGTATCCGGGACTTCGTTTTCCATCGCAACTTTTTCTTCCTCTGAAAATGCGTCTAACAAAAACCGATGCTTTTCTTCGCCAAGTGCTGCTCGGACTGAAGGGAATATCTCCATGACAAAATGCTTTTTTCCTTCCTCAGAAAGATCTTGGAAAGCAATCATGCTCCAAACAGAGAGGTTTTTCAGGTTTTCTTTCTTATCGAGAAATAAAGAAGAAAACTTGTTATCTATCAAGGCAAAGACGGTTCTGCCTGCATTTAGAACGCAAATCTTCGCTATCTCATAAAGACGATCAGAGTCTGTGATCTCAAAATTCTGAATATACTCAGCTATCCCTCCTCCATCATGCTGCGCGCAGAGCTTCGCTAGCTCATAACGACGACCTTCATCGATAATCTTAAAATTCCCAATATGCTTAGCTGTCCATCCTACATGCTGCTCTGCACAGAACCTTGCGATCTCATAAAGACGATCCTGATCGTCAATCTTAAAATTCTGAATACACAAAGCTGTCCATCCTGCATTCTGCTCCGCGCAAAGCTTCGCGATCTCATAAAGATAAACCGGATCGCTAATCCCAAAATTCTGAATATTCCGAGCTGTCACCCCTCCTCCATCCCTCTGCGCGCAGAGCTTCGCGATCTCATAAAGATACTCCGGATTGCTAATCCCAAAATTCTGAATATAATAAGTTATCCATCTTGCATTCTGCTCTGCACAGAACCTTGCGATCTCATAAAGACGATCCTGATCGTCAATCTTAAAATTCTGAATACACAAAGCTGTCCATCCTGCATTCTGCTCCGCACAAAGCTTCGCTAGCTCATAACGACGACCTTCATCGATAATCCTAAAATTCTGAATATGCTCAGCTGTTCCACATCCATCCCTCTGCGCGCAGCTCTTCGCAATCGCAAATCGCAAATCCGGGTCATCGATAGACCGCATTTGAACTATGATTTCAGCCAACTCCATAGCTCCATATCTTGTAGCAATAGCCTCATAGAATGCCTTTTTGAAAGATGCATCAAATAGAGTTGATTCTCTCTTGCTAAACGTCTCCAAATTGCACATTGTGATAACTTGCTCAAACCGCCTATCAGAAACTCCCTGCCAGAGCTCTATTAGGCGCTCGACAATGGTATTCCCTTTTCCATCGACAAAAGCAAGTAAACAGCGAGGATCTTCTAGAATACGATGCTCTCCGTATTGAGGATCGCCTTGGGGCTCCCCTGCAGCATGCCATATCCAATTGCAAAGTATCGTTTTGAAAGGCTCTCCTAAAGCTAAAAAACTCGCTTTTAAAGCTTCCGGAGTTTTGCTAGAGTCTCTTAAATCTAAAAGAAAGCGCTCTAAAACTCGAGTCTCTATCGAAAGAGCAGCTTCTTCAGTACGTACTGCTGCAGGTGTTGTAGATTTTAAACGCTGTACAATCCCCGACACCCATTCTTCTGGAATTAAGAATTCCTTAGCCGAAGCGATCCTACGCGAAGAGACCGCTATCTCACATTGTTTTTCCAGACTAAGAAGCACTCTTTCCATCAAGCTTTTAGAAGAAACATCCCCGGAAGGAGAATGAATGATCGCTTCCAAGGAAAAATAAGAGTCCCCGGATCTTCCAATTTGCATTGACATAGCACAACCTTAAATAAACAGCATAATTTAATATGTAACAAAAACTATATTAAAATGATATTAAATTGATGAAATAATTCAAAAAGAAACTTCCTGCGCATTATGAATAGTAAAAACCCCATTTTGCTGCACCCCTGCAGCCGCATCTTCATATTCCCAAGGCGCTCTGCTTCCTAAGGATTTTATCGACACGTCGCTAGCTGTCCCTTGCACATACAACCGAAGGTCCAAAGAGCGAGCCCTCTCCTTGGCAAGGTCATTTAAAGCCTCCGTATAGGCCGGAGGACAGGGACTTGGATAGATCCGGTCCAAGAAAAGAACAGGCTCTTGTCTTGCAGGATCCCAGAGCATACGAAACAAAGCCCGTGCTTGGATCTTGCCAGAAGAGTCTTTGATAGCAAGCATCCGATTTTTTCCATCGATCACATAGGCAAGAAGGCATTTATTAAGATTCGGACTGCCATCGACTCGCTGGCATGAGCCTGTCACCTCCGTTCCGCATAAAAGAAGGTCTTGCCAATCGTCCGTGTCAACGACGGTTAGATCTAGCTCTTGCCGGCTGCGAGACAGCTCCGTCAATAACCCCGGAAGATCGCTAACAAGCTCGCATCCGTCAAGTGTTGTTAGTATGGCTTCTATCTCTTGTCTTTTTGCAAGAAGATCTTCAGTTGATGCATTTTTCATATACAAAGAAATCAAAAGATCCTGCGCTTGCAAAAGAGGATCTTCGCTTTTGGCAGCCATCTCCTGGCATTCTAGCTGCTTTTCTTCTGCAGTAGACGAATTCTGTATCACAGCGGTTAAAAGGCCCAATGAACGCCCATCTGCAAAACGAAAATGCCCATCATCGCATTTTGTCTTCAGGTAGTTTTGGAAAGAAAATACAGATCTCTTCCCTCCAAGATCAGATGATACTCTCCGCCCTTCTACAGGAGCTTTCCATCGATCCCATACCTCTTGATACCTTTCTACAATCTTTTGGATATGGGGACTGCTCTCTTCAGCATATCTAGATTCTCTATATGTTCCGTTGAGGATGTTTATAAGCGCATGCTGAAATGCTTTTTGCACATCAGCATCTCCTGTTTGTTTGATTTGCGAAGCGTATGTGCCCCAAGCCATAGGAACTCGCATAGCTCCAAGGGTTCTTAAGTATTTATCCGACAAAAACTCTACACTGCCAAGCCCAAGATAAGGGTCTGTTGCAAGAGTTTCTTCTATCAAGGAAGCAAGATGCGAAGTTGCATTTATATTAAGCGAAAGTGCTGTTGCAAGCGCTTTTTCTTGTCCCATAGATAACAAGGCCTTCATACAAGAGAGCCTTTTTGTGAGATCTGCAGCAGTTTGATCCTTAGATAAATCGGATGCCACCCAACCCAACAATAGGACCTTATCTTTTGCAGATAATTTGGTCTGTTTTTCTAAGGCAATGCAAGTAGAAAGCCACGTCTGCATAAGAAGTACTTTCGCATTTCTAAATGCTGTTCTTTCTTTTAGTACACAGTTTTTTATGTTTTCAAGTGCCTTTTGCATCTCTTGAGAATGATCAGATTTCACTAGCCATTTAGCAATCATCAACATAAGAAGCCGCAAGTATTCCACAGGCCCTGCTCGTCCAGTAACACAAGACTCGTATACCGCAAGACCTCTTTCTTCTTGCATATAGGAAAAAATCTCGAAAAGATACGCCTTGGAAATCTGAGGACTGCGATATACAAGTGCTGCAATGCAAGTGTTTTGCATAATCGCTGCAATAGGTTCTTCTTTGCTTACATCGAGTAGACAACGGATCCCGCATAGCTTCATCATGAGTTGAGGACGGAATGTATCTGGGGCTTCGTTTTTGATCGCAAGTTTTTCTTCCTCTGAAAATGCTCCTAACAAAAACTGATGTTTTTCTTCCTCTAGCGCAGCTTGGACTGAAGGGAACATCTCCGTGATAAAATGCCTTTTTCCTTCCTCAGAAAGATCTTGAGAAGCAACCATACTCCAAACAGAGAGGTTTTTCAGCTCGTGTCTCTTATTGGGTGGCAAAGAGGAGAATCGCCTATCTATCAAAACGAAGATGGCTCTGTCTGCATTTAGAACACAGAGCTTCGCGATCTCATAAAGATGATCCGGATCTGTAATCTCAAACTTCTGGATATTCTCAGCTGTCCACCTTCCATTTTGCTGCGCACAGAGCTTCGCGATCTCATAACGACGGCCTGGATCTGTGATCTCAAACTTCTGGATATTCTCAGCTATGCCCTCTCCACTTTGCTGCGCGCAGATCTTCGCGATCTCATAAAGATGATCCGGATCTGTAATCCTAAAATTCTGGATATTCTCAGCTGTCCCATATCCATCTTGCTGCGCGCAGATCTTCGCGATCTCATAAAGACGATCCGAGTCTGTAATCCTAAAATTCTGAATGTAAGTAGCTGTCGAATATCCATTTTTCTGCGCACAGAGCTTCGCGATCTCATAAAGACAATCTTCACCCCGAATCCCAAAATTCTGAATATATTCAGCTGTACCCCTTCCATTTCGCTGCGCGCAGAGCTTCGCAATCGCAAATCGCAAATCCGGATCATCGATAGACTGCATTTGAGCTAAGACCTCAGACAACTCCATAGCTCCATATCTTTTAGCAACAGCCTTATAGAATGATTCCTTGAAAGGCACATCAA
>CAMFIG010000066.1 GCA_945952445.1 uncultured Chlamydiae bacterium
ATTCTTACCCTTTTTTACTTGCTCTATCGTTGCACTTGGATGTTGAATCGGCGAATGAAAAAATATAGTTTTTACAAAGATGGATTTTTTCCTTTTTCTCAAGATCTTTCCCTGCAAGATATTTGCAGCCAAATAGCAAAACATCCCGACTCTTCAATATAAGCCAAGCCTCAAAGGTTTGTGACAATTCCTAAAAAAACAAGACATTTGCATTTAATCCGGTAGATAGATTAGAATCTGTCCTTGAAATTGCCTTATCCAAAGGCAAAAACATCTATGGCGATCGTAGCTCAGCTGGTTAGAGCGTTGGATTGTGGATCCAAATGTCGCGGGTTCGAGCCCCGTCGATCGCCCTTCCTTGGTTTCTTTCTAAAGTACTTTTCTGTTAAATTAAAGATGTGTTAAAGAGAGAATCAAAATACAAGACAAAGAGACTCCTATGTCATTTATCCAAGCCCTGCTTTTGGGGATCTTGCAAGCGATCACAGAATTTTTCCCCGTTAGCTCATCTGCCCATCTTAAGATCTTCAAACACCTCTGCGGACTTCAAGAATTAGATCACTGTGTCCTATTCGATTTAAGCTGTCATTTAGGAACCCTGATGGCGCTTATCTGGTTCTTGAGACTAGAGATCCGAGACCTCTTTGTCAAAAACAGATCGAATCTCTGGCTTTTTTTTCTAGCCTTACTTCCTTTGATCCCTGCATATTTCCTTTTGAAGCCGCTGAGAGAATGGGTAGCACAAAGAGAAAGTGTTGGCATTTGCCTCTGTGCAACAGGGATGATCCTCTTGCTCGGCCAAAGATGGCGCATCCGCTCTTTTTCAAAAAGCCGCCCTATGCAAGATGCTCTTTATATCGGGATGATGCAATCGGCAGCTCTTATCCCCGGCATCTCTCGTAGTGCTTCTACCATCTCTTGCGCTAGGGTCTTAGGATGGAAAATCCAAGATGCTGTCCGCTTTTCCTTTCTCCTTTCGATCCCTACGATCCTCGGAGGCAATGCTTTGGAGCTTCTTAAAATGGCTCGCTCGGAGGCTTCTTTTGAGATTGCCTGGGGAAGTTGTTTGACAGCTTTTCTTACTTCAGCCATTGTAGGAGCTTGCATCGTCCGCTGGGCCATCCAATGGCTAGAAAAAGGGAACATGAAACCCTTTGCGGCCTATTGCATAGCGTTAGGGGGCCTATCGATCCTCTATTTTAACATCCTGGGTCTATGATGCCAAAGCCTATAGAAAAGCCAAATCCTACATCCCATCCGGAAGCCAAAGGCCTTATTCTCATCGGAGGAGCCCTTCTGATCACATTGAGCCTTTTGAGCCTGGATATGGAACATCCCGACCACAACTGGTTAGGGTTGTTTGGCCATTGGACCGCTTGGGTTTTTAGCTTTGGATTCGGCTTGACTGCCTACTTTCTTCTCCCCCTCCTTTTCTGGGCAGGATGGAAGCTTCTCTCCGAAGAGAAGATCCCCAAGCTCAGAGAGAAAGCGATCTACTTTTCTCTTTTTCTTTTTTCCGCTAGCATCCTTTTAAATGTACTCAGCGAAGTTGGTTTTCCTTTTCCTCAAGTGTGGCTGAAAAAAATCTATTGCGAATCTCTCTACTTCGATCTCCCATATCCACATAGAGCCGTGCGCCATAACACAGGCGGGGTCTTGTCATACTTCCTCTACCGGGATCTCCCTACATTCAACCTGCAAAGGATCCTAAGCAATGTAGGAGTCTCGATCACCTTTTCGATTACTATGATCACCTCTTTTCTCCTCTTGACTCGTATCCGCATTCTCCCTTTCATTCGATGGACTGCCAATCAAGTCTCTGCCCGCATGCAGCCAAAAGAAGAACCGCTCCCCTCTTTATATCCGGAGAAACCAACATTAGAACCTAAAGTTTTCGAAGAGATAGAAAAACTCTCTGTAAGACCTCTACCTAAACCTCTCTATGCCCCAAAAGAGCAAAGAGAAATGCGAATCCGCACCCTCTCTGATGCTCCGGTAAAAGAGCCTGTCCCGGAAAAGCTCCCGCCAGTCAGTCCAAAGCATGCTGCGGTTGCCGCACAAAAAGTGTATAATGGGGATTTCTCAGGATATAGACTCCCTCCCGCCGAGCTTTTGACAAGTCCTAAAAAAGTAGACCAGCCTTCACTCAAAAAAGAGCTCAAAAGACAAGCCGAAATCCTAGAAGAGACCTTGATGAGCTTTGGGATTGAAGCGAAGGTCGGAGAGATTAACTCGGGGCCTGCCATCACCTCATTTGAAGTCCATCCAGCCATTGGCGTTAAAGTACAAAAAATCACGGCCCTTGAAAACGACATTGCCCTCAACTTACAAGCCAAGTCTATCCGGATCATCGCCCCCATCCCCGGAAAAGCAGCCGTTGGCGTCGAAATCCCCACTCTCTTCCCTCAGGAAGTCAGCTTTAAAGAGATGCTCGTCACCTACCAACAACAGCCAAAAAAGCTGCACATTCCAGTCCTCCTCGGCAAAGCTGTCAATGGAGATCATGTCGTCACCGACCTTACAAAAATGCCCCACTGCATCATTGCAGGGGCTACGGGATCGGGCAAATCGGTCTGCATTAACACCATCGTCATGTCCATTGTCATGAATGCTAGACCCGATGAGATCAAACTCCTTCTAGTCGATCCAAAAAAAGTAGAATTGACTGGCTATACGAAACTCCCTCATCTTATCTCTCCTGTGATCACCGAACCACACGGCGCCTATGCAGCTCTCAACTGGCTCGTCAAGGAGATGACCCTCCGCTATGAGATCCTAAGACAACTTGGATTAAGGAACATCCATGCCTTCAACAGCCGCACCGTCCAAAAAGACTTAGAGGCCTCTTTGAGCATTCCAATTCCAGAAAAGATGTATGGGATTGTCGCAATTATCGATGAGTTTGCAGACCTTATGATGGTCTCCAGCTCCGACCTAGAAACTCCGATTGCACGGATTGCGCAGATGGCAAGAGCTGTTGGCATCCATTTGATCTTAGCCACGCAAAGGCCTTCTCGCGAGGTGATTACAGGTCTTATCAAGGCCAACTTCCCAACAAGGATCGCCTTCAAAGTAGCAAGCCGCGTGAACTCACAGATTATCCTCGATGAGAATGGAGCTGAAAGCCTTCTTGGCAATGGCGATATGCTATTTCTGCCACCAGGCAGCTCTCAGCTCATCCGCGCGCAGGGCGCTTACCTGCGCGATGAAGACATCAACCGAGTGATCTCTTGCATCTGCGAGCAAGCCCCACCAAACTACTTGATAGCCTCCTTCGACCAGATGAAAAAAGAGGACCTGATAGAAGGCGCCGAAGAGTCTCCCAAAGACAGCCTCTATGATCAAGCGCGCTCGATTGTGATTGAGACAAACAACGCCTCTACTACGTTCCTCCAAAGAAAGTTAAAAATAGGATATGCACGAGCTGCTTCCTTGATGGATGAACTGGAAACGAAAGGGGTGATCGGCCCTCAAGAGGGAAGCAAACCTCGGCGTGTTCTTTCCAATAGCCTTAAAAAACCTGACAAAAAAGAGCTTCTCGAAGAAGACCCCTCTTTTCTAGATATGTGAGACCCCATCATGAGCCGTCCGAAAAACAAAAAGGTTGAAAAACTTCTTCTTGCCCGTTTTAAACAGATGGGGATTTTACTCATCGTCATGAGCGCCTGCTTTTTCATCTACGCCTCTATCCTCAAAGCCTCTGAGATCATGGAAGATGGGATAGTTACTACAGAAGAACAGACCCTCTCTGCCGGATTTGAAGCCGACGGATTCCTTGCAGAAGAGACCCTCAACTTCTTTGTGGTTTCCCTTCTCTTTGCCACCCTTGGCATCAGCTGCATCACCGTGGCTACCAAAAGAGAGAAAGAAGAGCCCTAAATCCAATTAAAAAATTGAAATATATTCTCCTGATATAGTTATTATGGTCTTAAGCAAGGACTTTAACCATTAAGAAGCCCCCGATGCAGCCTAGAAAAAAACGGCTTTTGATTGCCGATCCCAATAAAGAGATCCTACATTCAATCAAGCAATACAAAGCTGCCAAAGAATACCAAATAGAGATCGCCAAGACCGGGTCGGAATGCCTTAAAAAACTAAAAGAGTTCCGCCCTGACCTTGTCATCGTCGACTTTATGCTCCCCGAAATCCACGGCATCGAGATCTTGCGCATCATCAAAGATGCTCCGTTGATGGGCAAGATGGGAGTCATCATCACCTCCTATCACAGCATGATCCAAAACTACCATGCTGCCGTTAAGCTAGGGGTCCATTTTTTCTTAGAAAAGCCCTTCCGCCTACCGCACCTCTTCTCTCTCATCGCACTGTTTTTTGAAGGCAAGCTCCATCCAGAACCTTTTGAAGAAAAGGAAAACCACCACAAGCTTCAGCTCCCCTCATACCAAGATAAAAAGCCCTCCTATCTCAAATTCTGGGGGACGCGAGGCTCAAACCCTGTGTCGGGACCAGAATATGTCCGTTTTGGAGGCAACACTTGCTGTCTTGAAATCCGCCATGGCGATGATCTTGTGATCGTCGATGCAGGCTCAGGGATCCGCGGTCTTGGACAGGTCTTAAGAGATCACCCTAAAAAAGAATTCCATATCCTACTTAGCCATACCCACTGGGACCATCTCTTGGGATTTCCTTTTTTCTATCCAATCTATCAATCGGACAGGGAGATCAACATCTGGGCTCCTGTAGGCTTCGAAAAAAATACAAAAGAGCTCTTTACCGACATGCTCGCCTATGCCTATTTCCCTGTCGGATTAGAAGACATCCAGTCAAAGATCGCCTTCAAAGACCTCCGAGAAGGGCAGAAGCTCTCATTTGGCTCCATCCACGTAGAGACACAATATGCCTTCCATCCTGGAGCGACACTGTGCTTTCGATTTACTATAGGCCACCAAAGCTTCGGATATATCACAGACAATGAATTTCTAATGAACACCCACAAGCTTCCTTCTCAACTAAACCGCTCCGTCTTTTTAGAACCTTATCAGAGGTTCATCGACTTCTTTAAAGGCTGCGACTTCATCATCCATGAAGCGCAATACACACCCCAAGAATATGCACAAAGAGTGGGGTGGGGGCATTCTTCGATCACAAACGCTTCATTTTTTATTAAAAAAGCCGGCATCCATGACTGGATCGTCGTCCATCATGACCCAAAACACACAGACGAGCTGCTCTTACAAAAGTCCCAGCTTCATCAAAATATCATGGAAGACTTCCACCATCGATGCCATATAGAGCTGGCGTACGACGGGATGATGATTCCTCTGTAAAATAGCTAGGTTGGCTGATCCGATCTTGGTATGCAATCGAGATTCCCGCTTCAGAGCATTGAGAAAGAGCCTTCGATACAATCGCAAGCGCCAAATCAGGAGCATTGCATTCAGAAGAAAGATGCGCTAGATATACGTGCTTTAAACCTGCATGGCCTACGGCCGCTACCACCTCAGCACATGCCTCATTCGATAAATGGCCCTGACGGCTTAACACTCTCTGTTTATAGACCATAGGACGGGAACAGGCATGGACCATCGAAGGTTGGTGGTTGGCTTCGATGCAGAGATAATCACACCCCCCTAATGCATGCAAAACAAGCGTTGAAGCAAAGCCAAGATCGGTGCAGACACCTACCTTCCATTCGTCCCACTGAAAGGTAAAAGCAACAGGGTCGATTGCATCATGCTGGACGCTGAAAGGATGGATTGCAATCCCTCCAAATTCAAACGTCTCTCCCGTGGAGAAGATCTTCATCTTTGGCACCTTGCTAAAACCAGGAAGGATGGCTTTTGCCGTCTCGCTATTGATAAAAATCGGGATCTCGTATTGATTCCAGAGCGTCGACAGCCCCCGGACATGATCTACATGCTCATGTGTCACTAATATAGCATCGATCTCTTCTATCTTTACGCCTATCTCTTGCAGACGAAAAGAAAGAGCCTTCGCGCTGATCCCTGCATCGATGAGTATCTTCGTCTCTTTCGTCCCAAGATAGATTGCATTCCCTTTCGATCCTGAAGCCAAAGGACAAAACCCGATCATACCACGCCCTATTTTTCTATTTTAGCGGCGTGTTATACCATGTCTATCTCTTCTCTGCCAACGATTTTATCTTTGAGTCCTGGATACTGCTTCTTGAAGGTTTTATCGACTGCCGCCTTTTTTCTTTTACGCAAAGCTCCGCAATGAAATGCTCGCTTTTTTCATGAGCAATTGCGTATATGTGACAATCCAACTTTAACAATTTTCCCTATGAAAACCGTTGCGAAGTTAGAGGGTTTTTCACTACACTCAGAAAACTAAACAACGATCTTTTTTAAGCACTATTATAGCCTTCTACCTCAATAACCGCATCGAGATCTGCCATATGCTCCTTGAAAGGGCCCCGGAGGTCATATTTATTTGCGCTACTTATGCGTCGAAATAACCTCTGCGTTTTGTAGCGTCTCTTTGATCACTCTAATATTCTTGGAATTGGGATCGCCCGCACTCAACAGTGTTCCTACTGTTTGCATCGCTTGGCGCTTTAAATCTTCTGAGATCGGACCTTTACCAAGGAGAAATTCTAGCACTACAACATCGGCTCTAGCTGCGCTCATGCGTATTGCTTCATATCTGATTTCTTCTTTCGGAGCTCCTTCATGATCGAAAAAAGCTCGCAAGCCTTCAAGATTACCTTCATTTGTGAGTTTCAAAAATAATTGCTCTAAAATGTATTTCTGAACGTTTAAGTGATCTTTCTTCTGAGCCTCTGTAGCTGCTATTCTTAAACTCTCTTCAGGAATACCTTCGCTTCTTACTTTAGAGAAAATGTATTCGAGCACTTTCATGCGATCATTCTCTGCGGCTATTTTAATAGCCGAACCCAATCTTGTCTTTTCTTCATCTCTTCTGAAAGATGTAAAAGGGTGGCTCAGATACATAAGATCTGTTGTGATAACTCGAGTGATCGTCTCTTTTGTCTCTTCTGGAAATAGTTCACCTAAAAGGAATGTGATAACCGGTATATTTTTTAGCCATGGTGTAGCTTCTACACATGCCTTTTCTAAACAGTCTTCAGAAATAGACTCTCTAGAAACAAGAGCTTTAACAATCTCAAGATTGCCACGCTTTGCGGCAAGGCAAATTGCCTCTTCTAATAAAAATAGAACTTTAGACTCTTGTACTTCAGGTCTAAGGCATGCAATAACGTCAGAACGGCCATTTGCTACAGCTTGAATAAACATCTGTTCTACATTAACACCGAGGAGATCTTGATTTGTAAGCAAAAACTGAATAACGTTAAGATGCCCATTTCCTGCTGCCTTCTCAAGCGCTCCTCTTACATACACACTGGAGAGATCTCGTCCTGCAAGCAAAACCTTAACAACCTCAAGATGACCATTTTCTACTGCCTTCCCAAGCGCTCCTCCTACATACACAGTGGAGAGATCTCGTCCTGCAAGCAAATCCTTAACAACCTCAAGATGACCCTTCTCCGCTGCCTTCTCAAGCGCTCCTCCTACATACACAGTGGAGAGATCTCGACCTGCAAGCAAAGCCTTAACAACCTCAAGATAGCCCTTCTCCGCTGCCTTTTCAAGAGCTCTTCCTACAGCCTCATCGGAAGGAGCTCGCTGTGCAAGCAAAGCCTTAACAACTTCAACATGACCCTTCTCCGCTGCATTCCCAAGCGCTATTTCTACATGTACAGGAGGGATCTCTGTCCTTTCAAGCAAGGCCCCAACAACCTCATGATGACCCTTCTCTGCTGCCTTCTCAAGTGCTCTTTCTACATACGCAGGATGGAGCCCCGTCCTTTCAAGCAAGGCCTCAACAACTTCAACATGACCCTTCTCCGCTGCCTTCTCAAGCGCTCCTCCTACATACACAGTGGAGAGATCTCGACCTGCAAGCAAGGCCTCAACAACCTCACGATGACCCTTCTCTGCTGCCTTCCCAAGAGCTCCTCCTACAGCCTCATTGGAGAGAGCTTGCCCTGCAAGCAAAGCCTTAACAACTTCAACATGACCCCTCTCCGCTGCCTTCTCAAGCGCTCCTCCTACATACACAGTGGAGAGATCTCGACC
>CAMFIG010000067.1 GCA_945952445.1 uncultured Chlamydiae bacterium
TCTCCGCTGCCTTCTCAAGCGCTCCTCCTACATACACAGTGGAGAGATCTCGACCTGCAAGCAAAGCCTTAACAACCTCAACATGGCCCTTCTCTGCTACCTTCTCAAGCACTCCCCTTACATCCCAATTGGAAAGAGCTGGCCCTGCAAGCAAAGCCTTAACAACCTCAACATGGCCCAGCTCCACTGCCTTCTCAAGCGCTCCTCTTGCATACACATCAGGGAAAGGTTTAAGCAAAGCCTCAACAACCTCAACATGGCCATTCTCCGCTGCCTTCTCAAGCGCTCCTCTTATATCCGGATCGGAGAGAGCTCGGCTTGCGAGCAAGGCATTAACAACCTCAACATGGCCATTTCTAGAACCTAAGAGTAACTGATCGTTTAACCATCTCTCTGCATCTCGATCCCCCTCTCGTAGCCAGATGGAAGGTAGACATTGCTGTAAAACGTTTGCGCTGCCATGCTCTACAGCAACACTCGCAATCCACTTCACGAAGGACTGATCTAATGGGATTCTACCCAAGAGGTTTTTCACAATCTCCTGATGGTCATTTTTACAAGCCTGTACTATCGCTACGTCTAAATAGCGTCTATCAATGCTCCTCCCTTCGCTTAAGAGAAAATCTACAATCCTTGTATGCCCTGCTTCAGCTGCCTGGATCACTGCCTTGCCGTAATCCTCTCTAGCAATACCTCTGCCCTTAGATAATAAAAAACGCACGACATCTTCTTTACCACTTCGCGATGCCGCGCAAACTGCCAATCCTAAATCTTCCAAGGAGACTCTTCTTCCTCCCGAGAAAAGTTTGTAAAGAGCCTCCAAATTTCCGTTTTGTGCAGCAACTATAATTGCTCGGCTTATGGTATCGTTTTCAGCCTCAGCAGAAGAACTAGCACGATCGGTAGAGCTTTCTTCAGGTTTCTGTATGCGATTACTGACAGCTTGAAAAACTGCTTGAGAGACCTGATCAGCTAAAAAACCGGTCTCTTTTTTAGCGATGTCCCAGATTGACTCAGAACCTATTCGTACGCTAAATACCCTAATAGGATCTGTCAGAAGTGCCTGATGATTATCGAACACGAGGCGACCGCTTGGACTTTCTTCATATAACTTTAGCATGCGATCTTGAAGCTTCTGAGGCAACTTTTGATAAGCCGTTCGTATCTCATCGTCTGATCGCGCCTTCTCTCTCTGTTTTTCAAACTCGCTAATCCGCTCTAAATCTACAACATGAAAGTCCCGAGTAGAAGGCGTTGTAGGTCTTGGGTTATCTGGAACTTCTAGAACTCTTCGAGCCACGTCTGCAACCGTTTCTATAACCGGTCTTGCAGCTCCCTGTAAGTGTCCCATCTCAACAGCACGCCCTGCAGATTGTTGCGCAAGAGAAGGCACAGGTCCATTTATACCAGACATATTTACACCTATTATCTATTTTATTTTTATAATACATTAAAATATGTTTTTTAATTTAGTTTTTATTATTTTTTACAAAAAACAGGTGTTTTTGCATTTTTGGGGTTCTTCGCAGAATTTTTTAAATAAATATATTGACTAATATTCGTGGTTGTTTTTTATAAGAGACAAGTGAGCATTCCTAAGAGGAGGTATTTCCATGATAAAAAACAGCGAAGAGATCTTAGCAGAAATCGATTCTACCTTAGATCAACTGATCCTCAATGCCCAAGTAGCAGAAAAGACGACCCTCTATGTTCTTAGCGAAAACGAACTGGAAGCCTTTCATCGCACACAAGAGAGCCTGCTTGCTCGTTTTGTGCACATGAGCGACCACCTTAGCGATACCCATAAAGAAAAGCTGCGTAAAAAAGAAGCGTACCAGCAAGTCCAAAATAAAATCCGGAAATTCGGCGATCTCAACGCCAACATTCTGCATTTTCTCGCCCATCAATTCCAGACGGAAAAAGAGAAAAGAGGGAAGAAGCCAAAAGTCCGCAACTATCGCAAATTACTAAAAGTGCGCTAGTTTTTCGATGGCAGCTTCAAGGTCTGCTACTTGAGGAAGCACCTGATCTTCTAAGATCTTGCAATAGGGAACCATGCAGTCTTTACCTGTCACGCGGACAATCGGCGCATCGAGATAGGCAAAGGCATTTTCTACAATTCTCGCAGAGATCTCCGCTCCAAAACCGCAATTCGAAGGCGCTTCATGTGCAATGAGACACTTACCGGTCTTTTTTACGGAGGTAAGGATTGTGTCGACATCTAAAGGAGCAATCGTACGCAGGTCGATGATTTCTACGGAAATCCCTTTTTGGGATAGCTTTTCTGCTGCTTGCATTGCCATAAAGACCATCATCCCCCATCCGATTACGGTGACATGGTCTCCTGAGCGAACTACTTTTGCTTTGCCAAGAATCGCTACTTCTTCTTGCTCTGGCTCTTTTCTTGCACAAAAGACCCGTTGTCGATAGAGAGCTTTATGCTCTAAAAATACAACAGGATTTGGATCTCGGATAGCTGCTTTTAATAGTTTTTTTGCATCGGCGGCATTGCTTGGGATCACAACTTTCAATCCTGGACAATGCGCTAAAAACGCCTCGATGCTTTGAGAATGATAAGGCCCGCCTTGGATATACCCTCCATAAGGCAATCGAATCACTACCGGACAGTGCCACTCCCCATTAGAACGGTAATGGATATTAGCAAGCTCATTGAAAAGCTGGTTGATACCGGTCCAGAGATAATCGGCAAATTGGATTTCCGCAACGGGAGTAAATCCAACAAAAGAAAGTCCTGTGGCTAAAGCGATAATTGTCGACTCTGCTAATGGTGTATTGAAACAACGGCCATTGCCAAAGTGAGCGGTTAGCCCTCTTGTCACGCCAAATACTCCGCCCTTCCCATGGGCTACATCCTGTCCGAAGACAACGATAGTAGAGTCTTTTTCCATCTCTTCTTCGAGCGCATGGTTCAACGCGTCGACCATCACAATCGCTCCTTCTACAGAAGAAGAGGACTCTGTTTCTTCGTTTTCTTCATAGGGGGGAGACTCTTGAAACACCTTATCTTTGCAGCTTTTAGGATCGGGAAAAGGGATCTTGTCAGCCTGCTGTGCAGCTATCTCTATTTTTTGAAAACATTGTTCTTTTAGAGCAGATAATTCTTCAACTGTTGCTAGCCCCTCTTGTAAAATCCACTGTTCCAATCTGGGAAGAGGATCTCTTTGCTTTTCTTGGTCGACAATGTCCTGGCTTTTGTATTTTCCCGGATCATCGCTGCTGCTATGCGCACCTAAACGAGGCACCTTGGCCACGATGAGGCTAGGGCCTTCATTTCTACGACCCTTTTGCACGCTCTCTTCTACGGCTTGTACTACTTGTTTTGCATCACACCCGTCGATATCGTGTACTGTAAGACCTCGATAACCAGAAGCCATTGGAACGATCGAGCCGCCTGCTGTCTGCTCTTGGATCGGCACGGAAATTGCCCATCCGTTGTCCTGGATCACAAAAAGGACATTCAACTGATGCACACATGCAAAGTTCAACGCTTCGTGAAAATCTCCCTGCGAGGTCGCACCATCGCCAGCAGAAACATAGACGACGTCGTTTTTCCCTAGAAGCTTTAATCCTTTTGCAACTCCTACCGCTTGAAGAAACTGGGATCCCACACAGCTAGACTGCACAGGAATATGAAGCTGCTTATGAGAATAATGCTCCGGCATCATTCTTCCTCCGGAATGGTGGGCAACATCTCGCGCTAGAAATGCTCCAAATAGATCGGTAAGATCGCATCCAATCCCAATAGCAAATGCACGATCCCTATAATAGGGAAGTCCCCAATCTCTGCCAGACTCAAGACCAAGAGCGCATCCAGCTCCGATCATCTCATGTCCGATCACGGAGAGGTGGAAAGTGCCCCCTTTATTTTGGCGGACCAGCTTCGACATCTTTTCATCGGCAAACCGAGTCAAGAGCATGACCTCGAATAATTTTAAATAACGATCTTGAACCGAAGAGAGATCTCGGATTTCTTCTAATAAGGACTCTGAATGCATACAATCTACTTTTTATTTTTCTTACGTTGGATTTGAGTAACAGTTTTTACAGAGGGCTTTTTTTCCTCTGCTGAGGCTTTCCCTTTCTTACCGGGAAGCGCTTCTTTCACAACTCCCAAGACGCGCTGGCTAGGCACTTCTTCTTCGTCAGAATGGACTCTTTTGCTAACAGAACGAATCAACTCTTCTTCTTTTTCAATGCCGGTCACGCCTTGGATATCGGTCAATCGGCTAGACAAATGGCGCAAGGACTCCAGTCTTTCAGAAAGAGCCTGCAATTTAGCATCGACTTTAACGCGGGAGCTTCCGCGCAAATTCGCCAACAGCTGCGCTTCAGTATCATAGCGCGCCGAAAATGTAACAGAAGAAGCGCTGGTAATGTCGGGCAAATACAGAAAGTGTCTTACAGTTGTTGGCACTGTTGTGTACATGTCCACTGTTACCTGAGGCTCTATTTCAACCTTCACAACCTGCTTAGGAGGTCTTCCTCTCTTAGGACGAGGATTGAGAGCTTCATTGGAATAATAAGTTTTTGCTTTTGCTTGGAGCATTTCTCTGGCTCCAGCAACATCTTTAGACACTTTTGCGTCAAACAGATGCTTTTTGATTTTTTCAAGAATGTTTTTCGTTAAATCCAGATCCTCTTCAAAGACGAATTGGATCGACTGGCTTCTCAGCCATTCAATAATGCGGATTCTAGATCTTTCCTGATAATATTGCTGCCATTTCTCCAATTCTGTCAAATGGTCGTAGATAAACTCCAAGAAATTTTCACGCGCTTCCTTGGCTTGAATAATATCAAGAAGCTTTTCCTTTGTGTCGATATCGTATACTTTTTCATTGACAAAACCCTCCATGAATTTCTTCGTTTCATAAAAGGTCATCTTAGGGATTAGACAATAACGCTCTGGATGATCCTGATGCAATTCTTTCTCAAGCTCTTCGAGCTCTTTTTCCCCCTTATCTAAATCTGCAAAAACAAGAAACCCTTCGACCTTATCCAGGTAAAAATCTCTTTCATCGTCAGATTTGGCAAAAGCATCCATAAGGCGATGGAAACGGAGAAGCAGCGGGTTTTGCGCTTGAGGGTAGGGTTTGCTCATAAAACATTCCTTGCGTAGTTCTTCAAGGAGACTACCACACAATACCCCTCAAACTCAAGGAGAAATAAATTTTTATATTATCCTTCCATGGAGTCTATCTTCTGCAGAGCCTCTGCATACCCAGGCATCCGATCGATCAACATGACAGGCTCTACGCAAGGTCTTTTTAATTTCAAAAAAATCTTCGCCTCTTCCGCACTCAGCCCTAAGCGGTTGATCAAGTAAAGAAGAACCACGCAAGCGCTCCGATCCTTCCCTTCTAAGCAATGGATATACACCCCTTCACTGCCATCCTCTCGGAGTAAAGCCGCATCTACTGATTTCCAGAGCTTGCTGAACATCGTAGCTACATCCTCCTCATCTCCTACCTCTGACATGGCTTTTCTTGTGAAACTCCAGTTCTTTACTCCATCCCCCGGAGCTAAGAGACAATAATCAAAAAAATAGTGAGGGTTGTGATATCTAGAAAAACCAGTTCCCTCGTTGGCCTGAACAATACTGAGCTGCTTCCACATAGATCGATCCTGTTCAGGAGGCACCTTCGCCACCCTCATTGCTACAGGATCTTTTCCTAAATATAAGCCGGCAGAACCTCTTTCCCCACTCCCTAAAATCACATTCGCTTCCACTTTAGGCAACTTAGCTACCGGCTGAGGGTTTCCAAATAACTTCTGCAATCGATCCAAAGGAAAACTTTCTGGATCTGCTACATGCAGCTTCACCCCCTCTACCATTCCCTCTAAACCGGGAAACTTTCTGAATAACGCAGCACGCACTGCAAGCCTTGACCCTTCTTTCGAAACCGAACCCGGAACTCCTCCTGGAAGCATAACTTCTAGTCTGCGCAATCCTTCAGCTTGGTTTTCTTGCTGCCTTGCTTGAGACACTCTTTTCGTGCGAGCCGCTTGCTCCATTTGCGAAATCTCAGATCCGGATAGAACAGATAAAGGACCTTCTGCACCAGAACAAACCACCCCATCGGAAGAGCCAGAAAACACCCCGACTGCATCCGGATCTGCAGCAACCCAAGCTGTCGATCTAAATTCTGATTCTTCAGCAACTGACGAGCGTACTCTACGACGAGCTCCCAATTCCTGAAACTGCCGAGCCCTGAGTTCTGCCTCTTCTTGCGGGATCTCTCCTCTTGGAGAGTGGTCGGAAACCCATGTATCCACTGTGACCGGGGTGTCTGAGCGAAGTTCTGGAATGGTATCTACTGAAGCCAGCTGAGGCCCTGAAAAATGCGGTCTAGCGTCTCGTCTTGAATCTTCAATCACTACAACGCGTCTTTCCCTTGGTAAAGGCTGCTCCTGGCGAGGCCCGACTATCCTGCGGAAACATTGAAGAATGCAATGACAAAAACGATTTCTCTCAACAGGCCTTTCATGCTGAGGTCCCACGCGAGTGGAGCTATGAACACTTACCATACAAAAAAACTCAATTTTAATTATAAATTATTCTAATAATACAACAATTGAAAATAAAAAACAATCAATTAACATAGATGGTTTTAAAGAGATCTGATTCTCTATTACACACTTATATAAATAAGTTTTTATTTACACTTTTGCATGGAACGGGTTTTTAAGCAATAATTTCCGAGAAAAATACAACAACTGGCTTAAAATTAAACACTTACACCTCTAATTGCTAGACACAGATCCGGGCAATTGTTCCACATCTTTCTGCCATCGCTGAAATCCTTTTACAGAGCGACTTTGCGCAAACGCTTTTCTACGTCTTAAAATCTCCTCATCCATCTCTCCGAGCTCCCCTACATCCTCCTCGGCATCTTGACCTCCCAATTCGACTTCCCCTCCTTGGGCCGGCCTTATTTCTGCGGGAAACACCGAAGAATCGCGCCTTCTTGAAAAAGGGGCACCAGAAATACGACGCAACTGAGCTTCCTGACGCACACGCTCAGCCTCGCCATCCACATCGATTGGAATAGAACCAGAAAATACAGCCTCGCCTCGAGACTCTTCTTCCGTAGAGACCCTTTCTCTATCTGAACTCGGAGAAACCCCAAGCTCACTTAAATCTTGCACACAAACACCTCCCTCTCTTTGCGGCATAGGATTTACCTCTGTTTCAAAAGCCTGAGAATCGCGTCTTCTTCCCAAGGACGCCTGCACAGCATGCATTTCCCCCACTTGGATCGAAATCGGGCCCGCGTGAATTACACCCGGACCATCTACAAAACCCTCCCTTCTAGGTAGAGTCAGATGCATTGCATGCACTCCCCTCAAGCCAACAGGGGCTGGCGGAGTCTCTCTGCGCAAGCAGCGCTGGAAGAATTGCCAGCATGTTCTACGTGGAGGGGGTGTTTGGGGAAACGTTCTTGCTCGAGTTGCTTGTGAAACAGAAGAAGCCATAAAAACCCTATAAAAAAATAAAAACAGGATAGCAATAAAACTGAATAAAACCCAAGAGTTGTTAAATTTACGGGTGTAAATAAAAGTTTTAGGCAAGCAGTTTAGGATTGCTTAAAGTGTTTGGTTTAGAAGAAAATAAGTGATTGAACTTCTTTCGAAACTCATTGGTCTAGATCCAAATTATAAATTCCGGCGATTAGGTTGAAACGAAGTGCAAACCTTTTCCGCC
>CAMFIG010000068.1 GCA_945952445.1 uncultured Chlamydiae bacterium
AAAGCGATTCTTTCCTATGCCTCGGGTGTGTTAATGCTTAAGTTGACAGCATTGGTTGAACGTCTATTGTTAAAAGATGCCTAAACCCGACTTTAAAAGCGCTAGCAGCGCAAGGGATAAAAGTGGAAAATTGGGTTCTTTAAAAAAAGATTCGGTTAATGTGACTTTGTCAAGTTAACAAAAAGTATCGAAGAATGATCAATAACCAAAACAAATTCTTTCATTGCAAGCATCGCGGAGCATTCCTTTACTTCTATTTGCTCTTGTTCCCGATAGTGTTTTGTATGAGTTTTGGAACGGAATCTGTAAGAATTTGAACTGGGACTAATTTAGCAAAAAGTTGATCGATGCTTTTCTTTGAAGGCGACACCAATTCAGCAGAAGGAGGTAAGTCTTGAACGTATTCGAGGAAAATTTTTATATCATCTAATCGATATTCGAAACCTTTGCGTTGATACGAAAAAGCAAATCGGTAGTCTAAGAGAAAGGCGTTGGCTTCTTCCATTGTGTTGAACTGCTTTTTAAATTTAAGGCTTCCGGATATTCCTGGAGCACTTTTTACTTTATGCGAAAGTTCTACCATCTTTTGATCCCACTGTGTTTTTTGATATACGCGAAGTCTGACAAATTCTTCATTCAAATCAAAAGTTCTATCTTGAGGATAATAAATGTAGTCATTAAATTCATATTCGCCTTTGAACTCAGCATTTAGCAAGGACAACTGTAATCGAGCCTGTTCGATGTCGGTTATAAATGCCCTTACTTCAAAGTTTTGACTCGACGGTGGATTTTCACACCTGCACTGTTCTTTTACTTCGCAAGATTCAGAGGTTGCATTTGCGTAAGAAAATTCCAAAAACGAGACAGATATTAATCCAAGGATAATTGGGATATTGAGTCTCCTTATGGATAAATCCATGACATTCAGGAACCCTTTCTTTGGTCTGAGTTGTAATTGAATCTGGATCATACAATACACTACGCCTATATTTTGGACGCCAAATAACACGATACTTGCAGGAATACACAACATCGTCATACCAGCCATCATATGGATACCACTAATAGAAGACAATCCTCAGCTTGACCTCATGGATAAAGTTCGTGGTCGTGCTACAAAAGCGCCTTTTTTATCACTGCTCGATAACTATGGCTTCATGCTTAAAAGAATAAACTGATTGGATGAAAATGAAAAAATAATTATAAAGAATTTAAGTGGGAAATTCGATCTGAATGTAAAGGTTTCATATTTTGTGAAAAGAAACATTATTAATAAAATCTGGGACTTACATGTGGTGGAAAGCAAAGAAGAGTTCCCAGATATCCTTTCCATTGATCTCCATCTTCTGCACGAAGTCACTTCTCCTCAAGCGTTTGAAGTTTTAAGAAAAAGAGGATTAAAAATTCATGCTTTAGAACGGACTATTGCAACGGTAGACCATAACGTTTCGACAACGGCTGATCGCGAAAGTTTGCCTAGTTTAGTCAGCCGAAATCAAATTCTTTCTCTTCGACAAAACTGTGAAGATTTTGGGATTAAACTTTGGGATATGGGAAGTGGCCGTCAAGGTATTGTCCATGTCATTGGACCAGAACAAGGACTGACGCAACCGGGCATGACAATTGTCTGTGGCGACAGTCATACTTCTACTCATGGAGCTTTTGGGGCTCTTGCCTTAGGAATAGGCACCACTGAAATCAGTTATGTAATGGCAACCGGATGTCTTTTGCTCTCTAGACCTAAAACAATGAAAGTCCAATTCAATGGACATTTAGGAAAAGGAATCACAGCAAAAGATATGATCCTGAAACTCATCCAAGTCATTGGTGTTCACGGAGCGAATGGGTATGTGATTGAATATTGTGGTCCTATGATTCGAAAATTAGGAATGGAACAACGGATGACTATTTGCAATATGAGTATTGAGTGCGGCGCTAGAGCTGGGCTTGTCTCTCCTGATGAAATTACCTATGAGTATATGAAAGACAGATTGGCTGCGCCGAAAGGATCTCAATGGGATCATGCAGTAGCTTATTGGAAGTCTTTGGCAAGTACAGACCAATCGACGTACGATCAGACGATAGAAATCGAATTAGACAATCTTACTCCTCTTGTTACGTGGGGAACAACTCCTGCTCAGTCAATCGGAATCGATCAGGAGATTCCTTGTCTAGAATCAATGACTCCAGAGGAAGGTGAATTAGCAAAAAAATCCTTGGAGTATATGGGTCTTAAGGTAGGACAATCTTTAGAAGGGTTACCCATCGATTATGTTTTCCTCGGTTCTTGTACAAATTCCAGAATCTCTGATTACCGAGAGGCTGCGAAGATTTTAAAAGGAAAAAAGATTGCAAAAGGGGTGACTGTTTATGTTGTGCCTGGGAGCGAATTGGTTCGAAAACAAATGATCGAAGAAGGGATGGACCGCATTTTTATGGAAGCAGGGGCCGATTTCCGACAGCCCGGTTGCAGCATGTGTCTAGGAATGAATGAAGATAAGTGTCCCCCTGAGAAACGGGTTGCTAGTACAAGTAATCGGAATTTTATCGGCAGACAAGGACCCGGGGCTCTTACACATTTGATGAGTCCAATCATGGCTGCAGCAGCGGCAATAGAGGGGAAGATTGTGGATGTGAGGAAGTTTTTATGAGAGAAATTAAAGCCCAAATCCTTCCATTGCCCTTTGCTGATATCAATACTGATTTGATTCTGCCAGCAAAATATCTTACAACCACTGTGACGCAAGGTCTGGGGGTACATCTTTTTACCGACATGCGAAAAATGGATCCTT
This sequence comes from uncultured Chlamydiae bacterium, assembly GCA_945952445.1. Taxonomy (GTDB): domain Bacteria; phylum Chlamydiota; class Chlamydiia; order Chlamydiales; family Rhabdochlamydiaceae; genus CAMFIG01. Next base: position 2,793 of record CAMFIG010000068.1, read on the forward strand.
CTTTTCCTATGAATCTGAAAAAATATACCCAAGCTAAAATCATTGTTACGCGTCGCAATTTTGGCTGCGGTAGCTCGCGAGAACATGCTGCTTGGTCGCTAGTTGACTACGGTATCCGGGTGGTCATTGCGCCTAGTTTTAGCGACATTTTCTACAGCAATGCAGTGAAAAACCACCTGCTGCCTTTAGTACTTGACGCGGAGCTTATCGAACATATTTTTGCTGTGGAAAAGCAAAGTGTTGAATACATCGTCAATGTAGATCTTGTAGGGCAAAAAGTTACCCTTCCCGATGCTACAAGTTATTCTTTCGAAATCAATGGCTACGACAAACATGCCTTGATTTATGAAATTGACAACCTGGACTATCTGCTTTCACAGCTTGATAAAATCCATGCTTTTGACAAAAGACATCGAAGAAATATTTTCCTCGATGTCTATTCTCTTCATTAATAATAAGTGCCATGGGCGTAGTCAAAGCGTTTCCAAATAGAGCTCATTTCCAGCATGATTTTCTCAACGGCAAGCCCTTTCCGGATTACAGTTGGGACATTCGTCAATTGGCCATTTACGTCTACCATCGAAACCATCACGCCTTGTTCATAACGCGTGCTTGCATCTTCATTAGGTTGTTGTTTTGCCACATAATCATCAGCATAAATAGCCATGTCGACGCCATTTAAGATCTGCTCCCCAACTCCTTCTAATCGACCTCGATTCCCTTTTCCGGAAGGGTTTGCTGATGAAGCAAAAACTAGGCGTTGATGATCCTTCCATAGATGTCTACAAACCGTTTCCGACGGTTTACCAAAACAAATTACAAAACAACTGGTATTACGGCTGTCCATGATGAGTTCACAAGAGCCGTCAGCAGGGATGTATCGATCTATCGCATCAGACCGCCATGGCAAGATGCAACCGAGCAAAATATCCTTCCCTTCGCAAGCTTTATAAAAGCGCTTAATTTCCTCATTCATTTGCGCCAGTTTCTCAACCTGCTCGATACTGCCGCAAAGCACTACGCCTGGCTTGGTACGTGGCCGTCCTTTTAATACAAACTTTCTCTCCAATCCCGCACGATCTGCCGTTGCGATAATGTATCCCACCTTCGTCGGCGTGACGATTGTTTTACCACCTTGCAAGAGCAAATCAGCTGCTTGCTTGAGAACTTCATCATTGCCTTCCCACCAACTATCCTTTTTCATAAATCCTCCTTATGTATTAAACCTCTTTACTAGAACAATTAAGTCTTCGTCATAGACACATTTCTTGCGGTCTGCAAGATCTTTAAAGGCAACAAATAGTTCATCTATAAAGGCCCCGACGTCAATTCCCAACTGCTGTAATCGATAGATCAAAGCATGTTTCCCAGAATGTTTGCTTAAGACGATTTCCGTCGATTCAAAGCCTACATCTTTTGGGTCCATGATTTCATAGGTCTGATTGTTCGACAGCATTCCGTGCTGGTGAATTCCAGAACCATGAGCAAAAGCATTTTTCCCAACAATAGCCTTGTTGGGAGGCGCTTTATACCCAGTAATTTCACAGAGAGCTTGGCTTATACCAACGAGTCCCGGCGTATGGATCGAAGTTTGGGCTCCATAGATGTCGTTTTTGATTTTCATAGCCATTACGACTTCTTCCAAAGCAGCATTGCCAGCTCTTTCTCCTATTCCGTTAATCGTACACTCAATTTGTTCAGCACCTCTCAACACTCCCGCTAGGCTGTTAGCCACAGCAAGCCCCAAATCATCATGGCAGTGGGTTGAAATGATCGCCTTTTCAATCCCCTTTACATTGTTTTTTACGTATGCAATCAAATTTCCATATTCTTCTGGGGTCATATATCCCACTGTATCAGGGATATTGACCACATCAGCACCGGCAGCAATGACTGCTTCAAGAACTTGTACGAGAAAGTCCCGATTGGTCCTGGATGCGTCTTCTGCAGAAAATTCCACTCGAGAAGTGAATGCTTTGGCGCGCCTAACTCCTGCAGCGGCTCTGTCAATGACCTCTTGGTGAGTCATTTTCAATTTGTGTTGCATGTGAATTTCACTTGTGGCAATAAAGACATGGATGCGTGGGCGTGTGGCTTTTTTTAAAGCCAGGATGGCACAATCGATATCTTTTTCGTTGCACCGAGCTAAAGCGCAGACCTCTACATTTGGACAGCTCTCTGCAATCTCTTGAACAGATTCCAAATCTTGTGGTGATGCAATCGGAAAACCCGCTTCGATTACATCGACGCCAAGAGCTTCTAGTTTTTTAGCAAAGGCCACTTTTTCTTGCTTTTTCATGGCAAATCCGGGAGCCTGCTCTCCATCTCGGAGTGTTGTATCAAATATACGAACATGCTTCATGCCAGACCTCCGATGTAGAAAATTCTGACACCCAGATCTTTGATTTAGGGTGTTCCATTTCAATTAAACTTTGGAACTCTTCTCTAACGCCTTTGGCTATAGGGCCTTCTTTTCCATTGCCAATGATTCTTCCGTCGACGGAATCTGCAAAAATGACTCCGGCGGCAGTCCCTGTTAAAAACAGCTCATCACAGGTGTAGACCATGGATCTACTGATCGGTTCATAACGGATTTTGTAGCCTTTGGTTTCCAAAAGCTCGATCACTGTTCTCATTGTGATTCCCTCTAATACATCAGAGCCTACGGGAGGCGTGAAAATTGCTCCGCGATGAACGATGAAAAGGTTGGCAACGCTGGCCTCAACAATATTTTGATTGTGGTCCATCATCAAAGCTTCATCGTATCCAGCAGCTCTGGCATCTGTTGTAGCCATAGAGGAGTTTACATAACAGCCTCCAGCTTTAGCTTTTGTGGACATCGCAGCATCGGAGATTTTTTGCCAACTAGAAATAGTCAGTCTCAATCCTTTATCACTTTGGTAGTAAGATTTTAAAGGGATCATATAAACCCCCAGATCAAATGTAAGTCCGTTATAGCACACTCCAATTACTTCATTTTCAGAGTAAAGAAAGGGGCGAATATAAAAGTCCGATGTAGGACAATTGGCTTCAATTAATTGGGCAATGATTTGCTCAAAATTCTCATAAGAACTATGAAATCCAAAACCCAGGATCTTTGAAGCGTTCATCAACCTTTCGTGATGATCGCGCAATCTAAAAATTCGGACTTTTCCCTCTCGCACATAGCCTCGAATACCTGCAAAGCAAGTCGATCCATATTGCAAGCTATGGCTAGCCAAACTGACAGTAGCTTGTTCTTTTGGAACAATACGATGCCCTTTAAAAGCAAAAGGCATAACGCATGACGTTGCCATAAATGTCCTCCTCTTTCTTCTTATTCTGAATGATTTTGGCTATGGCATCTCCCATGCCTGCCGTTGTGCAATATTTCTTCGATACAGCGATATCTTTAGTTCGATATCCATCTGCAATCGCCTTTTGTACCGCTTTGACAATTGCATCATGTTCAGCTTTCATCCCAAAGGAGTACTTAAGCATTAGGGCTGCCGAAAGGATTTGACCGATTGGGTTTGCAATGCCTTGCCCTGCAACATCAGGTGCGCTTCCACCTGCGGGCTCATAAAGCCCTTTTCTCTTCTTATTAAATGAAGCAGAAGGAATCATTCCCAATGATCCACCCCATATGCTGGCCAAGTCGGAAAGAATGTCTCCAAATAAATTTGGCATCAAAAGTACGTCGAAATTCTGAGGGTTTTTAGCTAATTGCATAGCGCAATTATCGACCAGTATGTGTTGTACTTTACATTCTGGATATTGGTTTGATACTTCATCGACAACTCCTCTCCACAATTTGCTACAATCTAAAACGTTTGCCTTATCGACTGATGTGACTTTTTTGTTTCTTGCCATTGCGAACTGAAAGGCTTGATGAGCAATTTGATGAATTGTTGATTCCTTATAGATCATGACGTCTTGAGCGATCCGCTCTCCAATGTTTCCCGATGTTTCATGAGAACCAAAGTAGACATCTTCAGAAAGCTCTCTAACGCAAAAGATATCTATGTTATTGTCGATCCCTTGAATTGGACGGACATTGCAGTTCAATTCCATCTGACTGCGGAGCGCCAAAATGCTATTCTTTTCACAATACTTCCATTTAGGATAGTCATGGTTGTCTACAGGTCCACCTACTGCACCAAATAAAACTGCATCTGCATTTTCACAAATGTCGGCTGTTTCTTGGGGGAAATGAGTTCCATAAGTATCCCAAGCAGCTCCACCAATCGCAGCGTAGTGGTAGATAAAATGGTGGTTAAAAGCAGACTCAATTTCTTTTAATACTTTGATGGCTTCGGCCATAATTTCAGGCCCAATGCCATCGCCAGGAATAATTGCTATGATTTTATTCATTGTTATCTCTCCTAAAAAATTGGTTTTATCGTCTCTGTTCCAACTTGGAGTATATAATCAGAAACAAAGTGGTGTTTCTGGTCTTTTTCCGAGTTGTTTATTTATAAAATCTGATTTGGTGATAAAAAATGTTTAAGCCCTTATAGGCTTAAAAGGAGGAGAGATAGTAAAGAAGAAAAATGACGAGCAGGTGCAAAGCTTCTGTTAGAAGCAGCGCCAGCAAAAGAACTTGTTTTTTGTTCTGTTTTCATAACGTCATTTTTGTTTATTATAATATTTATTGTACATTGATTTTTCATTTATTGCAATATTAGTTATTTTACATAGCGGAATTATACTGGAACATATTGACCCCCTACATATGGTCAGGAAGACCCAGC
>CAMFIG010000069.1 GCA_945952445.1 uncultured Chlamydiae bacterium
GCGTCTAAACAGATTGAAGTTCAATATGTTGCAACTTTCCTAGCGGGAATTGCTGGTTTTATGGGAGAATGGTTATTTGTCCGTCGGAAAATCCTATGATCACGCGTCCTGCCAAATGGAAGAAAAATCCGGTGTCAACAACTCCCGGTATCTGGAGAAGGTTTTTTTCTTCTTGTTCTGGATTCAAAAGAAGATGAGAAAAGAAGATGTCGATAATATAGTTTCCATTATCCGTGATATAGACAGTGTTGGATTCTGGATTCATGCGTATGGTGGCTGAATGCCCGAGCTTTTTGATTTTATGAAGGGTTGCCGTGTGGCCGAAAGGAATCACTTCGACAGGTAATTTTTTGCGGCCTAGAAGAGGGGATATTTTAGACTCATCGACGATGACGATCATTTCCCGGCTCATAGAAGCTACGATTTTCTCACGTACCAGAGCGCCGCCGCCTCCTTTGATCATTCTTTTTTCTTTGTCTATCTCATCCGCGCCGTCAATAGTGATGTCAACATGGCAGATACTGTTAATATCGATCATTGGGATTTTTAAGGAAAGAGCTTGTTCCAAGGAGCGCTTCGAGCTGGCGACAGCTTGGATATGTAAATCTTCCTGATGGATTCTTTGGGCTAGTTTTTCAATAAAATATTTCGCTGTAGAACCGGTTCCAAGACCTACAATCATTCCATCTTGGATGAAGTCGGCAGCTCGATATCCTATGGATTTTTTTATGGTTTCTTCCTTGTCCATCTGCAGTTTCCTTCGTTCTAAATTGCATCTTATCTTAAAAACAGAAACAAGTCAAAACCGAGGACTTCTCCTTGAGGTTGAATAATATTTTAACGTTGATTTAAGATACGCAAAAAACTGTTCGTCAAAGGAAGATGATATGACGGTTCTTGAAAAAGGAAAAAAGAAGATAGTGATGGAAGAGAGTGTAAAAACTCGCAAGACAAGAGAAAAATTGAAGAAAAGGCTGGAAGTTTTAGAGAAAAAAGTAACCCAACAGGCCCTTGAGAGAAAAACGATTGAAATCCATCGATGGATTGCGCGTCATGCATCTCATCGCGTTATTCTCCGATCGAAAAATATTTCCCTGTTTGATGAGAATCAGAATACAGCAGAAATTAGTAAGAAGATTTCCTCTCTTGCTGAACAGATGAAGAAAGCGGAAAAATAATTGGATTTTCAAGACTTTGAACTTAAGGCATAGTTGATTGAATTCAGTTCGATGTTTAATATAGCTGTTGCATTTTGACAAAAAGGGTTGAAAATGAAACGTCTGATTCAATGCTTGGAAGAAAGAGGGTTGATTGATGCGATAACAAGCCAGGAGCTTGCGGATAAATTACAATCTCCGATGTGCGTATATGCAGGGTTTGATCCTACTGCTGATAGCTTGCATTTGGGGAATCTTGTAGGGATTATTGTGCTTGCTTGGTTTCAGAAGTTTGGCCATACCCCTGTCGTTGTGTTAGGAGGAGCCACAGGAAGGATCGGAGATCCTTCAGGAAAGAGTAAGGAAAGGCCCTTGTTAGATGATCAGACTCTTTTGCATAATGTCTTTAGAATCCGATCTCATTTCGAGGCAATTCTAGATTTTTCGGGGCGTTTACCAAAGCCTGTCATTGTCAATAATAATGATTGGTTTTCCCATTTTTATTTTATCGACTTTCTCAGAGACGTAGGAAAACATTTCCGGATTGGTACGATGTTAGGAAAAGAAAGCGTTCGCTCGCGAGTTCAGTCAGAAGAAGGGATGAGTTATACTGAATTTAGCTATCAACTGCTGCAGGCTTACGACTTTTTCCATTTATTCGAAAAACATGGAGTTGCTCTTCAGATTGGAGGCAGTGATCAGTGGGGAAATATTACTGCAGGCATTGATTTGATCCGTAAGCTTAAAGGAGAAACGGCATACGGGATTACTTTTCCCTTACTTACACGAAGCGATGGGAAAAAATTTGGGAAGTCGGAGGAAGGGGCGATTTGGCTTGCAGAGGATCGATGTTCAGCATACCAATTCTATCAATATTTAGTTCGCATTGCTGATGCCGATGTCATTCGCTTAATGAAGATGCTGACTTTTATGGATCTTGCAGAAGTCAGTCAAATAGAGCAAGACATGGCAAAGGGGGATTATGTACCTAATAGCGCCCAAAAGAGACTTGCGGAAGAATTAACTCGCATAGTCCATGGGGAAGAGGGATTAGCACGTGCTTTGAAGGTGACTGAAGGCGCAGGGCCTGGCGCTTTAACTGACCTTCGGCTGGAGACAATCGAAGAAATCGCTGCGGATATGCCTTCTGTCGATTTGGCAAAAGATCAAGTTCTTGGCCGTAAATTCACGGAGCTTGCTTTCTTAGCTTCTTTAGTTTCTAGTAAGGGAGAAGCGGCTCGGCTTATCCAAAATCAAGGAGCCTATTTGAATAACCAAAAAGTTAGCGATTTAGGAGCTGTGATCCAACAGGAAGATCTGATTGGAGGAAAATATTTAATTTTAGGATCCGGCAAAAAAAAGAAAATTTTAGTGCGTTTAATGGAGTGAATTGGAGTTTTTTTTGCTCTCATTCTATAATTTTTTGTAAAAACAACTTGCCTGAAAATCAAAGTGATACAACAATTGGCATAGAAGAGTAAATAGAATGACAGGTTGCTGATTAGCAAACAAGGAGCGAAAGATGGCAACGATTACCAAAAAAAAACTCATTCAAGTCATTTCCCAGGAACGTGGTGTTCATCCGAATGATGTGAGAAATGTTATACAATCTTTTTTAGATGCTATGACGGATTGTTTATCTAAGGGGGATCGATTAGAATTTAGGGACTTTGGCGTGTTTGAAATTGTAGAAAGAAAGCAAAAAATAGGCAGAAATCCTAAAAATGCTGCGGTGCCCATTGTGATTCCAGCACGCGCTGCCGTGAAATTTACTCCCGGCAAGAAAATGAAAAAATTAATTGAAAAAGAGTAGCTGCTCAAGAGCGGCTACCTTTTTTCTGTGAAAGTTCTTTTCTAAAAAATCAAATACGTCATTTTCTGTGTCTGCTAAAGTTCTAATTGTTGAAAAATAATCGGAATTATCGATAATTACTCTGGTTGCTTTATAAAGCTCCTATTTTTCGAGATTCTTCTTGTTTATTGGATTTAAGTGGAGGAGAGCGTAAGTGTCAGTTCCTAGGTTGTTATTGATAGGTGCTTTGCTTCTATTTGCAGGGATTGGTGTTGTTGCAATAGCGAAAAAAGACAAGCCCCCAGAAGAGGAGCCTAAGCAGGAAGCTTCAGAACTTGTAAGGAAAGTAGTTAAGGTTCCTTCTGCAAGTCCTCAAGAAAAAACTTTGCACACTCTCTCTCCCGGCCATGCTGAGGAGGATTTTCCCAATATTGACCGGATTTTCCAGCTGTTTACTACAGGACCCTCTAAGTTGCCTATTGTAGAGACTGTAGAGTACTCCAGCTCTGTCCCCTGGTTGAAAGGACGTCCGGCTTGGATTGCCGACTATGCTGTATATTACAACACTTCTCGCCATTTCATAGCGCGCAGTTTGCATGGGAAACCTGAATACGATGCGCAGAAAATTATCGCAGGCAGTCGTTTTAACGTATTCAAGAAAGATAAAAAAATTACATTTCATCTGCTGCTTGACGTGAGTCGTTCTAAAATGGGGTTGTACTACTTCGATGAAGGGACTTCAGAGCGTGTATTGCTCAAAACATACACGGTAGGGCTAGGTAGATTGGATCCGTCAAAAGCTTCAGGGACTCTTACGCCTCTTGGGACGTACACTTTAGGAGAAAGGATTGCTGTATATCGCCCAGGTGTTACAGGGATTTTTCAAGATCAAAAAACAGAGATGATTCGAGTGTTTGGAACTCGATGGATCCCTTTAGATAGAGAAATAGAGAATTGTTCTGAGCCAGCCAAAGGTTATGGCATCCAAGGAGCTCCGTGGATTGCAGACTCTCAGACCGGGCAGCTCGTAGAAAACCGAGATTGTATTCGTAAGTACGAAAGCGACGGATGTATCCGTCTTTTGTCAGAAGATATAGAGGAGTTATTTTCCATTGTAATCACGAAACCTGCATATATTCATATTGTGAAGGATTTTCGAGATGCTAAGCTCCCAGGAATAGAAGTTGGGACCCCCACACGTTAATCAAAGGTAAGGTTGTATGCTCGCCCATGAAAAACAGATTCTTGAGTATGAAAAGACGATTAATCAGCTCAAATCTCAGAATCAGACAAATGCTCTTTGGTCTGATGATGAGATCTCCAAACTGGAGAAAAAACTAGAAGTCTTAAAGAACAAGGTCTATTCGCAGTTAACCCCATGGGAAAGGGTAGCGATTTGCCGCCATCCTCTTAGACCAAAATCCATAGATTACATTAAGAACTTATGTGAAGACTTTACTGAAATCTGTGGGGATCGTCTCTATTCCGACGACCATGCAATTATCGCCGGCTTTGCCAAAATTGGCGGTGTAAAGTTTATGGTGATTGCGCAGGAAAAAGGAAATGACACGAAAAGCCGTTTACATCGCAACTTTGGTATGCCTTATCCTGAAGGGTACCGCAAGGCGATGCGTTGTATGCGCCTTGCTGCTAAATTTCAGCTTCCGGTTCTTTCTCTTTTAGATACTCCGGGGGCATATCCCGGGCTGTCTGCAGAGGAAAGAGGCCAAGGATGGGCGATTGCTCAAAATTTATGGGAGATGTCCCGACTTCCAACGCCAATTCTTGTCCTTGTGATCGGTGAGGGGTGTTCGGGGGGAGCTCTCGGTATGGGAATAGGCGATGTAGTCGCGATGCTTGAGCATGCTTATTATTCTGTGATTTCTCCGGAAGGATGCGCTTCGATTCTGTGGAAAGATACAGCAAAGAATGAAGTGGCTGCGAAGACCCTTAAGATGCATGTAGAAGATCTAATGCAGCTCGAAGTTGTGGATGCAATGATTCCAGAACCTTTAGGGGGAGCTCACCACGATCCGAATCTTGTATATCAAAATGTGAAAAAATTTATTTTAGATCGATGGGCTGATTTAAAAAATGTTCCCTTAGATCTTTTGATTGAGCAGAGATATCAAAAATTCCGTAAGATGGGGAAGTTTGCTCTAGATAGCAAGGAAGAGATTGTGTAAACTGGGATCGTATTTAAAACAGGCGAACTTTCATGAAGTTATTATTGCAAGCAGCTCTTCGAACTAGACAGCATCTCACATTGCTTATTGTCACATTTGTCACATTGCTTTTGCTGACCATTGCCAGCCAAATGGAAATGTTCGCCTTAGGTGTCTTATCTAATAACGGATCTGATTTTTTCTCTCTTTTTTCTTCCGAAAACGTCGAGTATGGAAAGTCTCAGGATACTATTTCTTTGCAGGAAGTAGAGAATAGATGGAATGCGATCGCCTCCGAAAATGGAACGATTACGAAACAGACGGCTTCTGCCTATCTCGCTTCGAAGAAAGAAACGAATCCTTTGAATTGGCTCTTGCAAGAGCTGAAACAGGTTGTTAATTTCTCAAATAGCATGAATGCATTGATCGCTCTTTTGCTTTCTGTAGCAATATTTAAAGCGATTTGGCTATTTGCCAGCCGGTATACAACGCAGCTTTTAGCAATCCGCGTAAGTCGAGATCTTCGTCAGCAGTATTTTGAACATATTCAGTCGATGCCGATGAGTTTTTACCAACAGTATAATATAGGAAGCCTTTCTTCCCGTGTTGTTGGCGATGCAGGGCAAATCGCGACTTCTATCAATTCCTGGCTGACAAACTATCTGCAAACACCTTTTACAATTGTGACTTGTTTGTCGATGTGTTTTTATATCTCTTGGAGATTGTCTCTTGTCATCTTTTTAGGCGTACCTCTAATCGTTGTGCCGATCGTTTTCTTGGCAAAACGGGTAAAAAGAGTCTCTCGCCAGCTGCAAGCAAACCAAGAAAGGTTTGCATCGGTTTTGATTGACTTCTTGGCAGGGATTCAGACAGTTAAGATTTTTGCTATGGAGTCTTTTTCTTTCAAAAAGTACAAAGAGCAGAATGACCGAATGGCAGTGCTCGAGAGTAAAACTGCAAAATATGGGCTTTTAACGAGGCCGATCCTCCATGCGGTCACAACGCTTTGTCTAGCGATTGTTGTTTTATTTGGGCTTTATACTCTCGGCATGACAGTTTCGCAGCTGATCGTATTCTGCGGTCTTTTGCAGCTAGTCTACGAGCCTGTTAAAAAGTTTGCCGATGAAAATGCGAACATCCAGCGTGGCGTTGTTGCTGCAGAGAGGATGTTTGAGGTTTTATTCCAAAAGCCTCACATCGAAGATAAAGATGGAGCGATCGAAATCACCGAATTTGCAGACCAGATAGAATTTGACCATGTTTGGTTCCGTTATCAAGGAGAATGGATTTTAAAAGATGTGAGCTTCACAGTCAAAAAAGGGGAAACAGTAGCCATTGTAGGACCGACCGGAGCTGGAAAGTCAACGATTGTTCAGCTGCTTCCAAGGCTTTATGAAGTCCAAAAAGGAGAGATACGGATTGATGGCAAGCCAATCAATGCGTACACTCAGCATTCTTTGCGTGAGCTGATCGCCTTTGTTTCGCAGAAACCATTCCTCTTTTTCGATACAGTGGCAGAGAACATCTCCGTTGGTAAGAAGTTCACTCGAGAAGAGATCGAAGCGGCTGCTCGTCGGGCTCATGCGGACGAATTTATACAAAGGCTGCCTCAAAAGTACGATACGAAGCTCGCAGAAGCGGGGCAGAATCTTTCTGGAGGCCAGCAGCAGCGCCTTGCAATTTCTAGGGCTTTAGTCAAAAATTCTCCGATCTTGGTATTGGATGAGGCTACATCTGCTTTAGATGCTATCAGTGAAGGTCACATTAAAAATGCTATTACTTCTCTCCATGGGGAAGTCACCCAAATTTTGATTGCTCACCGCCTATCGACAATCGAGCATGCTGATAAAATCATTTACCTGGAACAGGGTGAAAAGGTTATGGAAGGAACGAAAGCGGAGCTGCTTGCTCATTGCGCTCCTTTCCGCTTGATGTGGGAAACTCTCTACCGCATAGACCAGAAAGCGCCTTCTGCCTCTGAAATGGCTTCTGTTTAGGTGCTCAAAGGCTGTTTTGATTTAAAGCCTGGGGAAAGCTTAAGCCTAGCTATGGCGTTGCCCAGGAATGTCTGAACTTTGCATCAAAGTCCTCTATGAAAATATTCTCGTTTTCCCCTTTTCGAGGGAAGCTAGAAATTTTAGGACTATCTCCTTCAGCGATTAGTGATGAATTCCTGAAAATATCACTGTTCTTCTATGCGAGCATCTGCAACGGTTCGATTTGGACAATCTGAAATTATTTTTATAAATCCTTTAATTGCAGGTAATACCACTCCTAAAAAATAAATTCATAAATTTAATTGATAGAATCTGATAGAC
>CAMFIG010000070.1 GCA_945952445.1 uncultured Chlamydiae bacterium
TTTAGCAATTATCTTCTGCAAAGAAGTGTCAAAAAATTTTAGTTAAATCGCCCTGATCTAGAGTGGTGTCTTCTATTTTCTAAAAAAGAACTTAAGGTTCATTATATAACAGTTACTCTCTTATAGAACACTCGAAAAAACTACTAGTTTGCAGTTGATTATAAAGAGATTCGTTTTTGAGAGATAAGCTTAACCGCTTCTTCGTAGGATTCTTCAAGAGCTGGTAATTTGCTAATAGTATTTTTCGAAGGATCTCTTTTTGGGTCATGGTTTAAGGGGATTTTGAAGTAGAGGATCTTGTTACCTTGTTGGCATATTTCTGCGACGCTTTGGTCTTGGTAATAAAGCTCCGTTGATTTCCAAAAGCTAATCTGCATATCGATGTCTTCATATGTGATGGGAGAGTGGACAAAATAGGGCTTCAATTTGGCATTGGCATTCAGATCTTGAACCAGTTCTTCCGAGACCTTAACGAGCAGCTCTCTTGCTTCCTCTTCAGTTTGGTGACCTAACAAAATAAAGTGGAACCCTACCCGATCGATGCCTTTAGCTAAACTGCCCCCGGAATTTTCTGAGTAAAGGCGCCACTTTTTCAGCATTTTGTCAGCAAAAGCAAGTTGGAAGAGATCCATTTCCGCTTCATAGGGTGTTGGTTGATGGATTTTTAGATCATAGGGTAGAGGATGCTCTGTAATAGTCTTTTGAGCTACGTCATAATTTTCTTCTAAGATCTCGTAGTTTAAACTGTCACCGGGAATCTTGGTCGGTGGATATGCATTATATATAATTTTGCGGTTATATTGTGATACTCCAGTTACACTCCCATCTCTATAAAAATTGTCGGGATCTGAAAAAAATGTGATGGTAATGTCTAGATCATAGGGGGTGAATGGGTGAACATAAAGATAGGGTCTTAAGTGTTCATTTTCATTGATGAGCTCTAAAAGACGGTCCGTTGCTTTCACGATGAGTTCTCTAGCTTCCTCTATAGAAGCTCTCCGTAGTCCTGCAAAGTCAAAATGGACAAGGTGGAGTCTTTCATTCGCTTGACCTCCTTCTCCGTTGCAGAATAAGTCATGGTTTTTTTTCATCTCAGCCTTAAATTTCGTTCTAATCCTTTGGAGGTAAGGATAGCATTCTTTGCGGAGTGCATATGGGTCTTCTTTTTCCGCCTCTTGTTCTTCTGCATGCAAGGTAGCGATTAAGAGAAATAAAAGAAGGTATTTTAAGTGGTTCCTCCAAGAGGTAACAATCATAAAGAAACCCGTTTTTTAGAGATAAGCTTGACTGCTTCTTCGTAGGATTCTTCAAGAGCTGGTAAGTCGCTGACATCATCTTCTGAGGTTTCATCTTCGGGATCGTGGTTCAAAGGAACCTTAAAATAGAAAACCTTGTTACCTTGCTTGCATATTGTTGCAACGCTTTGGTCTTGATAATAGAGGCGAGTCGATTTCCAAAAGCTAATCTGCATATCGATGTCTTCATATGTGATGGGAGAGTGGACAAAATAGGGCTTCAATTTGGCATTGGCATTCAGATCTTGAACCAGTTCTTCCGAGACCTTAACGAGCAGCTCTCTTGCTTCCTCTTCAGTTTGGTGACCTAACAAAATAAAGTGGAACCCTACCCGATCGATGCCTTTAGCTAAACTGCCTCCAGAATTTTTTGAGTAGAGGCGCCACTTTTTCAGCATTTTGTCAGCAAATGCAATTTGGAAGAGATCCATTTCCGCTTCGTAGGGTGTTGGTTGATGGATTTTTAGATCATAGGGAAGAGGGTGCTCTGCAATAGTCTTTTTAGCTACGTCATAGCTTTCTCGTAAGATCTCGTGACCTATACTGTGGCCAGGAATCTTAATAGGTGAATACGCATCATATATCAGCTTATTGTCATATTGTGATATGCTAATCACACTCCCATCTGCATAAAAATGGTCTGGATCGAAGAAGAAATCTATGGAAATGTCAAGATCATCCGGGGTGAATGGATAAGCATGAAGATAAGGTCTTAAGTGTTCATTTCCATTGATGAGCTCTAAAAGGCGATCTGTTGCTTTGACGATGAGCTCTCTAGCTTCTTCTACAGAAGCTCTGCGCAAAGTTGCAAAATAGATTGCGATAGATTCGAGCCTTTCATGTGCTTGGCCGCCACCTCCATGGCAGATCAAGTCATATTTTTTTTTCATCTCAGCCTTAAATTTCGATCTAATCCTTTGGAGATAGGGATAGCATTCTTTGCGGAGTGCATAGGGGTCTTCTTCCTTTTCTTCTTCAGGCTCGGATGCGCATACAGAGAAGAAAGTAAGACACCATAGGAGATATGTTTTAACGCTTCTGGCCATCGTAAAACTCCTTTCTTTCTCTAAGAAACTCTATTTTTCTTCCTAGCACATTTTGGTATGTACCTCCTAAAAATGCATGATCGGCTAAGTACATAGACCAGTCTTTTAATGGTGTAGTTGATCTAGGGGTTCGGATGTCATATTCATCGCCATTTTTATAGGCTTTTCGCGCATAGCCTTGAGCGATCCAATCTTCTTGAGCATAGATGTTTTTTGCATCATGAGTATCTAAATCAGAAATAGGGTGCACAGGTCCAAAGGTAAGGCAATATAGGTTTTTTTTAAGTATTTGTCTTTGCTCAATTGTCATACCTTCTATCGATCTTTGCAAGATAACACTCCCTTCGCTATGGGCAAGATGCAGCCAAAGTGCTTTTGGATTGACATTGTATAATAGAGTGCTTGCAGCTGCAAAAAACTGCCGGCTTAATGAGACGATACGAGTTTCTTTTCCATTTAATTCTTGGGTGAGTCGTAGGAAGTCTTCCTTAAAACTTTTCCCAGGCGGATTATGAAGGCCTATAAAGAGGGTGTGCTCCGGAAGAAGTTTTGTGATCTCTGTACACATCTTGTAAAAACTATCATCACCTGTTAATTCCGTCTGGATCCCGTTTTGGAATGAAACAAGATGTATTTCCGAGCCTGTATTAGGAACTAGATCATGAAAGTGATCGAAGATATTGAATTTTCCGGCGGCTTCTTCTTCCGGTGTAAATCTGCATCGATGTAAATATCCACAGTGAAAAACCCAATCAACAGGAGTCCCATCGATGCTTCCTCTGTAGATTTTGATTTCGGGTTTTGGGCATGCAAAAAGAGCTACGTCAGCCATTGGGATATCCAGATGGACCCGATCGGAGAGAAGTTCGGAATGCAAGCCGAAGAGATCGAGGCGGTTTGTAGGGGAATTCAGCAGATAGAGGTAGAGATTTGGGCTCTCAGCAAAGCCTTCGGGATCGGGACTGAGCCATCTTTTTAACGAAGGATCATAGAAGCGAAGTCCGAAGAAAATCAGGCCTTGTTCTTGTCTTTTAGAGCAAAAGCGCCAAGGGTTGAGGAAGGTGCTGTCTGAGGTCTCTTGTCCAAAGGCATCGAAAGAGTAGCTTTCGATGACCTCCCCTTGAGAAGAGAGGAGGGCAATGATGTGGCCTTGTAGGTCGTGGAGGGGAATGTAATTTTGGTAGTTGAGTTCGATGGAGATCGCGGCCCCGAGGTCTCCTTGGATTGCAAGGCCAAGTACTTTGAGAGTGAGGATTTCTCCTTGAGGCGTGCATGTTCCTATTTCGTAGTCATTATCATAGATGTAGTCTTCTCTACCAAGTGAGGTTTCTTTGGAAAGCAGGCGGGAAAAAGCATCATAGGTAAAATGGATCTGCTCTTTGGAAGAAACTTTCAGGTCAGTGAGTCTGCCAAGAGCATCGAATGTATATTCTGTGGAGCTTAAGGGTTCTTCTTTCTTGGTGGGATAGCCTCTTAGGTCATAGATCCATTGTGAATCGGGGGTGGAAACCACCTGGTTAAAGTCATTGACTGTAAAAAGAGAGGAGTTGCCAAGGGAGTTGAAGTGGTATGAGGTTGAGTTTTCTTTTTGCAGTTGTCTTAGAGGGTCGTATTCATACGTCTTTTTATCTGTAAAGGTGTGGGCAGATTCTAGGACAAGGCTGGCGGTGCCGTAAGAGAGCGTTGCTGTATGGAAAGAGGATGTGGCTTGGGTTGGCCTTTCCATGAGATCTCTTTTAGTGAGAATATGACCGAGGTTAAACGGCTGCAACTCGGAACTTACATGGCCGTTGGAGTCGAAGGCTTCATAGATGTGTTCATATAGGAGTTGGCCTTCTGCATTTTTTCTCTGGATGTGGGTTAGGTGCAGGTCGGAGTATTGGTATGCAATAGAAGAGAGGTCGGGAAGGGTGAAGAGAGAGCATCTGCCTCTATTGTCATAGCCCCATGTATAACGATGGTGAGTGGGAGTTGTTTCTGCAGTGAGCTCTCCAAAGAGGTTGTAACTTCTCTCTAAATAAGAACCGTGAATGAGATCCTGGACCCGAATGGGGTCGGGCCCTTGATATTCATAGAGATAGTGGATTGTACCATCAGAGCTCCACTCTGCGATAAGCCGATCGAGACCGTCACATTGTGTAGAGAGGGTGATACCATTGGGGAGGGTCTTATGAAAGAGTCTTTGGATTTTATCATAGGAGAATGTCGTGCTTTTTTTGCCTTGTTCCGTTTCTCGGATCAGGCGGTTACTCATGTCGTATTCCCATTCGATCAGATGCGTTTTGGTAGGAGTGGTCTCTTCATAGATGGTTGTGAGTTGTTTTACTTTATTTCCCGATCTGTCGTAGCTCCAAGTTTGCAAGGAGATCGTTTGGTTTGAGCGGTCTTTCTTTTCTAAAGATACGATGTGGCCGAGGGCGTCGAAGGTCTCCAGCGTGCTTACCCCCAAAGGGTCTATGGTAATCTTTTGCTGGAGCTTCTCGCCCGATTCTCCCATGAGATTATCTAAATAGATATATTGCGTTTTTTCTTGGAGGGGGTCTATATGGGATGTGATTCTTCCTGAGCTGTCATAGGTAATAAAGTCGGTCACTTCTCCAACAGAGGTTTGACGGAACACTTGGGTTTTTTTGTGGTTTTCGTCGTAGACAAACCGCATTTTATTCTCGGTGTTGCCTTGAAGGTCTTCTGTCCACTGTTCGATGACGCGTCCTGCAACATCATGGATTTCTACGGCAATCAAGCCTCCTACTTCGGTTCTTTCTAAGAAGCCGAGCTCATCATAATGATAGCGTTTTTCCCTATCTAAGGCGGATTCGAGGATGAGTCTTCCGGCTCCATCGTAGGTGTATTTTGTCTCTAATCCCCGGCTATCAATGTGGGATAGAAGGTGGAATGCATTATAGACCCAACTCTCTTCCGCAAGGAGCTTGTGGTCTACAGAAAATACCTTCTTCGATGTCATCCGATGGAAGGGATCATAGCTATAATGTTCTTCTGTGCCATCAGGGTGCGTGGTCTGAATCAGCAAGCCGCTTGGGGTATAGCGATGGAACGTCTCAAGCCCATCTTCGAGGATGCGGTAGGGCTTGTTGAAAAAGGTATACCATGTTTTGGTTGTAATGCCTCGAGGATCGGTTGTAGAAGCCAAGTTGCCGCGGCTGTCATAGGTATAGGTGATCTCTGGAGTGTATAGAGTGGAGGCGCTGTCTTTGACTGGGGTATAGCGGGTTTTTATGCATTGGCCAAAGGCATCGAATGTATGGGATGTTTCATGTCCTTCGGGATTGATTTCAGAAAGGAGCCTTCCCTTGGTGTCATAGGTAAAATAAGAGACTTTTGTATTGCCTGAGGTGTCGATCTCTTCGCTTGAGGTAAGCCTACCTACCGTGTCATGGTGGAGGATTTTTTTAAGAGCCCCTGCTTCCTGGATTTCATGGAGATAGCCAAGAGCGTCGTAGGAATATATGCTTTTTTCTCCAAGAGGGTTTGTTTTGGAAAGAACCCTTCCTTCGCTGTCATATTCTGTGCGGAGGGTGTAGCGGTGTGTTTTGGTCCCATCGAAGACGACCTCTTCGATAATCCGTCTTTGAGAAGAATAGCCAAAGAGTGTTCGTTTGAGTAGGATCTCAAGGCCGGAGGCAAGGTCTAGGTAGTATTCGTTTTGAGCGATGGGAAGACCTGTGCAGGTATCCAGTTCATAGCGGATTGTTTTGCGCTCTGTCATCCGAGACCAATCGTGGGGATTGGTAGAATTGCCATCGTCGACTACTTCAGCGACAACGAGCCGCTCGTCATTGTGGAAATAAAACTCTCTAATGAGGATCTCTCCTTGATGGCAGGTGAATTTAGCCGTCAGAAGATCTGTGTCAGGAGCATATTGGTACCGGTATGTGAATCCCCCCTCTTCTTCTTCTAAGAGAAGCAGCTGTTTTTCAGAGGTATACTGGTATTTTCTGCGGAATGTCTCAGCGCTCGGCAGCGTCCCGTTTGCTTCGATGGCAAAAGGTTCTTCTCTTTCTCCGGAGAGGTTGCCCCAAAGAACTTCCTCGATTACATTGCCGAAGTTGTCATAGTAAAAAGTCTTGGAAAACAGCGCTTTGCCTTCAGGAGTCAGCTCTGCTTTGGCGATCAGCTTGCCATCCTCCCAGAAAAACTTCGTTTGAGAGGATACGCGATCCTGCGCATCAAAATATTCAATCCAGGTGAGATGATTGTCCGTATGATGGTAACGGGTTAAAATATGCTGCGCATCCCGAACGTCTGTATAACCAGGAGCATAGCAAAAATAGCCAATCGGGATCATCTCTCCGTTCACCCCGTAGGGTCCTTCAATCATCCGCACTTTGTCGATATGAAATGGGGTCTTGTCCGGATTGTCTTTCCAGTCTTTTTCCTCTTTTTCTGTTTCTGGTTTGTAGTAATGAATTTGCAGCTGTTTATGTCCGTTGACGGAGAAGATGGAAGCCCGGGCCCCCAGGCCGCTTCGGCTTTCTGCATATTCAATCGTTTCTTTTCTACCATCTCTTTGGACCTCGCAGAGGTAGTCTCTCTCTTTATGGCGCAAAAAGCGGTAATGGAATGTTCTGTCGTCTGAAGAGCGGATATGGAATCGATACGGCGATTTGGTTTTTTCCAGTTCTATTTCTAGAGCAGCAAAACTCCACTTATCACTCGGGCTTTTCGAGTCGATCCGTATCAAACGGTTTTCTTTGTCGTAAGTATATTGGATTTGATACCCGCTCGGCTGTTTCTCTGTTTCAAGCCGGTAATAGGCAAGAGAAGGAAGACGGTCCAACTTCATAGCTTTGCCTACGTAAAACCAACGGGCCCCGTCAGGTAGGTAGAGTTTGGCTTCCCCCTTTCTTATATTCAAATGCAGTTCTTGCTGTCCGACATCGAACCGAGATCCTAGCTTGCCATAAGATTTTGCAGAGGATTTTTGCGGCTTTAAACAGATCTTCTCTTTATTCACGCGATGGCTATATCTCGACTTTGTACAATTCCATGATCAACTCGCTGACGCTCGTCGATCATAAGA
>CAMFIG010000071.1 GCA_945952445.1 uncultured Chlamydiae bacterium
TTACTATGCCATTCTATCAGATTTGCTATCAAAAAATTTTAGTTAAATCCCCCTGTAAATCCCCCAAGCCTGAAGAAGCCTTCGAAGAGATTAAAAAATCGTTAGAAATGACGATATTATTAGAGAAATCAGAAAAACACATGTCCCATCGAGATTTTAAAGGATTTTTTAATAACGCCGCCTAAAGGCCTTAAAAAGTGGAACATCGAGAAGGCAAGTTAGAGAGGTGCTTCCTCTAACTTGTTTTTTATCGTTTTTTTGAGATCTAAGATCTCTTCTTTCATCTCTAATGAGATAGAAGGGGTCTTTTCTGTTGTTTCTAAGTTTGCAAGGATCTCTCGAAGGATAGGATCTCTTATCTCTTGAGATGGTTCATCAAAAGCTTTAAGAATTCTTTCTCGGGACAGGTTGACTTTTTTTGCGATTTCGATATCCAGAGTGAGTAGGGGGATTCTCTTGCAGCTCTCATCAAGACTTTGGATGATTTGATTAATGAGGTGGGAAGTGTTAATGTAGAGGTGTATATCTTTTGTAGACCATTTGGTTGATACATGCTTGGTGTAAGTATCAAGAAGACATCCTAAAAGATCATAGGCTCTTTTAGAATAAGATGAGTATTCATGTTGTTGGTTAATTATGTTGAAAAAAGATGCTAAAATGGGAGCGCTAGATTCAAGCTGACGGCAGCTATATCGACCTTTTGGAATGTACGGTAAGCAAGAGCTTTCGCTTTGCAAAGATTGTGCGGAGCGGAAAGTTTCTGTTAAGGTGGTAGAAAGTTCGCAAGTCATGTTGATCCTCTATTTTTCAAAGGAAATATGATTTTCTTTTTTTGTGGAGATATGTTGATTTCATCGAAGACAGTGCCGGGTCTTGTTGACAACACCCAAGAGATCGTATCGGCGATGTCTTGAGGCTCGATAAACTCACAAGACTCTTGTCCTGGATGAAAATGGAGCTCATCGAAAAAACCAGTTTTAACCATCCCTGGATTGATGAGTGTCACCCGAATATGATCAGCAGAACACTCTTCTCTAAGAGCTTGGGTAAAGCCTCTTAAGGCAAATTTGCTGGCACAGTAGATGCTTCCCTTTTTTTTGCCGCTAAGAGCTGCTTCCGATCCTAGAAAAACGATGTCTCCCTGCTGTTGTTTTTTAAGGAGAGGAAGAAATGTCTTCACAATAAAGACTTGGGATAGAAAATTCAAATCAATAAGGGATTCGATCCTATGAAAGGAGAGTTCTTCGAGGTTTCCAAAGTGCCCTATCCCGGCGTTGCAGATAAGACCATCTATCTGAGGATGGTTATCTGCTATCTCCTTGAGCTCGGAGGGAAGTGTTTTCAGACAGGATAGATCGATTGCATAGTGAGTGTAATGCGAGTGTGTATCAGGAAAAGGGGATCTTGAGATCCCGATGACTCGACACTCAGAATTCAGAAGCTTGCGGGCTATAGAGAGGCCAATTCCTTTACTTGTGCCTGTAATAAGATAGGTTTTCATGGATTTTCCTCATAGGTGAAGAGGGGGATTTGAGGGGCATACCGCGCGATTTGTTGTTTACAATGTTCCAGTAGGTAATAGGCTTTATCGTCTTGATAGGTAATAAGCCCTTGCCTATCTTTTAAAGAATGGCAAAAAAGTTTTTCCTCCGGATAGAGTCGGAGCATGTTTTTGTAGGTTTCTCTCGGCAATCGAAAAGCTCCAAGCGTGATCGAATGCAACGTGGATAAAGAGACGGAAGAAAACACTTCAGCAAAGAATTTGCAGTATACCTCTTCAAAAGAATCGCAGTAGATGACGGGATCGAATCGAAGTCCGATTTTCCATCCTCTTTCCTGTAGTGCTTTGATGGCTTGAAGACGGTTTTGTAAAGAGGGGGTTTTGTGTTCTAGAGACTGTTGGATTTCATGGGGAGAGAGGCTAAAGGCTATGATGCAGTTTGGAATAGGGGATGTTTTTAGCAAAGATGCGATGTAAGTGCTCTTTGTCCGCACTTCCAATACAGCCCTTGGTTCCTTTTGAAAAAAAGGAAGAGAGGAATCCAAAAAATGGGTGATAGATTCCAAAGCTAGGCTATCGCAATCATATCCTGAAAAAAAATAGAGCGGTTCGTCGGGAATTTCTAAGAGTTTTTTTTCTATTTCCTTTTCTACCTCTGAGAAGTTCACAAAAAACACATAGTGTGCAGAGCGAAGATGGCCTTGTAAAAAGCAATACCTGCAGTCAAAGATGCAGTTGAGCATGTGAGAAAAGTAGAAGTTATGGCTGCCTCCAATAGAATAGCTAGGAGGAGTAGGCAATAGAAAAGAGCCCTGTTTTTTAGCTAAAATCAGCGAGGGTGACTGTTTTTGTAGCCGAAAATTCTGAGCTTTTCTATTAAAGATCTCTCCATATCTTTGGCATGGTATTTTAGAAGCCTTTGGAAATCTATCTTGGATTTGCAAAGCAACTGGATGATCCATGCACTCTGCTTCTATGTAGATCATCTCGAACATGGTTTTACCTAAAATAAGAGGGGTTGGGCATTGATGGCTTGTTCAAGATCTCGGAGAATGTCCCTAGCTTTTGAAAGAGCCCAAATAGGATGGTCTGTGTCTAGGGTAAGAGAACAGGCTTTTGCTTTAGAAAGAAGAGAAGAGAGCTGTTGTCTTTCTGTTTCTGTAAAATGCGCTTTCTCTAAAAAGGAGCTATGCAAAGAAGAGGGAGATGAGACAATAGAAGTTCTTAAGGAAAGTAAATATTGGATCCAAAGATGCAAGGAGTCCATATGCTCATCGATTGCTTTTGAGACGGATACAGGATCAACACTATCTAAAGGGAAAGAGGCATTATCTGAGATTACTTTCCAGCAATGGACGAGTTCTGCACAGGAAAGACGAGAGGCAAATTGATAAAAACCATGCGCTTCCATCTCATAGAGAAAATCTCCAGGATAGAAAGAAGCGGGGCTAGAGACTGTTTTTATTATTTTTTGTATAAAGGGAGGTTTTTTTAAGAAGGTGGGATAATAGCAACGTTCTGAAGATTCATGGGTTATTTTGCTTGCAACGACTGCTGTCCCTATAGGAAGAGAGCCATGGCCTGCGCATCCGGCGTTCAATATGACGGGAGATTCTGTAGGGTAGGCCGCTGCGAGATAGGTGCAAGCAGCGGCACTTGAAAGGTTTCCAACTCCAGAGACGATGAGATAGATCCCATCTGCATTGGAATAAAGGGGAAATAGAGTATGCGAAGCCTCTTTTTTTAAAGAATAAACATCGATAAAAGGCTTGGCTTCGCATGCAAGAGCGCAAAGGATGTAGAGCATAAAGCTTCTACCCCTTTTTCTTTCTCTCGTTTTCCATTAGGTAGCGCTTTCTTAGGCGAATACAATGGGGTGTGACTTCGACCAGTTCATCGTCTTGGATAAAGTCGATCGCTTGCTCCAATGTAAATTTCCTAGGAGGTGTAAGGATGATGTTCTCATCGCTGCCTGAAGCGCGGATGTTCGTCAGCTGCTTTCCTCTTGTCACATTGACCACCAGGTCATTGTCTCTGCTGTTTTCTCCGACGACCATGCCTTCATAAACCTCTTCTCCAGGTTCTACAAAAAGAGAGCCTCTGTCTTGGATGCCAAAGCAAGCGTAGCCAGTCACTTTGCCTCCACAGTTTGAAATCAATGCGCCGCGCACTCTACCCGGCATCGTCCCTTTCCATGGAGAGTAGCTATCGAAAATCGAGGTCATGATGCCAAGGCCCCTTGTGACTGTCATAAACTCATTGCGATACCCCATAAGACCTCTTGTCGGCATAAGGAATTCAATGGTTGTGATGTCGTGTTCATTCGTGCTAAGAGATCTCATTTCCCCTTTTCTTCGAGAAAGTTCTTCAATGACAGCACCAGAGAACTCCTGAGGCACTTCGATATGGACGCTTTCCATAGGCTCATTCTGAACTCCATCTATTTCTTTCAAAATAACCTGAGGCTTCGAAAGGACAAATTCATACCCTTCTCTTCGCATCGCTTCAATCAGAACTGCAAGGTGGAGTTCACCCCGTCCACAGATCCGGATAGCATCTTCTCGAGAAGCTACTTCCTCGATTTTCAAAGAGATGTTCGCTCTTTTTTCCTGCATCAGGCGATCTCGGATCTTATTCATCGTCACGTGTTTTCCATCTCTTCCGACCATAGGACCATTATTGACCATCATCTCAATCGACAAAGTAGGTTCTGCGAGTGTAATAGGGGGTAGGTGCACTACGTGGTCCGGATCGCATAGGGTATCTCCGATCATGATCTCAGGAATTCCGGAAAGGCTGACGATGTCACCAACACCGGCTTCGTCCATTTCGATCTTTTTAAGTCCCAAGTATCCTTCTACTCTTACAATTTTATGTTGGGAGGGATGTCCATTTTTGTCGACGCGGACAACCGTTTGGCCTTTTTTGATTTGCCCTTCTAGAATCCTACCGCAAGCTTGTCTTCCGACAAAATCATCATAGCTCAAAGTCGTTGCTTGCATGAGAAAAGGTAGGTCCAGGTTTCCTGGAGGAGGTGGGACTTTTTCAATGATCATCTCGAAGAGAGGACGCATGTCTACTCGTGGGTCTTTTAGCTCTTTTGTTGCAAAGCCGGATAAGCCGGATGCATAGCAGATTGGGAAGTCGAGCTGTTCGTCTGTAGCGCCGAGTTCGACAAAAAGATCGAACGTGAGGTTTAAAGCGCGGTCAGGATCAGCATGAGGACGGTCGATTTTATTGAGAACGACGATCGGTTTTAATCCCATTTTCAATGCTTGAGATAGGACAAACCGAGTCTGAGGCATAGGACCTTCTTGGGCGTCGACTAATAGAAGAACGCAATTGACAAGGCCGAGAACCCTTTCGACTTCTCCGGAAAAGTCGGCGTGTCCTGGGGTGTCGATGATATTGATTTTGAAATCTTCAAAGAACAAACTAGTATGTTTTGCGAAAATCGTAATGCCCCGCTCTTGTTCTTGATCGTAGCTGTCCATTGCGCGTTCTGGAATTTTTTCATTGTCTCTAAAGATGTTAGATTGCTTGAGAAGGCTATCTAACATGGTGGTTTTGCCGTGGTCGATGTGCGCAATGATCGCAATATTTCTGATTTTTTTTGGTGTAAACATAGTTCCCGATATCTTTAAGTGATAAAGAAAAAAAGTCTAACCAAAGGCAGGCTTAAAATCCAGAATTAATCTTAAGGTGCATGGTTGTTTTTTAATTGAAATATAAAAAACTGATTTTTATACTCCTTGGGGTAAGGTCAGACGTGGGGGCTCCTTGAAGATGAAAGCCGATACGGAAGAAATCAAAAACTTCGAAGAAGAAACAGAAGTTGTATCGGGGAGTTTGCTCGAGTCTAAAACTTCTCTTCTTGCGGATCTGTTGAGCGAAAAGCTCGAAATGGCCTTTCATAAGCAGACTTCTACTGTTGTGCTTCACGATGTTGCTAAGATAGCTTCTGAGCATTCTCCGATCGATTTGGCGTATGCGGTCTCTCGTCTGCCGGCAAATGACCGTTCCGTTTTATATGAAAACCTATCAGGACAGTCTGCGAAAATAGATTTTTTAATTAACACAAACAGCGGTACTAGAGTCGCTATTTTTCGGCATATTTCTGACGAAGAAACAAAGAAATTAATTGAGCTCATGCCTCCTGACGAGGCTGTCCATGTTTTGGAAGATGTGTCGGAAAGGCGGTTTCGGAGAGTTCTTGAGCTTTTAGATCCTAAAAAAGCGGCAAGGATCCGAGAAATTAAAAAACACCAGAGAAATACAGCCGGAAGGCTGATGACCAATGAGTTTTTCTCTTTCTCCATGGATGTAACCATTGGAGAGGTGACATCCCATATCCGAGACAATCCTGGCATTGATCTGACATCCCGGATTTTTTTATTGAATGCAGATGGCGAGCTCCAAGGATACATTCCGGCAAGAAACATTATGATCAATCCTCCACATCTACCCGTAAGACAGGTGATGAGAGCGATTGCACACAAAGTAGCTCCCGAGACTTCTCGTGAAGAGGTTGTGGAGATCGTAGAACGCTATAAGATTTCTGCTTTGCCGGTAGTGGATGCTAAGGATCAGCTGCTTGGTGTGATTACGTATGAAGATGCGATTGAAGCTGTTGAAGACATTGCAGATGAGACGATTGCTAATATGGCCGGTACTGCAGAAAAAGTAAGCGAGCAGGAATCTTTACCTCGCAGGTTTTTTTCTCGAGCTCCCTGGTTGGTTGTCACTCTCTGCGCGGGTCTCATCAATGTCGGGGTTATGTCTTCCTTTCAGAGTTATGAAGGGGGATTGCTAACCTTTGTGCTCTTTTTTGTGCCGCTTATTACGGGAATGTCGGGGAATATAGGGATTCAATGCAGTACTATCCTTGTAAGAAGCATGGCGACCGGCATGCTTTCTTTAGGGAACCGAGGCGAGGCTATTTTAAAAGAGTTATTGATAGGGTTGAGTACTGGTGTTGTATTTGGAATCCTGTGTGGAGTTCTTGTCTATGCGTTGGATTTTGTTGGGATAGCTGGAGTGGGCGTCAGTTCTGCAGTTGTCGGTTTAATTGTAGGAATTGGTTTGATGGGAGCTTGTCTTGCCGGCACAATTCTTGGTGTTTTTTCTCCTCTATTCTTTGTGAGGATTGGTATTGATCCTGCCGTCGCATCAGGGCCGATCGTTACAGCTTTTAATGATTTTCTTTCTATGTCGATCTACTTCTTGATTGCTATGGGGCTTGGTTCTTTGTTTTTCTTAAATTAAGGCTGCGTGGATGATCTCCAGGGCGATTTAACTAAAATTTTTTGACTCCGCTGTGCAGAAAATGATTGCCAG
>CAMFIG010000072.1 GCA_945952445.1 uncultured Chlamydiae bacterium
TTAAATTCCTTCGTGGCTTCCAGGATTTTGGCATCAATTGGTTTGCGGCGTGACATAGAACCTCCTTAAATTTGAGGTATTTACTATGCCATGTTACCAGATCTTCTATCAAAAATTTTTAGTTAAATCGCCCTAAACATAACCCCTCACTAAAATAACCTATTCTCTATCCTTACCTTTACTTGTCGTCATCTTTTTTCAGATATTTCTCAGGAATTTGTAGAGAGCTACCATCGAGTAGCTCTACAGTATATAACCAGTCGCTTCCTATGCAATCATAAGCAAGGGCAGCTTCTTCTGAGTCTATGTCAATCATCCCACAAATAAATCCAATTTCAGCAGGATGGTATTTTTCTGGTGCTTCTTTTGAGATCCTTATAGATTCTCCGTAATCAAATTTACTTTTTTTATCTCCCGTATTTTTACTTAGCATCATATTTTTCTAAATATAATTCCGCGATCTGGATATCACTCCCGTCTGGAAACTCAACTGTATAAATCCAATCTCCAACACTACATTGAAATTCCTTAGCACCTTCTTCTGATGTGATTTTATAAAAACCACAAATAGATGCAAATTCGCCTGGATGAAATTGAGTTGGTGCACTTTCTGCTATAACTATTGGATCTCCCCAAGTAAATTTATTCTCCATATTTCCTCTCCTTATTTTTTAACTGGAAGCCAAGGAGTCCCATCTGGATTAGTTACCCCAGGGACATGCGAATGAGGCTCCAGAGCTCGAGGATCAGTATGTTTTGGCCCAGAAGGATGTCCACCATCCTTACGAGTGCCTGTAGCTTGCCCATCAGGGGTTTTCCCTGGTTGCATTTCTTGGATCCATTTTCCATCCTTTGATCCGGTTAGCCAGTTACCTTGAGGTACTTTAATCGCATTACCTGCCTCATCTACAACAACTACATCTCCACTAACAGGTCCACCAAAAGGATTGGTATTGTATTTCCTTCTTTCCTCCTCTTCACACTCTGCATCAAACCGCATCGAGTATTCTGCGTAATCATCTGCAGCAGAGTAGGTGTCAGTTTTTGCATTTAAGGCTTGTACAGCCTTGTATCCCCCATAAGCAAGCGCTCCAGTGACAGCTCCGGCAATTGCATAGCCAGCATATGCAGATAAAGATGGAATAGCTAATTCAGCTCCCCAAATTAGAAGAGGGATTGCAAATTGGATGAATTCTCCATTCTGATCGACGTATCGGAATGGGTTATTGAAGACATACTGATAAAGGTTTGCGCTATCAGCAAGTCCTGCAGGGTCTGTTGAGATCCACCTAGCAAATTCAGGATCATAGTATCTTTTGCCAAAGTAGATTAAACCGAGCTCTGGATCAAGGCGTTTTGAAGCAAACCTCCAGGGATTAAATGTATCTTCTTTTGAGTCTTTTGTCCTTTCCTCTCCAAAAGCTGTGAAATCATAACGACTTGCAACAGTAGCAGAATCAAGATCAACGAGGCGGCGTATATTTCCTTGCACATCTAAGACAGGAGCAAAAACTTGACCTTCTAGCTCTACGCCAACAGTTGCAGGATTGTTTTTATACTTAGCAAGCCCGAGTACTCTCAAGTTTTTAGGATGTGAAGTGGAAGCAAAAGCTCCGATTTCGTTTTGTCCGTGATAAAGGTAGTTTTCACGCGTTGTCTCTTTCCATCCATAAGCAGTTGAAGTGTAAACAACTTTGCTCAAGCGTCTCTCTAAGGGATCGTAAGTAAAATTGATCTTTTTCTTCTCAGAAGAAACTTCAATCAACCGATTAATGGGGTCATAAGTAAATCGGCAAGTCTCCGAAGGAGTCTTTTTGAGGATTTGATTCCCGTTGAGATCGTAGGAGCAGCTGACGTTTTCTAATGATAAAAGCTCGTTCAGCTCGTTAGTAGCATGGGCTTTACCATTTTTCTGAACTCTATTGTAAAGAGAATCATGAGCATAAATGCAAGATTGGCCAGATCCATTTTCTGAAGAGAGTTGGGAGAGATTATCGTAAGAATATCGATTTTCTGCTCGATCGACAATATTGCTGATTAAATTGCAGGCCGCATCATATCTGCATTCCTGCGAGAAGTAAGGACTAGAAATGTAAGCTTTTAGACCCTTAGGATCGGTTCCATGAACGATTTCACCTAAATTCCCAATCAAATGTTCTGAAACAAGATTCCCGTCAAGATCATAATCTTCGTAAATATGAGAATAAAGGGTGTCACCTCTACTAGAGGTTCTTGTTACTTGTCTTAAGAATAGAGGATCATAAGTATAAAGGACTTCTCCTTCACGATTCATCCTTAAGGCAATCAGTCGATTGAACGCATCGTAGTCTTTTTTAACCTCAAGTCCATTGGGAAATAGTTCTTCAACGACGTTTCCAAAAGGATCGACTTCTCTTTTGATCGCAATATTGTATTTCTCATCGAGTGCATATTTGAGAAACCCAAGTCTATCATATGCAAAGGAATGATGGATCTTGCCATCAGAGGAGTCTAAACGGCTCATAAACCCAAGCGGATGGTAGCTATAAGTCAGGGTAACACCATCGGGGAGAGTTTTTGTCGCAATTTTTCCAGAGGGAGAATAGGTGTAGCTTGTTGTTCTGGCTTCTTTGGTTCCAAAAGCTCTTGTTATACTAGCCACCCGATTATCAGGAGTATGGGTGTATTTAATCGTTTGAATGCCTTTAAATTGGCTATTTTCATAGACATGGTCTCTTTGATAGACCAAGTTTCCATATGGGTCGAAATTAAGTTCTTGGCATGAAATTACAGACCTCTGAGGATTGAAGGCTTCTTTTCGAACTGTATGGGCTAGCGCGTCTCGTGTCTCTACCCGTGCAATTTGTCGGGGGTCTGTTACGGTTGTTTGTAAGACCTTTTGGCCTAAGCCATTAGTATAATTTTCATTATACTCTGTTCTTGTGATAAAATCTTTAGCATCTCGATATTCAATCTGTCTATGAAAAGAGTCATAAACAAAGGTGTCAACAGCTTCTTTTCCATTGATATAGCGAACCGTTGTCTCTTGGTTGCCGTCTTTGTCATACGAATAACCGATTTGATAGAGCAGATGACCGGAAGAGTCGGTTTTGCGCTCTTCTGTAATTCTGCCCTCTAAATCTCTTTCATAATGGATGAGAAGGGTATTATTTCCATTGTGCTTACATGTTGTTGCAAGCCATCCCAATGAATCATAGCCAAAATCAGTCACTTGGCCACAGAAATCTTCTCGAATCTTTCTTCCAGCTCCGTCATAGGAAAATTTCTTTAAATTTCCTTCTTTATCAGTTTCTGTAAGAGTGTTGAAGCCCTTGTAAGTAAATGTCTCAATAGCAAGCTCTTCCCCATTTTCTGAAATATAAGTTTTTGAAAGAGCTCTACCCAGGACATCATAGGCAAAATGAATTGTGACACCATCAGGATCTGTATGACTTGCGAGTAGTCCTTTTTTCGTATATCGGAAAAACTCTTTGCTTTCATCAGGGTAGTGAATTTCTACAGGAGAGCCATACGTGTTATAACGATAGGTGGTTGTATTCCCATTTGCATCTGTTTTCGTAAGCTGTCTTCCAAAAGGGTCATAACTTGAAAGATTAGACACAGAAGTCGCCCTTCCATCGATAGAAGCAATTGAAGGAAAGTCGGTTTTTACGATCTCATTTACCAGTGGGTCATAAGTGTATTGAGTTGCATTGTGAAAAGAATCCCTCTTTTGGATTTTTCGATCGTGAAAATCGTATTCTGCAAAAGTCTCATGGACAACGCCATCATCCCCTTTTTCGATCTGAGCCTTAAGTCTGCCTTTGGTGTCATGATGCAGTGTCGTATGTAGTCTATGAGAAAAGTTAAGAGAAGTTTCAGGCCGCCCTCTCGAATCGTAGGTATAAGTTGCCTCTTGTTCTAAGCGGTTGGTTTCGGTAAGAACATCCCCACGCTCGTTGTAAGTTTTGCAGATAGTGTAGGCGTGCTTCCCCTCCGCGTCATAGACTTCTTCTTGAGAGACGTTCCCATGCTGATCATAAATTAGGTGCCTTTTCTTCAAAGGCTTTTCGCTGCCTCCTTCTAAGTAAGTCTCTTCAATCCACTCTGGCATGTGGAGAAAAGGAGCAGATTGGCGCAGTGTGTAAGTTGTAATTAGTCTTTGATTGACATGGGATAAATTGTCTCTATCCTCGCTGGCCCCGTCATCAGAAATGGTTTGCACAAGATTATTGCAATCATCATAGATAGAAAATTCTCGCAGGATGATTTGATCTCCATCTTTTGTTAGCTTGGAAGTGATAAGATCGGTATCGGGAAGATAGGAGAAACAGATAACCTTTCCATCTTCGGTTTCTTCCCTTAAAAGGAGATTTTTCCCATCTTCAGAGAAGGTTTTTTTAGTTGTAAATGTCTCTTGACTCCCCTCCCCTATTAGATCCCCAGCGAAAACCTCTAGAATCGGATTCCCAAAACGGTCATATTCATAGGTTTTTCTATAGAGGATATTTTTCTGGCCATCTCTCATTTCCAGAACCTTCAGCCAATTCTTATCATTCCAAGAAAAGACCTTTTCTTTCTTAAGCCCTCCATCTTGTCCAAAATATTGAATTAAGGTTGTCAGGAGATTCTTAGAGAAATGGTAGACGATAGATGTTCCATCGCTGTTTTTAACTGTCGTGGTTCCTTCTCTTTGACTTTGAATAGGAGGACGATAGGAAAGTTCATAAACAGGCTGGAAGCTATCATTTTGGCCTACGGGTAACTGGAGTTTATGAACTCTGTAATGTTGGATCCCCTCTCCAAAACCTGTATGAAAGGTCGTGAAAATATCGTCTTTCCCAGAATAGGAACTTAAGAGAAATTTACCACAATAGTCTAGAGCTCCGTGTCGATAAAACGGACTATTGACAGAAGTGAGAATAGGGGGACAGAGGTAGCTACGTTTAGATTCATACTTATCATCCCCATACCAATGTTTTTCTTTTTTTTTAATTTTGACGTGAAGAGGTCTTTTTTGATAGCCATAGCTTGCTGTGAGTCCAGAGGAAGAAGTGAAATGACAGCTATCTTCCCATGGAGAGCCTTGGATGCGAATGGATGCGTAAACGAACCTCTCTTTTGGATCTAAACTCTCTACATAATTAGGCTGTCCCGTATTACTGTAATGATATTTGAGAACTTTGCCATTAGGAAGGATCTCTTTTTCAAGAAGATAAAGGAGCTCCGTATGTGTTTGCCATCCTTTTTTATAATAAAAGCGAGTTGCTCCGTCTGTTGAATAAACTGTGATTCTATTCCCGTTATCTGCATAGGATATTCGGGTATTCCGAGGATCATACTTTCCACTAGGGGAATCTCCTATTGTGTTGCTTAAAGCAACAGAAGAAGAGACTGTTGCTACAGAATAGTTTGGGCCAGATAGGCGAAAATCAATGGACATTCCACTAGGTTCTGTAAGAAGAACACTCATCGTACGGGGGGTAAGTTTAAGCTTCAAATGAGGGTAAAATTGCCAGCCTTTATAGTGATGAGCCAGATGATGATAAAGAGCATCTTTATCATATTCTTCTTGGTTATGTTTATGCTTGGCGAAAGCACAAGGCATGTAGGGAGGAATATAGACACGGCTGAGCACGACATTCTGCGCACCTTTAGCAACTAGATCCGTCTCTCTTAAGACCGGTTGTCCACTCAAAGGGCTGATTAATCCGCCAATGAGATAACTCGGTTCACTGCTTAAGGATGCGATCTGTTCTGGGGTCGAAGGAAAGAACTCCTCGTGTGCTTCTTCATCATAGGAAAACGCAGGCGTCGTTAAAAGGCAGCAAGCCAAAGCGATCAAATAGCGTATCATCCAAACCTTCCTTATCTCGTAAAGAGATTCCTTACAGTCTGAAGGTTTGGATGATACTCAAAATACCCTTTCTTCAAGAAGAAAAATTTGGATGCTTCCGATAAGCAGTCTTGTTCATCATCTTCAAGATCCCAACTTCTGTAGGAAATTCTCAAGTTGTTCTTTCCATCTTGGTAATAGAACACCTCGCCGTCCCCATTGAAAAGTAGAGGTATTGCATCAATCTCCTCACCCTCACCACTTGCTTTTTTAATTTTCTTGTTGCCGAATGAAATAGCACCAGAGTCATCGACAATTTTATCAAGATCTGCATCTTCATCATATGAAATCTGAAGGAAAGAACCTTGCTCATTGGAAATCTTGCAGAGCAGGTCTCGATCGTCATACTCTAAGTGAATCCTGTTAGGAAGACCGTTGATATTGATGACTTTCTTTCCTTCATATTCAAAGGAAAGATCTAGATAGTCTGCATGGCGAATATGGGTTAGTTTTTCATTGGAGTAGTCATAAGTCGAGTAAGGACCATCTTCCCGAAGTGAGCGGATTAACTGACCATCACTATTGAAAAAGAACGTTCCTCTTAAGGAAGCACTCAGCATAAAAGTGCCGTCCAGGGCGATTTAACTAAAATTTTTTGACACTTCTTTGCAGAAGATAATTGCTAAA
>CAMFIG010000073.1 GCA_945952445.1 uncultured Chlamydiae bacterium
TTATTTTAAAATGAAGGAAAAATGTAAATAAATTATTGTCATTTTAGTAAAAAAATCTTTTGGTTAATGTGACTTTGTCAAGTTAGTGCATTTTGCATCGGTAGAGTGATAGAAAAATTACCTTTCGAGAGAAATTTGAAGAGGTTGTTTTTTTAGCAAGAATAGATCTTTTTTTGCTGTACTCCATAATATTTTGGAATCAAAATCCATCAAAATGTCTATGCTGCTTTTCGAAGAGCTTCCATTTCGCGCTGCAGAATAAAAAACAGGAAGCTTTTTGCCTTCCCCTTTGAAAAAAAGAGTTTTTTGATGGCTTTTTAAAGTTTGGATAGCGGTTTTGAGTAGCATCAGACAACCTTCAATACAACAGTCTTACTTTCAAAGTAGCGCTCGTGTAAACGATAGCAAAAAATCAAGTTCTTGCCTTATTTTTAAATTATAACGCATTAAATGTAAGGTTTTTGTGAACATCAATCGATGTGTCGATTGATTTTTGGTTGTTTTAATCGGTTAATCGATTAAAATGAGGTTATGACAACACGAGGCGAATTAAAACAAGCTCTAAAGGACTGGTTGCAGTGGCTGCACAAAAACAGCCATTTGATTGTTATCAGATCTTCTCTTTTGAGCCAACAAAAGGATCTTTGCCTAGCGCTTACCGGAGTAAGACGTTCTGGGAAATCCTCTATGACTGTCCAATTGGCACTGGGGAGGTTGGAGGAAACCTTCTTTTTTAATTTTGAGGATCCTATTTTTTTCCCAGGGGCCAGCGTTGAAGTACTTGATCAACTGATTTCTCTCTACGAAGAAGAAACAGGGAAAATGCCTAGGTTGGTAATTTTGGATGAGATCCAAAATGTCCTAGGATGGGAGAGATGGGTGCGAAAAGCGATCGACTTAGGACATTATCAAGTTGTTGTCACCGGCTCATCCTCTCATTTATTGAGTTCTGAGATTGCAACAGCTATTTCTGGACGGGTTATCGAACAAACTATCTGGCCTCTTTCCTTTTCCGAATACTTAGCATTTTTAGGTAAAACACCATCTACAAAAGGCACGTGGTTACGTGCGTTAGAAGATTATCTACGTTGGGGAGGATTTCCAAAGGTCATCTTAACACCAGATGAGAATGACCGAATCATTTTATTGAAACAATACCTTAGTGACATTGTACTGCGAGATGTCGTTGCAAGACATTCCATTAAAAGCCAACAAGCTTTACATCAAATAGTCAGTTACTACTTAACAGGACTGAGTTGTTTGCATTCTTACAATTCATTGCGAAAAGCTTTTGAAATTTCGATTGAACTAGCATCAACTTTGACAGGATATTTAACGCAAGCTTTTCTTGTCTTTGAAATGAGTCGTTACCATCCCAATCTTAAAGTACAAGCTCGTGATCCTAAAAAAATTTACGTAATTGATACGGGTCTTCGTACAGTATCTTTACAATCTAATCGAGAGGACTGGGGCCGTTTGGCTGAAAATGCTGTCTATTTAGAGTTAAGACGTAGAGGCAAACAGGTATTTTACTATAAACAAACGCAAGAAGTCGATTTTGTAATTACGGAATCGGGAAGGCCTGTAGATGTAATACAAGTATGCTATTCCGATCTTGAAGATCAAGAAACACGAAATCGCGAGATTAATGCTCTGCTAGAATGTTTGCATGCCTTAGACCTTCCGTCGGGAAAAGTTTTAACATTATCTTTGGAAGATGTTTTTTTCAAAGAAGGGAAAGCAATTCATCTCGTCCCTCTCTATCTATGGTTATCTAAATAAGAGAGTCTTCTCATATCTCCTAAAAATTTAAATTAATAAAATGCTGTGTGGATTTTAAGCTGCTTTTGCATGACTATTCCCTCCAGTTTCAATGGAAATCGCACCTCCTAATGATGCATCTGATGCGGAAAGTGGTTTTAAGGATGATAAATCAGAACCAGCACTTGTAGGCGAGTCTCTATCTCCTATAGGGGATGGAGACTCGCCTACAAGTGCTGCTATTCCAGATTCTCTTTTCTTTAGGTTTGCTTTTTTTTGTTAATTCGCCTTATGTTTTTACAGCGTATTTTTTGTTTCCTCGTAAAAGTGTTTTAATTTTTATTTAATGGTGATGATGTCGATTTTAGTTTCCAGGAGTCGCTCTTTTTATTTTTCTCTAGAAGCATTTCGTCAAGATTCTCCAATGTTACCAGATGCTGATTTGATAGAGAGAGCTTTTCTGAGTTTAAAAAAAGAGGAAGCCGTTCAGATTAGTTTGGCGCGAATAGCCTTTCTAGACCGCACAAATCCAGTCTTTGCAGATTGGTGTGCAACGGTGATAGGACGCATAAAGTCATCTAAGCCGACCGATATAGATCCCGAGACTCCTAAGCTTGGACCACATTTTAAAGAGTTAAATCACTTTCTTGCCATGCTTAGATCTCAAGACATAGAAGACGAGGTCCTGAAAGGCGTTTTTGAAAGCTTAGATGTTGTTTATCGAACTATTCTTTCCAGATGGGTATGGCTAGCAAATGGAGCCATTCAAGAAGATCCTCGGTATGGGGAGTGGGAAATCTTAACAAATCCGCATGTTCTTATCGAATTTGTGGATGAAGATGGCAACAATATTGTCGAGCGCCTCATAGAAAAATTTTATCAACATTCCTCTGATTCTGAAAAGGTGCATGAAATTATTGAAATGGCGAATCAAAAGACCTTTCGGAGAATTGACGTTTTTTATTTGTTAGTAGGAGAGTTGCTTAGCAAGGAATCTTTCTATAAAGATATGGCCTTGCAATATTATAACAGCGAAGATTTTGATATTTCTTGCGTGCATTTAATTAAAGATCCTGATTTGAAATTCGAGGTTGCAAAGCTTTGCGCAAAGAATAATGGATTATTAACAGCCAAGGAATTTCAGGATTTTGGGATTGAAAATGAAAGGGAACTGATACAGATCGCTAAGTTGTGTATCCTTCTGTCAGAACAAGAGCGGTTGCAATTCAAGGGAAATGGATTCGCGATGGAGAGTTTGATTAAAGAGAGGAGAATCGCTCAGTATTTTCAGAATTTTAAGATCTCCGAT
Source organism: uncultured Chlamydiae bacterium (assembly GCA_945952445.1). GTDB lineage: Bacteria > Chlamydiota > Chlamydiia > Chlamydiales > Rhabdochlamydiaceae > CAMFIG01. The sequence continues at coordinate 3,071 of CAMFIG010000073.1, forward strand.
CAACGAGCGCGAATCAGGATTGCTGAACTTTGCACACGAAATTATGTTGTGGACATAGCTGAGAATATCCAATGCTTTAAAATCTTTGATGAGACAGCGCGGATATGGATTGCTGAGAATTGTGTTAAGAATGGAGTTTTTGATCTTCCCAAATATATTCAGAATTTTGAGATTTCTGATGAAAATGAACGAGTCAAGATCGCTCTTTTATGTGCTCAGAATGAGTTCTCGAATTTGCCTGAGCATATCCGTAATTTTGAGATTTCCGATGAAAACGAGAGGATAAGGATTGCGATGCTATGTATTGAGCAAGATATATGGCATGTAGCTTTTTGTATTCAGAATTTTAAGATTTCAAATGAAGAATCTAGAATAGAGATCATGATGCGTTGCATGGAGCATCAAATAATACAGGCAAAAATACCTCTGAGTATTAAGAAGTTTGCTATTTCCTCTGAGCCTGTAAGAATCAAAGCTGCTCTTTTGTGTGCTCAGAATAAGTTCTCGAATTTGCCTGAGCATATCCGTAATTTTGAGATTTCCGATGAAAGGGATCGGATGGAGATCGCTTTTCTGTGTGCTCAGAATAAGTTCTCGAATTTGCCTGAGCATATCCGTAATTTTGAGATTTCCGATGAAAACGAGAGGATAAGGATTGCGATGCTATGTGTTGAGCAAGATATATGGCGTGTAGCTTTTTATATTCAGAATTTTAAGATTTCAAATGAGGAATCTAGAATAGAGATCATGATGCGTTGCATGGAGCATCAAATAATAAAGGCAAAAATACCTATGACTATTAAGAACTTTGCTGTTTCCTCTGAGTCTGTAAGAATCAAAGCGGCTCTTTTGTGTGCTCAGAATAAGTTCTCGAATTTGTCTGAGAGTATCCGTGAATTTGAGATTTCCGATGAAAGAGAGCGGGTAAAAATTGCCCTTTTATGCGCTCAGAATAAGTTCTCGAACTTGCCTGCATGTATCCGTGAATTTGAGATTTCCGATGAAAGAGAGCGGGTGAAGATTGCCATTTTGTGCGCTGAGAATAAGTTCTCGAACTTGCCTATGTATATCCGTGAATTTGAGATTTCCGATGAAAGAGAGCGGGTGAAGATTGTCATTTTGTGCGCTGAGAATAAGTTCTCGATCTTACCTGCATGTATCCGTGGATTTGAGATTTCCGATGAAAGAGAGCGGGTAAAGATTGCCATTTTGTGCGCTCAGAATAGGTTCTCGAATTTGCCTGAGTATATCCGTGAATTTGAGATTTCCGATGAAAGGGAACGGATGGAGATTGCTATAACTTGTGTTCAATATAACATAAAGGAAACGGGTCAGTATATTCAGTTCTTTAATATCACGCATGAAAGTGGGCGATTGGCGATTATCGAGGCGATGATTCGTGAAAGAGGCGGAAAGCACGTCTTTAGTAATATACAGAATTTAGAAATCGTAGATCAGAAGAGATTGTTCAAGATCGCTAGGCTTTGCATTTTTGATAATGGAGCCGGTAGTTTGCCTTTAATAGATGAGAAATTTGCCATGTTTTCTTTAGAGGATCGGCAGAAACTAAAAAATGCTTGCGTTTTTGATATGGTTGCTAAATGTGAACTTTCAGATTTAGGAAAAGAGCATTTAAACTCATGCATCATTCCTTATTGCAGAGAACGTCTTCGGACGGGATCACATAGTATGTTGCTTGAGGCTTTTCCCTATCCGGAAGGCGATTTAAGCATCCAGATTTCTCAAAGAAACGATCGCGATATATTAATGGGGGAAGAAAGAGACTTATCACTACTCTCTGAAAGTGCTATAGAGAAGATTTGCGCTATCCAATGCCTATTGGATGCATTTGGAGATGAGTCCCTTCCTAAACATATCGTGGACTGTTTATGTAATATTCTAACCGTTGGGCCAAGTGACTGTCATGTAAATATGAGCGGCTGCGGTATGGGTGTGGATAGAACTATAGAGATGAGAAAAGTATATCGCAGATTAGGTTCTTATCAGTGGAAAGAGGTCATTGATGGTGAATACCATAGATTTGGAAAGTATGTATTTGATGAGGGCCTCCATGGGCACGAAGTAGAGCCGGGGTACTTAAAAAGTATTGAACAAGCTAGAGACTTTATTGAACAGACATTAGGACAACCTATTACCTCTGAGTTTTATCTAGCTTTGCACAAAATAGCCTGTGGGCATTTTAATGGAGCAGGTACAGGGACATGGATAGGACAGAATAAAATAGGTGTTTTTCGCCAGATAACCGATAATATATCTTGGAGAAATTCAGAAATATCCCCAGAGGCTGAAGCAGAGTTTGTTAAGTTGGACTTGGGGACTGTAACTCGCAGTTCAGCAGGTGCGACGGTTCGTTACAAAATTAGGAGTGCTGCTGAAGTTGAGACCTTATTCAAAGCTTATGTGAGAGAGCTTGAAGAGGCAATCGAGGCAGCACAGCATTTATTTTCAGATCTTCCAGCTGATATTGCACGCGAAAAAAAGCGGGACCATATATTGCTGGCTATTGCTCGTTTTACGCAGTTACATGACTGGCTGCATCCTGTGGCAGATGGAACGGGTCGGTTGGAGATGTTGTTGACCGGCAAGTTACTCGTAGAAAATGGATTTCATCCTGTTCTTTTACAAGATCCTTATGTGTCTGGTCGTAAGGAATTAGCAATATGGAAAGATACTCTGAATCAAGGGTTGATACGTTGGAGAAGAGAAGTGGCAATGATGAGTATATATGAAATGCTTGAACCGTATTACAATTAAGAATATGCGCAGTGTATTGAAAGGTTTAATCGGCTTGTTATCAGTGGCTTAAGAATAAGTATTACAATTTTGCATCTTATGGGACAAAATGCAGGTAAAAATGGCATTAAAAGGTATATTTTGTATTACGAGCGGCTTTTTCAGCCTCCCCAAAAAGAGAGCTTTTTTCTATTTGGCCCAAGAGGTACAGGCAAGACGACCTGGTTGAGGCATGCCTACGCCGTGCCTTGTGGATAGATCTGTTGAATCCTCGAGAAGAGAAACTCTATTCCATGAATCCAGAACTGCTGAGAGATCAGCTGGAAGGTAAAAACGTTTCCATGGTTGTTATTGGTGAAGTCCAAAAAGTGCCTAATACCATTCCAAAAAAATAAACTCACAAATTAGCCCAAGATCTAGAACATAATTTTTTCACGTTGCCGGGAATATCG
>CAMFIG010000074.1 GCA_945952445.1 uncultured Chlamydiae bacterium
ACTATGCCATTCTATCAGATTTGCTATCAAAAAATTTTAGTTAAATCCCCCTGGGATGATCTCTTGAGGTGCTAGGGATAAAAAAACTAAGCACATTAAATTTTCCTTTGTTTGTAGCTTTTATTTTTAGTAGCATGTATCGGGCGATAGAGAGGTCGAAGATGATACGATATTTAATAGCTCTTGCTAGCTTTCTTTTCATCACGCCTCTGTTTTCGGATGAAGAAGAGAGGTCTCAAGAAGAGCTTTTTCTTTCAACTCCAGAGCAAGTTGCTACTCTTGCAGCTGAGTCTAGCTACCTGGTAGGTGGCTTGATTAGCCCCTTAAGCGGGCAACTTGCTTTAAGACAAACGGATCTTGTCGTCAAAGGGGCTCAGAATATTGTCTTAAGCCGTACCTATCTTCCTCTGTATATTCCCTCTTCTTTTCCCTATCAAAAACACGATCAGGAAGAACACGATAAGAGGTGTTTATACCAATATCTGCGAAACAACTATAAAGGGTGGCAGTTTTATCCCCATTTAAGACTTGAGTTCATTTCTAGTTTGATGAAAGTACGTCTTGCAGAGCCTAATGGTATGACGCTGGACTTTCGGCTGTCCGGACCTGGATTTTCAAGGACTTCTTTAGCTTCTCCTCCCTATGCTATTAGCAATGTAGCAGGAGATATGCCATCCGGTAAATATGATCTTAGGAACACTCGCATATCTTATGAGAAGAATGGAGATAAGATCACCATCTATGCAGTGGACGGAACAACTCGCATCTATCGCAAAAAAGGATTAGCGACGAAGTATTCCTATCTATATCTTCTTGAAAAGGAAATTCTCTCCAGTGGAAAAGTCTTGAAATACCATTACAATGAGAGAAATCTACCTTATTATATTGAAAGCCTCGATCCAAAAGAGAGATATGTCTATTCCTCTCTTCGAATGAGTGGAACGGCTAAGGATGGCAACTGCCATTTTATCTCTTCTTCAGGCCTTACCGTGGATTATAACTATCAAAGGAGACCTGTTGCATGGAAAATTAAAGAAAAAGTGAAAGGGAGACAACAAAAAGACAAAGCTAAGGGTTTCTTCTCTCCTATTTTGACATCGGTCAGTAGTCCCTTTTACAGGCAAGAGTCTTTAGACTACTGCGGGCGATTTCTTTTAAGTTCTTATTCAGGAAAAGAGGATATCTTCACCGTTTCGTATGCAGGCTTCGGAGAAGAAGAACATTATAGAATTCATAAACTTGATCTGCCAGTAGGCCAAAACGATAGTTTCCAATCTGTTTATGAGCTTTCTTATAGCCCGCCTGTTGCAGGTCAAAAAGAAGGAACCACAGTAGTCAAAAATAATGATGGGACCTCTATCGTCTATCATTTCTCTAAAAATCTTCTCACAACTCTTATTCAATACTTGGGCCAAGAGGGAGAACTGAAGAAAGAAAAGGCTTTTTCTTGGGATAACAAGAACTGGTTACAATCTTTAGAAATAAGAGACGGTCAGAAAAACATCCTCTATCGAAAAACCTATGAATATGATCGTTTTGGAAATCCAGTTTTGGAGGTTTTTTCAGGAGACTTAACAGGTGAAGGGAATCTGGAGTCCTTTACAACCAAAAGAACCTTTTCTGAGGATGGAAGAAATCTCCTTTTAAACGAGGAAACCGAAGACGGAAAGATTATCTCTTTCTCCTATCTTCCTAACACCGATCTTATCACTTCCAAGCTGACAAAAGATGGCGCACATATCATTCTGCGAGAATTTTCGATCTATGATGATTGCAACAACCTCGTCCAAACTATCTCTGATGATGGCTCTAGCGAGGATAAAGACAACCTATCCGATGTCTCTCAACAAACACTTAAGACTTATACTTTACGAGGGTCTGCACCTTTTCTTCACATGCCTGAATGGATTGAAGAAACTTATCTAGAAAATGGGACTTACAAACTTTTAAAAAAAAGCCATTTGGTTTACGACGAGCATGGCAATATTGCGCAAGAGGAAGTCTACGATGCGGAAGGAAAGTTGGCCTACACAATCTGCAAAACTTACAATGAACGTGGAGATATTCTCTCTGAAACGAGCCGCTTAGGACAAGAGGCGGCTTATACCTATGATGCAAGGGGGCGCTTTGAATCATCTCTTAATTTCTCTCACAGACTTCAAACAACATTTCATCATGATACAAAAGGGAGACTGAAAACTCAGATCAAAACAGGCGATGATGGCGTTGTTCATAAGACCTCTGCAGAATATGATTTTTACGATCGAAAAATTCAAGAAACAGATTCTTTTCAAAATACAACCTATTATACCTATGATCCTCTTGTTAGCAGAGTCATCAAGAGTGACTTCCCTACGATCGCTTCTATTGAAGGCCAAGCCGTTTCCGTATCTACTTCTTCAAGCTATGATCCTTTTGGAAGAGAGAACATTAAAACAGATGCGAATGGGAATTCCACGACTTATCGCTACAATGCTTATGGATCCCCCACAGAAGTGATTCATCCAAATGGCGGAAGAGAAGTTTTCCGTTACACAAAAAATGGATGGCTAATTTCTTATACTGATTTAGACGGTCTTACAACCTGCTATAAACGGGATGTTCTTGGAAGAGTTCTTTCAAAGGCCTACGTCTCTTCCGATGGAAAAGCTCTAGCAGAAGAGACTTTTACATACAATGGATTTAATCTCCTCACAGAAACTGACAAGGAAGGCAATTTAAAACAGTATGCATATGATGGGGCTGGAAGAAAAATCCGAGAGGATTTTTGCGGACGGATTACAGACTTTATTTATGATGCTTTAGGATGGCTTGCTGCGACATGCCAACATAATGGCGATAATACACTTCTTATCCATTACAAGAGAGACTTAGAGGGGAGAGTTTTGGAGAAGTTTAAGACCGACACTTCTGGACAAATCCTCTATAAAATCAGTTACTCATACGATGGGGATAGCAATCAAGAGACCATTACGCGATATATCAATGGAAAGCAAGCGATTCAAATGTTTGCCTATGATTCTTTCTGTAGGTTGATTCAACACCAAGATGCTGAGGGTTTCATCACAAGGACAACTTATAATGAGAATTTTACAAATTTACTTGGCCAAAAAGTCCTACAAACAACAACCATAGACCCCCGTCATATTTCTACTCTTGAAACACAAGACGCGTTAATGCGCACCGCAAAGGCAGAGATACTAAATTCTCAAGAAGTTCATATTGCTAGCTATGAGCTGATTCATGACCCTCAAGGCAATCTGCTCTACCGCAGAGATCATGTCTACGAAAATGGCCATTTCCAGAATACTCAGACAATTAAATATTCCTATACATCAGATCATCAAATTGAGAGTCTAACAAGGGGCTTTGGAACCGAAGATGCAAGGACAACTGTTTACACCTATTTTCCTTCAGGAAAGATGGCAACGAAAACATTGCCAGATGGCGTCACATTGACATATAGCTACCATCCATTGGGTTTTATGAGCCGTTTGGATTCTTCTGATGGTAAAATTCAGCATGCGTTCGATTATAACCTATTAGGTTATCTCAAGTACGCGGTAGATGAAAAACAGGGAATTACAATCTCGCGTCAAGTCGATCCTTTTGGCAATGTGCTTCAAGAAATATTGCCCTATGACCTTGAAATCAAAAAGGATTATGACGATTTTAACCGCCTTACTCTTCTAAAAATAAGAGATCAGGGAGAAATTCTTTATGCCTATGACCCTCTGTTCTTGCGAAAAATCATTCGAGCTTCTTCGGGAGGAGATATACTCTATTCTCATACTTATGAAAAGTATGATGAGGACGGGAACCCTATTACAGAGAATCTAATTGGGAATTTAGGTAACATCACCCATGAAATGGATCTGAGAGGATACAGTGCATGCATTTCTAGCCCTTATTTTTCAGAGCAGTGTAGATATGATGCAGTTGGAAATTTGATTAGCAATATTACTGATGGAATAGAAGGTCTCTATTCTTATGATGAGCTATCTCAGCTCTCTTCTGAAAATAATGCCAGCCAATCTTTAACATATACTTATGATTCTCTTTATAACAGGACTCAGAAAAATGGAAAGGTACATGGAATCAATATTTTAAATGAGCTCTTAGCAATAGAAAATAACCGCTGTTTCTATGACCTTAACGGCAATCAAATTTCCAAACAAACGCCCTCTGGAATCTCTCATTTCATTTACGATCCTCTGAATCGACTTATAGAAGTGGTTTCCGAAAAACAGAAACTAAATTTTATTTACGACCCTCTTGGAAGGCGCCTCAGTAAAACCGTCTATACTCAAACAGCTTATGGATGGAAAGAGACCGATCGTGAGAATTATCTCTACGATGATCAATATGAAATTGGAGCACTTAGTCCTACTAACAAGTCAAAAAACTTAAGAGTATTAGGGTTCAATACGCACAAAAACAACCCCATCACAGTAAGCGTAGAGTTAGAAGGTCGGTGTTTTGCATCTATTCTTGATGTCCAAAACAATATACGGGGTTTGGTTGACATGGATACACGTACAGTTGAATGCCGTTATGACTGCACGGCATTCGGTGAAGAGGTTCAAACAACTTCTCATCAGGCCAGTCTATTTAATCCTTGGCGTTTTGCTTCAAAGCGTTTAGACCCAGAGTCTGGCCTCATTTATTTTGGGAAACGTTTTTATGACCCTCTTATGGGCCGCTGGCTTTCAGTAGACCCCGCGGGATTTGTTGATAGCGTTAATTTATATCAATATCTTCTTAACAATCCATTTTATTACTTTGATCCAGATGGACAAGAAGCAGTTACAATGGCTTTCACTTTATGCGGAGCTTCTCAAGCAGGAGGACTCTCCTTAGCAGCCTTAATGGGACCAGTTGGATGGGTTATTGGAGGATCTGCAATTCTTACAGCTATTATTGCTTGGAAGGGACCTGAAATTGTTCATAAGGTAAACAACTGGATGGACCACAAGGCTGAAAATCGCTCCATGAATAATGAAACAGTTGGGTCCTCTAATTCACCAAAAGATCCCGAAAAAGAGAAGAACGAAAAAAAGACTCCAGGAAATTTACAAAAACAAATTGAACAAGGGAAAGCTCCTAAATCTGCTGATAGAGCAGATAAAGGACGTGGTCCATATGAAAAAGATCATCTTCATTTTAAAGATGGCGCTGCTTTGAATTCGGATGGAACATGGAAACATGGAGAACGAGAATTAACAAAACAAGAAATTGAATGGTTACAAAAAAATGGATGGAAGCCCTCGTCATAGGAAAAAACATGAAATATTTTACAAAAGAATGGTGCTTTAGCAAACTTGATGATCAGGAAATTGAGCACAGATTAGAATCTTATAGGAATTATGTGCAAAATATATATAAAAAGCTACCCTTCGTACTGAAACTTTTAGTCCAAAATATAAATCTTCATGATGGAAAACTAGAAACTATTTATTTTAGCCCAGACAAAAAAAACCTAATACTAAGAGGAGTTTTCGGGGATTTGGAATCGCACTACTTTGAATTAGAAATAGAATATTTAAGAATAAAAAACGAAAAAAACGATTTATTAGACTCTGTTTTTAAAGATCAAGAAATTGAAATTTTAAGTGATGAAATTGAAGTTTTGTCGGAGAATCTATTTTCTCATCGAATATTATTTTCAACACAAAAATATATTGAAATTCAATTTGAAGACATTAAATTTAAAATCCAAAATGCGAATCCTAAAGATTATGAGAAATCATTGATTTGCACGTAAGTCCTCAAAAAGTCATGGCAACTTAAATTTTTTGCTTCAAAACGCCTTGATCCAGAGATCGGTTTAATCTACTTTGGTAAAGGATAATATGATCCCGAATGTGCTAGGTGGATCACAACAGACTCTGCAGGGCTTGCTGATAGTGCAAACCTTTAGTATGTCTTTAATAATCCATTCCGATATATCGATCAGCAATTCCCGCTAGGAAAGTTGCAACATATTGAAATTCAGTCTGTTTAGACGCGAGAAAAAAGATCTCTTCACCCTCTTTAGGAGAGCTTCATGG
>CAMFIG010000075.1 GCA_945952445.1 uncultured Chlamydiae bacterium
TCTTATGATCGACGAGCGTCAGCGAGTTGATCATGGAATTGTACAAAGTCGAGATGGACAAAGAATTGAGAGAATCCAAAATTTATGAAGGGTCTTAATTTTCAATTTTTAATACAAATCATGCGAGCGTAACTAATGCAATTAAAACTTATTCCAATAGCAGTGCGTCTAATTTTCGTGTTTTCTTGGATTGTCATTGTGTCTCTGCAAGCTGCAGTCCCATCCATTATACTTTCTGAAAGGCAGCTTTGCGATATAGAGTTGCTCATGAATGGGGGCTTCGCTCCATTGGAAGGATTCATGGATGAAAAAACTTATCATCGAGTAGTTCATGAAATGAGGCTTTCTAGTGGAGAAGTATGGCCAATTCCTATCATTCTAGACGTTTCAGAAAAGACAAAAAAAGAGATAGAGAGTTCCTCCGTCATATCTCTTCGTGATTCAGAGGGGACAACGCTTGCATATCTAGAGGTCAGCGATATATGGATGCCAAGTAAAGAAGAAGAAGCTGTGTGCGTTTATGGAACTACAAGCCGAGAACACCCAGGAGTAGATTACTTAATGGAAAAAACAGGTCCCTATTATGTCGGAGGAAAATTAATTCCTGCGGTAGCGCCCAAGCATTATGATTTTTTGTCTTTGCGTAAAACTCCAGCGGAGATAAAGGCGTTTTTCCAAGAGCAGGGATATGAGAAAATAGTAGCATTCCAAACTAGGAATCCCATGCACCGTGCGCATGTAGAGATGACGATGCGTGCTGCAGAGAGTGTAGGGGCTCATCTTTTACTTCAACCTGCAGTAGGGAAGACAAAGCCCGGCGATCTAGATTATTTTACCAGAGTAAAATGTTATCAAAGTCTTCTTCCTTACTATCCTGAAAATTCCGCTACCTTGAATTTACTGCCTTTGGCGATGAGAATGGCGGGTCCAAGAGAAGCTCTTTGGCATGCAATCATTCGCAAAAATTATGGATGTACGCATTTTATTGTAGGAAGAGACCATGCGGGGCCAGGCAAGAATCGCAATGGAGAGGATTTTTATGCGCCTTATGCAGCTCAGGAGCTCGTCGCTAAGTATTCCAAAGAAATCGGAATTGAACCAGTGTTTTTTAAAGAGTTTGTCTATGTTCAAGAAGATGATGAGTATCAGCCCATAAATGAGGTAGATAACCACAAGACTGTACTTTCGATATCCGGAACAAAACTAAGACAGATGCTGCATGATGGAATGGATATTCCTTCATGGTTTACTTATCCTGAGGTTGCTTGCGAGCTAAAAAAAGCCTATCCTTCCAAAACAGAACAAGGCATTACATTCTTTTTTACAGGTCTTTCCGCTTCGGGAAAGTCGACTATTGCAAACGCGCTTGCTGTAAGACTCATGGAAATACAAAACCGTCCTGTAACGCTGCTTGATGGGGACATTGTGAGACAGCATCTTTCAAGCGAGTTGGGATTTTCTAAAGAACACCGATCGTTAAATGTTCGTCGAGTGGGATACGTAGCAAGTGCCATTACGAAAAGCAGGGGGATTGCTATTTGCGCTCTCATCGCTCCTTATGAGGAAGATCGAAGGTACAATAGAGATCAAATTAGTGCTTATGGGCATTACATGGAAATTTTTGTAAGCACTCCTTTGGAAGAGTGTGAAAAGAGAGATCCTAAAGGCTTTTATCAAAAAGCCCGCCAAGGCGAGATTAAAGGTTTTACAGGAGTCGATGACCCTTATGAAATGCCCTCTAATCCAGACATCACCATTGACACCTCGAACATTTCTGTAAGCGAAGCGGTCGAAATGATTATTCAAATTTTAAAGAAGAGTGGATGTGTGGAAAATCCCTAAAGGATGGATGTTATTTTTTATTGTGCTCATCTATAATTGTGCCGAACAAGCACAGGTTGATCTCAGCACATGGGTTCTTGAAGTTAAGGAAGACACTGAGGAATAGAGCCTCAGAGTCTTCCTTCTGTTCTACTTTGTTTTATCCCATATAATCAGAGAGTTTCCAGCTCCAGCGAAAAATTCTTTGTAAACTCTTGGTTTAATTCCTTGTTTTTTTAATAAAGAAAGGAATTCAGAAATTGAAATGGAATCCATTCCATAATCAGTAATCGCTATTTGATTATAAATCATATATCCTCTTTTTGATTTTTTTATTACTCTATCAAAATAGCTGAGCTGCATTTCTCGGTCGCATTCGGAGTAAGCATAGTTGCTGATAAATAGGTCAATTTCCTCTTCTGGCAGTTCTTCATCTATAGGAAGGCAATACACATTTTTTCTATCAAGAGACAGCATAACTCTGTTAATTAGAGCTTCCACTTGTGGTAAGTCGTAAATATAATAGCATTGGCATGGATGCATGACTTGCAAGATATGTGATTGTCCGCCAAAACCCGCTCCTATTTCAGCAACTATAGGGTTTTGCGGAAGAGAAAAATATTTTAGGATTTGGTCTGCATGAAAAATATAGCGCAACGTTGTCGCTGAAAAAGATCCAAGATTGCGATATTCCTGAACAGGGGGAGCGCCGATATCATCTAATTTGCGAAACTCTTGCATGTGCTTGCCTAAGACAGAAGCTCTATAGCTTATGTAATCGGCATAGGGCTCTCCATTATCTATTTCAAGGGCTGTGCGATATTGAGGATAGGTGCGGAAAATTGCAAATGTAGCTTCGTCTTTTGAAGCCTGATCTGCTATGGAAACATATCCATGATAATTAGCTGTGATGCTGTCTTTTGCAAAAGCCATCGAGCCATATGTTAATAATAAAATACTGGCACATGATGCTATCTTGTTAAGAATCATAAATTCATTCTCCGTTTTTTGGATCGTTTGTTTTTTTTATAGAATCCCATTCGCTTTGAATAATGGTGTGAAGATCTGAATAGGAGGGATAGAATCCCAGGATAGAGGCTGCCTTATGGGGATTGGCTACGGCTTCTATCGCATCGCCTTCTCTTCTAGGTTTGCATTCATAGGGAACTTTTTGGCCTGTTTCTTCTTCAATGGCTTGGATAATTTCTAGGACAGAAAGACCAATCCCTGTTCCTAAATTCAATGCATTGCTAGAGTTTCCTTTCAATAAATGTTCTAAGGACTGAACATGTGCAAGCGCGAGATCTTTTACGTGAATATAGTCGCGAATACAGGTTCCATCTTTTGTAGGATAATCCGTGCCGAAAATTTGCAAAGGAGCCTGGGGATATAATATAGCAAGCAAGGTTTTTGGGATTAAGAAGTTATAAGAATGATGGCAACGATGCAGGCCCTCTTCCACTCCTGCAGCGTTAAAATATCGTAGAATCATATATTGGATATTGTAAGCATCAGCATAGTCCGTGATTGCTCTTTCGATCACATATTTGCTCATTGCATAAGGGTTCAGTGGATTTTTAGGAGCCGCTTCTGAAATCTGTTTTTCTTCAGAATTGCCATATACCGTGCAGGAACTGGAGAAAATAATGGTTTTGACTCCATGCCTGACCATTGCATTTAGCAGGTGAATAGAGCCTACTATGTTGTTCGTATAGTAAAGAGAAGGATTTTCAATGGATTCCCCTACGTTGCGAAATCCGGCAAAATGAATGACTGCGCATGGTTTATATTCAGTAAAAACTTGGTCTAAAGTGCTAGGATCTAGTAAATCTCCTATCACAAGAGGTCCCCATTTGACTGCATCTTCAGATCCTTTTACTAGAGAATCATATGTAACGGGAATAAAACCTGCTTGATTCAGAGCTTTACAAGTATGGCTTCCTATATAGCCGGCTCCTCCCGTTACTAAGACCACACGAGGTTCTTGAGCAAGTAGAAGCTGGATACAACAAAAGAAAACCGCACTAAAGTAAAAAACTAATTTCATAGAAAATCCTCTTGTGTGACCAGATTAAATATTTTAACAAGTAGGCTCTAACGTATATTTAATAACTTATTTTTATAACAGAAAAATATTAGAGTTGGCTTTAGGATCTTCTGAAAGAAGAATTTGTGAGCTAGAACAATTTGTAAAAAAATGTTTTATAAATCATGAAAATAAGTAATTTTTATTTTTTATTGACAAAATGCTTGTTTTCAAGAAAATAAATCCTTTTTGCGAAAAATAAAATATTCAATAGGAGGTTACTATGTGGAAAAAGTGGATTTGTCATAGCGTTATGCTTGTTAGCATGTGTTCTTTTGCGCTTGTTCATGGAGAATGGATAGCGGAGGATGCTTTTTGGGAACAAGATGCTGATTCTTTTGAAGTGTTAAAGTCTGCAGAATACACATCAATGAAAGATAAAATGAAGACAACTCTTGCAGGAACGTGGTGTTCTGAAGAAAAAATGCATCTTCTTATGGATTTTGTTCTTCTCTACAAGCCTCAGATCTGCGTAGAGATTGGAGCTGGAATGGGGTCTTCTGCTTTGCCTATTGCGGCAGCTCTTAATTATGTGGGAGAAGGAAAGTTATATGCTGTGGATGCGTGGTCTAATGAGATCGCTGTGCAGCATATGCTTCCCAACGATCCAAACCGTGCATGGTGGGAAAGCGTGGATATGGGTCAGCTAAGGGGCATCTGCGAACATTTTCTTGCAAGCTCGAACTTGGATGCATCTTGCACATTGGTAGCGGGTTCTTCGGAACATGCAGCCAATTTATTTGATGAAATCGACTTTCTTCATATCGATGGTGATTACACAGATGTGGGTTCATTACAAGATGTGGAGTTGTATTTGCCTAAAGTAAAAGCTGGAGGGCATATTCTGCTTTCTAATCTTTTTATCATGGTAAATGGAAAACAGCCTAAGCTTTCTTCTTTTTGCAAGTTGCTAGAAACTTGTGATATTGTCTGTGGAATCGAGAGAGATAACGCTGTTCTTTTCAAAAAACGTGCAGAATAAGGAAAACTTATGAAAATATGGTTGCCGACTTTTGTTTTAGTATTTGTGAATTTATCGAGTTTCTCACTTCATAGTGCAGAAGACTCTTCTGTTCCTTTTGTTGAAGGATCTTTACTAGGGCAGCTTGGCAACCGTATGTTCGAGATTGCGGCAGCCAGTGCATTGGCTTGGGATCATGGAGCTCAAGCATGTTTTCCAGATCTTTCTCCAGTTTCTCAAGACTATCGTCATATGTTTTTCCGCTGTCAAATAGATAAACCTAAGACAGGCATAGAATTTGAATACGGAGGCCCTGTATTTGGGTATGAGCCGATTCCCTATCATCCCAACATGCGTCTTGGAGGGTATTTGCAAAATGAAAAGTATTTCGCCCATCATCGAGATAAGATTGTAGCTCTCTTTGCTCCTCACCCACAAGATTTGAAATATATTCAGAAAAAATATGGCAAATTGTTAAGCCATCCTAAAACGGTAAGCGTTCATCTAAGGTATTATCAGGCTGAAAAGCCCGATGATGATGCATTCATCCAATATGACATAGAGTACTATGAAGCTGCGATGGCTTTATTTCCCGAAGACAGTCTTTTTATAGTCACTAGCGATAACATCGATTTTGCTAAACAAAATGTTCCAGTCGAGGGGAAAAGCGTGATATTTATCGAGAAAGAGCCATTCTATATAGATTTTTATATTCAGACTCTTTGCCAGCATAATATCATGGCTAATTCTACTTTTAGCTGGTGGAGCGCTTGGCTTAACCAAAACCCCAATAAAATCGTTGTACGCCCTGCAAAATGGCTAGGTGGGTATCCTGATATCGGAGGCCCTGAAGAATGGATTAAGATTGAAGCTAGGGGATGGAAAGAAAAGATGTTGTCAAAAGGGAGCTGAACAAGCTCCCTATAATGGTCCCAAAAATTCCGACCACTGTCTAAGCTTATAACCTTCATGAAAATGGAGGTAGAAAATGACCCGGATACGAAGAAAGCATTCGTCTGAGTTGTCCTAGACTAAACTTGACTTGACAGTCACTGGTTACCTGACAGTTTCAGAGGTCGTCAGATTTAACCTATCTAATACCATTCCAAAAAAATAAATTCACAAATTAGCCCAAGATCTAGAACAT
>CAMFIG010000076.1 GCA_945952445.1 uncultured Chlamydiae bacterium
GTCTATCAGATCCTATCAATTAAATTTATGAATTTATTTTTTAGGAGTGGTATAAGAGCCTTCGGCCTGCGCTATATTGCCTTGGAGAGAGACCATCTCTAGGTCTTGCTTGAGGATAAGTTTTTTGTAGTCTTTTTGCGCTCTTTGGTAAAAGCCGATTTCCACTGCGCAGACTCCGCCGATCCCATGGAAAAAAGCGCCCGGGATTTGTAGTGTTTTTGCAAGGTGTTTTAGAGAAGATTGGATCTCTTCTCCAGATTCTAGCCGAAGCAGATAGCCTTGAGGCACTTGATCAAAAAACATGGAAACCTCCTATCCTTTCAGTACTAAATGGGGCTTGAGTTTCGCGACTTTTTTTGCAAGGCCCGCTTCTTGGACAGCATTGACGACAAGATCCACATCTTTATAAGCATCAGGCATCTCTTCTGCGACCGTTCTGCCAGAGCTTGCTTTTACAAGAACTCCCTGTTGATGCATATATTGGTAGAGGTCTTTACCTTTCCATGTTTTTAAAGACTGAATGCGACTGTGGGCTCTGCCGGCTCCATGGCATGCGCTGCAAAAGGTCAGAGGATTGCCTTGTCCTACCATGAGATGGCTTGCTCTTCCCATGTCGCCAGGAACCAAAACCGGCTGCCCCGTAGCTTGGTATAAGGGGGAGAGTTCTTGGGCGCCGGGCCCTAAAGCTCGTGTCGCTCCTTTTCTATGTACACATACTTTACGCATGGCGCCTTCAATTTTGTGTGTTTCCATCTTTGCTATGTTATGGCAAACGTCGTAAATCAGGCGGATTTTTTCTGGAGGGATGCGGCAGACTTCAGCGAAAGCAGATCGCACTTCTTGTAGAATCTGCTGCCGGTTATTGAATGCATAGTTAGCTGCTGCAGCCATCGCTCTAAAATAGGTTTGTCCTTGGATACTCTGGATGGGAGCCGCGACAAGCTGTTTGTCGGGCAGGCCCTCTGCAAACCCCTCTTTGATGAGAAGATTTAAGGTGTCCTGGCATACTTGATGGCCAAAACCTCTAGATCCGGAATGGATTAAGATGTAAGTTTGCCCTGAAAAAACACCCCATCTGTGTGCAATTTCAGGAAGATATAAAGTTTGCACTTCTCCGATCTCGACAAAGTGGTTCCCGGAGCCGATGGTTCCAAGCTGGTCTTTACCTCGCAGCATAGCCGTGTTTGAGACAGCGGAGGGATCAGCTTCAGCGATTTTCCCTTGGCTTTCTGTGTGCTCAAGGTCTTCTTGAAAACCGAATCCTTGTTGGATAGACCAGGAAGACCCTTGAGTGAGAACATGATGGTAGTCTTTAGCTGATAGCTCTTTTTTCCCTCTGTGTCCGTGCCCTACGCCGCAAGGAACTTTTTCATAAATTTTTTGCAAAAGACGAGCTTTTGTATGTTCGCTTAAAGAAGAAAAAGGTTCAGGGACGATAGCGAGCCTAACGCCGCAGTTGATATCATATCCTACGCCGCCGGGACTAATGACTCCGGTTTCTATATCCATGGCGGCGACTCCGCCTATGGGAAATCCATATCCCCAGTGAATATCCGGCATGGCGACGCTGTATCCTAAAATCCCCGCTAAATGCGCTACATTTTTGACCTGTTCTAAGGGTTTTTCGACTTCTTTTTCCAAAAGCAGCTCTTCCGAGGCAATAATGAGTCCGGGGACTTTCATTCCTCCTTCTCGAGGAAGAAGATAAGTACAGGGAGCTATAGGAGTTAATTTATACATCGATGAGCATTTCCCATTCTAAGAGGTTAGGTTCTTTTTCTATGATATCTCCATGGAAGCTGATTGCTTTTATCGGAGATCCATGTTCAATGTCTAGCAAAGAAAGCTTGTCGTTTAAGTCTATAATGATTTCTTCTAAGCAAGAAGCTTGAAAGTGTGAGAAATAATGGAAAAAAAGAGGAGCTCTCCATGATAAAGCGATCTGTGCATGGCGATGGAGCTGTTTAAGATTCTTACCGCGGATGGTATAGGCAATATCTGCTGTATGTTCGATTTCTTCAAAAGGAAGGCGTACTTTGTAAGTTTGTAACGGGACGTATTCGAGATGTCCGATGCTTTGATAGAGATGAAAGTGGGTAAGAAGAGCGGGGAATGGTGTAAAGCTAGATAACCATAAATCTTGCTCTATAGGAGCTCTTGCAATAGTGATGTGGGGATAGAAGTCCATAGGTTTTTCTGGATGAAGCCAAGAGAGTATTTCTTTTTGATATGTAGCTAGCTGACTTTCCCATTCTGAAAAATGAAAGGCGGCTACGCGGGGAGTTGTTTTCGGTAGAAATACCATCTGATCGCAGTGAACTCCAAAGCCAATTTTCCATGGAAGAGGAGGACAAGAATCGAGATTTATAGGATTTTCTCCGAGGAATGCAATGGTGGCATGCAGAGATTCCGGGCGTAAGATACGGCCTGAGGAAGGGAGTTTGAGCGGAGGAATACAGGCTTCAAAGCCTAAAAAAAATCTAGATGTTTTCATAAATTAAAAATAGATAATAAGAAATTTGAGTTCAATATTTTTTTATTTATATTGAAAAGTTAATTTATTTATGTAAAATTAAAATTTAAAAATAGATTAAAGGGGGGGGTATGAAAGAAAAAAAAGAGGTCATTTTGATCGCTGGATGTAGCGGCAGGATAGGATTTAAAGCGGCGGAACGATTTGCTAAAAAATATCAAGTGGTAGGATTTGATGTTTTCTTATCAGGAAGCTTGCCCGGGGTAGAGTTAATCAGTGTCGATATGGGATCAGATGAGAGTGTTGAAGAGGGATTGGATTATGTGCTTAAAAAATATGGGCCTAAGCTTGTGTCGGTGATCCATTTGGCTGCATATTACAACTTTACCGGAGGCGGATGGGGACATTATCAGCGGATTACAGTAGATGGCACGGAGAGGCTGTTAAAAGGATTGCAAAAGTTTCACTGCGATCAGTTTATATTTTCCAGCACGATGCTTGTCCATGCGCCTTGCGCCGTAGGAGAGAAAATCACAGAAGAGTCGCCTGTCGTTCCTAAGTGGCAATATCCCAAGTCTAAGGTGTTAACAGAAGATCTCATTCGTAAAAAACGGGGAGATATGTCCTCTGTTGTTATGCGGATCGCTGGTGTGTATGATGACCATTGTCACTCTATCCCTCTTTCCAACCAGATCCAAAGAATTTATGAAAATCAATTAGAAGGGCATGTATTTGCAGGAGACATTACACACGGTGCTTCTTTTATGCATATGGATGATCTCATAGACGCTATCGAACTGACCGTGGAAAAAAGAAAGCAGCTTCCCAAAGAACTTGTGCTTCTTTTAGGGGAGGCGGAAACCTTAAGCTACGACACTTTACAAAGAGAATTTTCACGCCTTATCCATGGAAAGGAATGGAAAACTTGGAGTTTGCCAAAGCCTCTTGCAAAGATAGGTGCTTGGGTGAAACAGAAATTGCCTTTTGTGCATAAGACATTCATTCAGCCTTGGATGATCGAGCTTGCAGATGATCATTATGAGTTGGATATTACCAAGGCAAAACAATACTTAGGATGGATACCGAAAAAGAAATTAAAAAACATGCTGCCTTTGTGGATCGATCAGCTTAAAAAAGAGCCTTTGGCTTGGTATGATGAGAATAAACTCAAACCTTCTTCTTGGGTGGCAAAGCAAAAATCATGAAAAAACATTCTGTTTTATCTTGTATGATTTCAGCTTTGGGACTCTGGCTTATCGCAGCGCCTTTTACCTTTGGCTGTCCGAGTCTGATTTTGCAGTTCAATGAGGTTTTCTGTGGTATTGCTCTTGTAGGATTGGGGTGTGCTTCTGCTTTTGAATTTCGAAAAAAAGCAGCTATATGTTGTATTTTAATTGGGATATGGCTTCAGCTATCTCCGTTGATCTTTTGGGCGCCTGATTCTTCTACATTTTTGAATGAAACCCTTGTAGGGCTTATTGTCATCGCTCTTGCCTTTTCTTATCCGGGAATGATGGGAATAGAAGACGAGGGGGCTCAAAATCCTCCTGGGTGGTCTTTTAATCCTTCCTCTTGGAAACCACGTCTTTGTACAATGTTTTTAGCCCTTGTATGTTGGTTTTTATCTCGCTATCTAGCAGCTTTCCAACTGGGTTACATTCCGCAGGTGTGGGATCCCTTTTTTCATGGGGAAACCGAAAAAGTGTTAACCTCTTCTGTTGCACAATTTTTCCCTGTATCCGATGCAGGTTTGGGGGCTTTTGGATATTCGATGGAGTTTTTTCTGGGGTGGATTGGAAATCATCGAAGATGGCGTACGATGCCTTGGATGGTCATAGCTTTCGGAATCATGGTCATTCCGGCTGGTGCGATTAGTATCTTGCTAATTGTATTGCAACCTATCATTGTAGGCGCTTGGTGCGGACTTTGCCTCATCATTGCCGCCTGCATGCTCGTAATGATTGTACTCACAATTCCTGAAGTTGTTGCTGTGACCCAGTTTTTGTTTGCAATGCGCGCTCAAGGGGAATCGTTATGGAAAGTTCTTTGGCATGGAAAGTCTTTGTCCGCCAAAAAAGAAATGGCTTCTTCTGATATAGGAATTCAATGTTCTTGGAGAGCTTGCTGTACCGCTGTGTTCGGCGCGTGGCTTATGTTTTCTCCATCAGTGCTAGGAGTTCTGCCCCCTCTTGCTAATAGTGATTACATAGCAGGGCCTTTGCTCATCACGATTTCGGCTATTTCCTGTGCAAAGGTAGCTAAAAAGGCATATTACGCCAATTTGCTTGTGGCGGTATGGCTTTTAATTGCCCCATGGGTATTTGCGGGATTTACCGAGGCGGGGTTCTGGAATAACACCTTGGTATCTACTGCCGTTCTTTTACTGGTTTTGACAATGCCTAAAGCTGTAAGGGGTTGAAAGAGAATATCTCTTTTTCATGGGTTTTTTAAAGAGAAAAAAAAGAAAATTTTCTCTATGAAAACCCCGGGTAAAGAAAAAATAAATCGGGAAAATATTTGCCG
>CAMFIG010000077.1 GCA_945952445.1 uncultured Chlamydiae bacterium
CGCCGTGTCAGCCCAGTGTTTGAAAGAGCGGCCTAAAACTTTTATTTACACCCCTTCGAAGAAGAATATGGATATGTTTTAGAGGGCAAAAAACCTGTCTCCATCAGAAACTATTATTCCCTTCATGATTTTCCGATATCGAAAGACCGAGCCTATTCGGAAACAGAATTCACAAGAAGTCTGTTAACGGAAGAAGCAATTCTTGTGTGGAATAGACTCTGCTCCCATCAGAAAAACTTCGCATTGAAAGCGATCCCTTTAAAAAACAACAAAGCAAGAGAGTTCGCCTGGGAAGTCCAATTTACCAACTTAACAACCTTAAAAGAAGCCATTCAAAGCAACATCAACCTATTCCGCTATGCTTTAGGCCCGACCATCGATACAGAAACACTTGCGCATAGGATTGCCTTCTCGGAAGAACCTCTTGATGAGATCTTGCACCACGATCTTGTCCTAACGGGAATCATTCTCGGATTTGGCACGCAAAACAGCTTAATCGGAGGACGCATCGAAACAATGCTCTCTCAGATCCTTACAAGAGATTGCGCTCCTTATCTCCCTAAAAGCCTTCTTATGCACAGTAAAAAACAACATAGACTCCATTTCTATACTCCAGAATGCTTTGGCGGTTATTATCTGGAATTTGCCGGTGGAAGCGACTTACCATCAGAACCTCGCTATTCTTTTCTTTTGCCAAGCTCCCATGATGCTAACCTAGAAGAAGAATTGCTCTCTCTCGACGCAAAGCAAGAACCTATCCCTCCAACACTCTATGAGAAACCTGCATTTGTTTTTGGAGCTTTTAATATCGACGGATCCAATCAGCTGTTTTTTACAACTCTTTAGCACACGCAAAAAAAGATTGCAAACCTCCTTCAAGCACCTAATTTTCTAGAACAAGTGCTAGAAAAAATAGGGGGGGGGGGAAACCGCATGTAACCTGCACCAAAGCGCTCCATCTTAAGAATACAGAGTCTTTCTTTTGCCATCACCGCACGCCGCAGCAATGGGCCGTAATTCTCAAAGAACAATCCACGCATTTTCAGACACAAAAAGAACAGTCTGCTTTTTTCGAAGCATTTCTCCATCCTACACCTTCTTTTCGGAAGGCTCCCAAAATCATGGGATGTTCTCAAAACCTGCTGACAGGTCTTAAAAAAGCTCTACAGAACCTCTCGGAAGCGCAAGCGTATTTTGAAGTTCTTTCTACAAATACTCTTATGCAAGAGGTTGTAAAAAAACAGCTTTATTTTTCCATTCCCTCTCCAGGATCTGGCCAAACACTCCAAGAAGAAAGCCGCGTTCGCATAGGCTATGTAATCGAAGACCAAAAAGGCAATATTCTCTTTGCAAACCACGACACGTGGCTGGATCTTTCTCAAACAATCCCAGGCTTTGCTCATGGTATTAAAGGCATGCGGATAGGAGAACAACGCCAGATCTACATCCATCCTGCCTTAGCCTATGGTTCTCTTACAACACTTCCTCCCTGCTCGGGATTGATTGCTAAAGTCGTTTTAATCGACATAGATGCACGTTTTTTTTGTAAAATCCCCTCCTTGGAACCTCTTGATTTCACATGGTTTCAAGATCCTTTGTATTGTAAGGCAATCGAAGAATCGATCGAACAACTTCCCCGTTTTTCAGGCTCATTCTATCGCGACATGCTAGAAAAAATCCCCGGGCTAGAAATTCAAAAAGTAATTAGCAGTTTACGCAATTAATTGCTCATGTAATACTCTTTTAACAAACTTCTTTTTAGGTTCTATCATGGTCAGCGCCATCCTGCTCGCAGGAGGACAAGGAGCCCGTATGCGGCATGCGACTCCAAAGCAATACCTCCCTTTGAAAGGTCTTCCTCTCATTTTGTATTCTTTCCGCACACTGCAGAAAAACCCAGAGATCCAAGAAATCGTTGTTGTCTGCGAGTCTCATTGGCAAGAAATTTTCCTTCAAGAACCATCTAAAAAGCCTGTCCGTTTTGCCCTCCCCGGCAAAGAAAGACAAGACTCCGTTCGGCATGGGTTCCAGGCCCTTTCTTCAGATTGCCACTTTGCTTGCATTCACGATGGCGCAAGGCCTTTGCTCTCAACGGAAGAGCTCTCCTCCGTAATTTGCGCAGGAAAAAGCCATGGAGCTGCCACCTTAGCCGTCCCGGTGAAAATGACGATCAAAGAGAGCACAGAGGCTCTATTTGTCAAAAAAACACTACCTAGATCCTCTCTTTGGGAAATCCAAACCCCTCAAGTTCTTTCTTACCCCCTGCTTAAAGAGGGCTTAGAGAGGGCCGCCCAAGAAAAATGGGCTGTTACAGATGATGTTTCCCTTGCAGAACTCTTAGGCTATCCTGTAAAATTAGTGCCCGGTAGCTATGAAAACATCAAAATTACTACCCCTGAAGACCTTGCACTCGCTGAGATTTTACTGAAGGACAAGCTGTGCCAAAATACAGAATGCTCATTGCTTACGACGGATCGCGCTTTGGAGGATGGCAAGTCCAACCCAACGCCATCTCCATCCAAGGACTGATCCAAGAAGCTCTGTCCACAATCTTACGAACCCCCATTTCTATTATAGGATCAGGAAGGACTGATGCTGGTGTCCACGCCAAAGGGCAATGCGCCCATTTTGAGTCAGAAAAACCGATCGACACCCGCAGAGTTTGCTATTCTCTCAACAGCTTACTACCTCCCGATATCCGCGTCTTTTCATTAGAGCCAACATCCGATGACTTCCATGCTCAATACAGAGCAACAGGGAAAATCTACCACTACCATCTTCTTTTAGACACGGTCCCGGACCCTTTTCAAAGGATGTATGCATTCCATGTTCTACATAGGGTCGATCTTACCGCTCTTACCTTAGGAGCTCGCCATTTACTGGGAACACACGATTTTTCTTCTTTTGCTAACGAAGCCAGCCAAGGCGCTGCCGCCAAAAACGCCGTACGCACGCTGCAACGACTAGATATTGTCCCTGAGACAGGTGGCATCCGGATCGAACTGGAAGCCGATGGATTTCTTTATAAAATGGTACGCAATATCGTAGGGACGCTGTTGGATGTAGGAGCCGGGAAGATCTCCCCCGACACAATCTCCAATATCTTACAAGAAAAAGACCGAAGAGCTGCCGGAAAAACAGCCCCTCCCCACGGGTTGTTTTTGATGCAAGTCCACTATAGATGAGCCATCGTTTTCAGATCTTCGAATGAACCTAGCTGCAGGACGCCTAAATTCGCAAGAATCGACCGAAAAGCAGGGCTAAGACAAGAAGAAACAACAATGCCCGGGATGCCTGCCGCATGCAGCGCTTCCCAGCCCCTCAGCGTATCTTCAAAACCTATCACCCGATCTCCCGGCTTCGACAGTCTTTTTAAAGCTGTTTGATAAGGTTCAGGATCTGGTTTGAGGCGAGTGTAATCTTCTCTTGTGATCCAGTAAGGGATCGTTTGTAATATAGGTAACTGCCCCCTGATTGCTTCTATCTGTTCGCGGAAGGAGTTTGTCACAACACAGCGAGAAACTTTCTGCTCTGCTAATAGCTGCAAAAGCCATTCCACGCCCGGCATCAGTTCCAATCCCCCTTGAGAGAGAAGCTCTAAATATGCTTTTTTCTTCTCTTCGTACAGAACTTCCCACCTAGGTTCCGACTGTTGCAGACCTGGATTTTCCAGGTAGATTTGCTCTCGAAGCCCCTTAGAATCTGCATGCGCAAAAGAGCAATATTTTTCAAAATCCCAAGAAAGGTCTACCCCCCGTGCTCGGCACATAAGACGGTATGCCTCGAAATGGAGCTGTTCAGTATTGACAAGCAGCCCATCGAAATCAAACAAAATAAGATCGTATTCTTGTATCCAATGCATGCCGTACATGATAGCACATTGCCCTAGTTAAAGGTCTACGGTTAAAAAAATCATACCAACTGCGATAGAAAAGTCCTTGCCGGCACGATAACAGGCTCACAAAATGTAAAACAGTTTTTCTCGACATATTCCATATCAAAAACCACCTGGAAAGCATGAGAAGCTCGAGTGGCTTTTTTAATAGAAAAGAGACTTAGAAAGACCTTTGCTCTCAGAACGCTTCACTTCCACGATAAACCATTGATTCATAAGTTCTTTTCATTCGTGCGACACGAAGTCGCATAAAGAGTTGTCCCCTCTAAAGGGACCTTCCTTATAG
>CAMFIG010000078.1 GCA_945952445.1 uncultured Chlamydiae bacterium
TATGTTCTAGATCTTGGGCTAATTTGTGAATTTATTTTTTTGGAATGGTATAATTGCCACACATACACTCCATTCCAGAACCTCTTTTTCAAAAAAAACATCGGTATTGACAAACTCCCCTGCAGGAAACTATTCTTATCTATTGCAAGCTCTTTAAAGGATGGAATATTATGACATTGCCTTTTACTGATGCAGTCACTGCAGCCCTTGAAAAAGCTCTGGAAATCGCCCGCCAACATAAGCATTCGGAGCTTAACAACAAACACCTTTTGCTGGCGTTTGTACAAGACACAGAAAGCTATTTCTCCACCTTGCTAGCCAATTTAAAGATCCCGCCCTCTTCTTTAGCGATCGAACTGCAAGAATCGATACGCAAACTACCGACCTTTACAGAATCTGCTGAAGAACCGACAGTCGGCAGGTCTTTACAGCAAGTTCTCTCTCAAGCGCAACACGCTGCAGAAAAATGGAAAGACTCTTATATTGGAAGCGATCATTTTCTCTATGCTTTTTGGCAAACACAAGACGAACCTCTTTCTTCTTGGAAAAAAAAGTCTGGCTTTTCTTTAACACAAGTCGAACAACAAATCCTACAACTTCGTGGAGGCACTCATATGGATTCTCCTTCTGCTGAACAAAGTCTGCAAGCTCTTGATAAATACTGCAAAAATCTCACAGCTCTTGCCAAAGGAGGAAAACTCGATCCCGTCATCGGAAGGGATGAGGAGATCCGCAGAACCATGCAGGTTTTAAGCCGCCGCACAAAAAACAATCCTCTTCTGATCGGCGAGCCGGGCGTTGGAAAGACAGCCATTGCAGAAGGCCTTGCGATCCGCATTACGCAGGGAGATGTCCCCGATTCGCTGAAGGGCAAACAGCTTTTTGTTCTCGATATGGGTAGTTTGATTGCCGGAGCTAAATACCGAGGAGAATTTGAAGAGCGTCTTAAAGGAGTCCTAAAAGAAGTCGAGAAAAATGAAGGAGAGATCCTTCTTTTTATCGATGAAGTCCATACTCTAGTAGGAGCCGGCGCTAGCGAAGGATCAATGGATGCCGCCAACCTACTTAAACCTGCGTTAGCCCGCGGCACACTCCATTGCATTGGCGCGACAACTCTAAACGAATACCAGAAATACATAGAAAAAGATGCTGCTTTAGAAAGGCGTTTTCAGCCGATCCTCATCCAAGAACCTTCTGTAGAGGATGCCATTGCTATTTTAAGAGGGCTGAAAGAACGCTATGAGATCTATCATGGGGTACATATTACAGAAGGAGCACTCCATGCTGCTGTCTTTCTCTCCCACCGTTACATTACCGACCGGCAGCTGCCAGATAAAGCAATCGACCTGATTGATGAAGCTGCTAGTATGATCCGTCTACAAATCGGGAGTTTACCCCTTCCTATCGAAAGAAAAGAAAGAGAGCTTAGTAACCTCATTGTAAAACAAGAAGCTCTTAAAAGAGAGGGATCCGACGCAAGTGATGCAGAAGCAAAAAAGCTCGATGGACAGATTGGAAAAACCAAAGAAGAGTTGCATCTGATGCGCCAAAAATGGAACCAAGAGAAAAAGCTTCTCGATACTGTCAAGGCCAAAAAAGATGCTGTGGAAAAGCTGAAATTCCAAGAAGAAGAAGCGGAAAGAGCACTTGACTACAACAAAGTAGCGGAATTGCGCTACAGTGCTATCCCTAAGATGAAAAAAGAATTGGAAGAAGTGCAATCTGAGTTAGAAAAGTCTCCCAACCGTCTTTTACAAGAAGAGGTAGATGAGAATTTAATTGCTCAGATCGTTGCCAAGTGGACCGGAATCCCCGTGCAAAAAATGCTGGCAGGAGAAGCAGAAAAATTATTGAAACTAGAAGATAGTCTACGCCAAAGAGTCGTAGGACAGGAATTTGCTCTCCAGTCTGTAAGCGAAGCAATCCGCCGTTCCAGATCCGGTCTTAGCGACCCTTCCCGCCCTGTTGGCGTCTTTCTCTTTGTAGGTCCTACAGGTGTTGGAAAAACAGAACTTGCTAAAGCCTTAGCCGACCAGCTTTTTAGCCAAGAGGATGCGATCATCCGAATTGACATGTCGGAATATATGGAAAAACATGCCGTTTCCAAACTGATTGGATCGCCTCCGGGCTACGTGGGATATGAGGAGGGAGGACAGCTTACCGAATCTCTACGAAGACGCCCCTATTCCGTTGTCTTGCTGGATGAGATCGAAAAAGCTCACCCTGATGTCCTGAATATCTTGCTCCAAATCTTTGACGATGGACGACTCACCGACAGTAAAGGAAGAGTTGTCAACTGCAAGAATGCCTTATTCATCATGACATCCAACTTAGGATCTCAGCAGCTTTTAGAAAAAATTACAGCTCACTCACCTCAATGGTCGAAAGAAACAATCCTTGAGATTGTCGAACCGATCTTAAAAATGCATTTCCGCCCTGAGTTTTTGAATCGCCTTGATGAGATTCTCCCCTTTCTGCCATTGCAGGAAAAAGACATGGAAAAGATCGTCACCATCCAACTAGAGAAAGTCAAAGAACGTCTAGCAGAAAAACAGATTGTTTTACGCTGGGATCCAACAATCCTTTCTTACCTTGCAGAAAAAGGATACGATCCTTTCTTTGGAGCGCGCCCGCTGAAAAGACTTATCCAGCAAGAAGTGGTCAATCTTCTATCTAAACTAATCTTAAAAGGAGAAATCCAAAACGAAAACACAGTAGAACTCTTTATCGGAAAAGAAGGCATCGTTTACCGTAAAGTATGAAAGAAAGCCTCCCCCTTAGCAGGAGGAGGCTTGCAATCACCTCTTGTAGCCTATTGTATCGGTCGATCCGGCCTCTTAAGCCTCAGGGATGAGATTTGTATGAATTGTTAGGAACGGTTAGCTCTCCCCTTCCACACTTCCGACAATTCATCAATCCTTACAATGTATACAACCGTACCTTCTGAAAAAAAATGAAGGCCTCCTCCTATCGCACTCTTTTTAGGACACGTATTTGATGCAACCTCTACAAGTACAGAATCTTCCTGATGCCTTGCCCATGTGGCTGCGATACGCTTTGCATGTTCCTGCCAATCAGGTATCATAAAAAAGCCCTCTTTAGGAACCGTAAATACGCCCCCTTTTCGTGCAACCTCCAAAGGAGACCACCCCTCGTCGTGGGTGCCTTGAGCTAAGAGCCGAGTCCCCTGGAACCCCCTATAAAGACATTTTGAAAGCTCAGGGCTGACAGATTGGTATAAATTTTTTCCAACAATCTCTAAATCAACCACATGCGTAATATTTCGAATACCTATTAGCATAACCTGCTCCTTACGTAGTGGAACTACGTATAGAAAATCTAGGCATTTATATAGAACTAAATTTCATTTATATTGAAAATTAAGCAAAAAAAAACAATATAATTAATATTATAATAGCGCGAGGTTTATTATGAACCCAATAAAAACATTAATTATACCGTTCGTGATTGAAGAAGCGGGCAATTTATGTACATATTGACCCCCTGAATTAACGGAATTAATTGGCGGTAG
>CAMFIG010000079.1 GCA_945952445.1 uncultured Chlamydiae bacterium
TAGCAGGGGTGGGTCCTGTAAAGACAAAAGAGGAGCTTTCTGAGATCCACTTCATACTATGGATAGTTTCAATCAGCTCTTTGTCGTGCAGAGTATTTGCCATTTGGTCGAGGGCGCTTTGCATTTCCGATTGGGAAGCATGCTGCAGTTTGTAGATATAGAAGGTCTCTCCGAGAGTAGGTGTTGCTACATCGAGGGAGGGAAGAATCTCTTTGAGCTTTTGGATAGCAGGAGTAGGTCCTGTAAAGACAAAAGAGGAGCTTTCTGAGATCCACTTCATGCTATGGATAGTTTCAATCAGCTCTTTGTCATGCAGAGTATTTGCCATTTGGTCTAAGGCGCTTTGCATTTCTGAACGGGAAGCGTGCTGTAGTTTGTAGATGAAAAAGGTCTCTGCGAGAGTAGGTGTTGCAACGTCGAGGGTGGGGAGGATCTCTTTTAGTTTTTGGATAGCCGGAGCCGGGCCGGAAAAAACAAGAGAGTTGCTTTCTGCAATCCACTTCATTGAGTCAATTGTTGCAATGAGATCTTTATCGTGGATGGTTCCTGCCATCTGATGCAAAGCGCGTTCGACTTGCGACTGGGAAGCATGTTCCACTTTGTAAATATAAAATGTTCTGCCGATCGTTGGCATCGAGATGTCTAATGTGGGAAGGATCTCTTTTAGTTTTTGGATCGCAGGGGTAGGGCCTGTGAAGACGAAGGAGTGGCTTTCTGCAATCCACTTTATTGAGTCAATTGTTGCAATGAGATCTTTGTCATGGATCGTTTCCGCCATTTGGTGCAGAGCACTGCGCATTTCTGATTCGGAAGCGTTTTGGAGTTTATAGATGTAGAACGTTTCTCCTACCATAGGAGTAGAAACATCAAGAGTAGGGAGGATCTCTTTGATTTGTTGGATCGCTGGAATGGATCCTGTAAAAACAAAAGAAGTACTTTCTGGGATCCACTTCATTGAATCAATCGCTGCAATGAGATCTTTGTCATGGATCGTTTCTGCCATTTGGCGCAAAGCGCTGCGCATTTCCGATTGGGAAGTATGTTGGAGTTTGTAGATGTAGAAAGTTTCTCCTACAATCGGAGTTGAGACGTCAAGAGTCGGAAGGATTCCTTTGAGTTTTTCGATAGTCTGGGCAGATCCTGAAAAAACAAAAGAATGCGTTTCTTCAACCCATTTCATGTGAGAAATAGTCTCTTGAAGATTAGGATCTTTGATACTCTTAACGGTTTGCTCTAAGGCAGACCGGAATTGGCTTTCGGAAGAGTGTTCTAGCTTGTAGATGTAAAAAGAAGGGGCTCCTTCTGGGCCTATGTAAGCCGGTGTATCGATGCTGCTTAAGATCTCTTGGACTTTAGACCAGGTTGGATCGTCGGTTAAGAAGAAAAGAGAATTTGTATCGGCAATGTATTTAACAGATTTCAAAGCTTGGGATAGATTGGAAGTGCCTCCGTGGGCTTTTTGCAGTTCGCTGGAAACTTCTTGAATTGCTGTTAGCAGATCTTGCGGACTTCTATGCTGTATTCTATACAGATGGGGGCTGGACTCTGCCGGAGGTTTGCCTCCCACAACGGAAGATTTAGGTGCAATATCGATATCTTCCATGATGGCGATCGCTCGGTCAATGAGGTATGGGGTAGATACGACAAAGATGGTGTTTGTTTCTGCTTGAGGTACAAAGATAAGAGGATTGCCTTCAGAAAAAGGAGACAGAATCTGTGATGCAAGCGTGATCAGGTCGCTAGGAGCTATGTTTTTTACTTCGTATGACTCGATTTCTAAAGGAGTGTGAGGGGCGTCGAGACTTACAAGCAAAGAAGCGATTTTTTCCACATTAGTTGTGATGTCAGTGACGATGAGCTGGCGAGTTTCGCTTGAGATCTCAATTAAAGCGCCTTTCGAGGTCATAGGGCGAATGATGTTAGCTATAGAATTTACATTCGCATTTTTAATCCGAAAGACACGAGTTACAATAGGGGATTGCGTATTGGCAGAATTAGGTAGATCTCCGGAAACGATGGTTGGAATCTGATTGACAGACATGCTTTTTGTGATGAGCAGGTTGTTGTCTTGTTCCAAAAGCATAAGATCATGGATTCTCAATACCTGGATCAAAGCTGATAGAATGTTGCGGACCGCGATCGGCTCTTCCGAGACAATTGTAACGGAAAATTGCAGGTCTTCTTCGGAAAATAGAAAGTTAATATTTGCAATTTTGCTGACAAAACGGATGACTTCAATGATAGGGACCTGGTTGAAATTGACAGTGTATTTCGGTTCTTCTTTTTCTGAGGAGGATTCTCTTGCAGAAGTTGCAAGTTGAGGAGGAGCCATCTCGTTGGTGTAGCAAAAATCGGAGCTTAAGAAATTCAATAAAGAAGTCCAAAGAGCCACATTAGAGACTAAAGATTTATGGGATCTAGATAGAAAGTGTCTCATCGCTTGATAAGCCTCATTATGTATTATATTCCTCGGCAAAGGGAAACGCGGTAAACATGATTCGAATCCTAAAATACTTTTTGGTTTATTGTAAACGGAAGTTTTAATTGGTAGAGAAAAAATGATATCTTTCCTTGCATAAAGATGAGAGGTTTGAGCTTTGCTATGCCCAGATTTCGCTTTCAAAGAGAGTTTTTTTGCTAAATCTTTCCAAATATAAGGAAGAACTTTTCTCAAGGCAGTATGTAGCCTTAAGCTTATCTGATATAGTTGAGCATGTCTTGTGGTTGTCTGTGCGTAAATTTAAAAAAAAGAATTTCTCGCTTTAAAAAGTTCAATCCGATGAGGTAATGGAATAAAAAACGGAAGATTTTTTTCTCTATGAAAACCCCGGGTAAAGAAAAAATAAATCGGGAAAATATTTGCCG
>CAMFIG010000080.1 GCA_945952445.1 uncultured Chlamydiae bacterium
AGCTGGGTCTTCCTGACCATATGTAGGGGGTCAATATGTTCCAGTATAATTCCGCCGCGGGTGGTTTTTTAATTGGAAGAAAAAGCGGAATTCTAGTATAAACATTAGGAATTTGCGCTGAAGTTGGATGGCTAAATGTCTACAGATCAAAAAAAATTCAGTGTTCTACGGTCCATTCTATGGCCAATTCATCGATCTGAACTGAAAAAAGTCCTTTCGATGCTACTACTGCTATTCTTTCTTTGCATTTGCTATAGTATTCTTAGAAACCTAAAAGACACCATTATTCTGACCGCAGAGCATTCTGGAGCAGAAGTGATCCCTTTCATTAAGGTGTGGGGGATGCTGCCGGGAGCTATTGCTGCAACTTGGCTTTATACTCGGCTGGCTAGAAGGTTTTCCCGCGAGACGGTTTTCTACTTGGTTATTTCGAGCTTTCTTACCTACTTTCTTCTGTTCGCCTTTGTTATTCACCCCCATAGTGATCAGTTGCACTTGGATCGCCTAGGTAACTGGCTGACTTTGCACTTGCCCCTTGGATTTAAAGGGATGATTGCAATGATCCGCAACTGGACTTTCACCTCTTTTTATATTATTTCTGAGCTCTGGGCTGTTGTTGTGCTGACCGTCTTGTTTTGGGGGTTTGCAAATGACACGACAGAAGTGGCTCAAGCAAAGCGAACCTATGGAATTCTGAATATCGGTTCCAACGTAGCTCCTATTTTAGGAGGCAGTATCGGAATCCTTTGCACTAGCGCCTTCTCTTTGCCTGTAGGAAATGTCGGCTCTGATACATGGGGACAAACTCTCGTTAATATCGTCTTGGTGCTGACGTTCTTAGGATGCGCAGCGATGGGTCTTTTTTACTGGATCCAACGCCATGTGATTGCCAAAGAGCAAATTGTAAAACAAGAGCAGGAAGATCGCAAAGAGCGCTGTAAGTTGTCGATTCGAGAAAGCATCCGTTATATTTCCAAGTCTAAGTATTTAACTTGTCTTGCAATCATTGTTTTAGGATATAACATCTCCATTAATGTCACCGATGTTCTTTGGAAAGAGCAGCTTAAAAGGTATTTTTCAGATCCAAATGAGATGTTAATTCACATGAATAGCATCACCGTCGGAATCGGCATTGTCGCTACGTTAGGAGGAGTGCTTTTTTCTTTAATGGTCAGCCGTCTCGGCTGGACATTCACAGCACTGCTAACTCCTGCTATTATGACCGTAATGGCGATCGGCTTTTTTACATTTCTCTTTTGTGGAGACGCTCTTTCTACAGTGGCTGTTTCTTTATTCGGGGTGACTCCTTTTGCTTTGACCGTCTATTTCGGCTCTTTGCAGAACTGCCTCAGTAAAGCTGGTAAGTATTCTGTATTCGACGCTTCAAAAGAACTCGCTTTTCTTCCTTTAGATGCAGATTCTAAATTAAAAGGAAAAGCAGCGATTGATGGGCTTGGGTCTGGCATAGGGAAATCGGGAGCTTCTCTCACATATCAGGGTTTTATCATCTTGATGGGTAGTGTGGCTCTGTCCACTCCTTATATTTCTGGGATTTTATTTGTCGTATTGATCTCTTGGATCTTTTCCGTGTTGTCTGTTGGAAAGCGATTTAAGAAGATGAGCTCTACAGAGCCTCTTGTCAAAGCGCCGACAGAAACGGTGAATGTTCAGAGCTAAAAGACCTCTTGTTTCTTAGCGCATTCTATTGCTTTCTGACAATACGTCTTCAGATAGGAGAGCTATTGATTTGTTGGATCGAACAAGAAAACATAGCTTGCTGTTTTACAGAGGGCATGAAAGGCAGTCTCCAATTCTTCCGGTGTCATGGAATGTGTTGTCATATAGTCGATCGAATCTGAGTTGTGCTTATTGCATCGCATAAAATAGCCATGGTAAGATTCGTATTCATCGGTGTCTTTCGTAGCGATTTTTGTGTGGGCGTGGAACATTTCCCCGTCGACAAGCAGCTGAATGAAGGGATGTAGAGGACCCACACGAAATAGATTTTGCATCTGTTGAGGCTGAACTCTTAGGGCGAGAAAAGTGTATGGTATAGGAGTCTCGGGTTTGGCGTAGGTGATGGCTGTGGATTCAAGAGAGAAAAATGCACCTCCTAGCAAAGTCGATCCAAAAGAAAGTGCATGGCTATGCTTATGGTCGAACTGTATTGTAGAAGGATAGCCTATGCCAGAGTATCCCCGATAAAGAACCCATTCCCCTTCCTTGTGGGCTAGGTTTTCAATTTTTACGATTTCAGACAATAGATTCAGATCCTTGACAGCCTCATAAAAAACCCTAATGGAAGATGAGCTGTAGATCCAAGGCGATTTCCAGAAGGGGAATTTTCTTTCTTCCCACTGACTAAAAGGCGGTAGTTCAGAAACAAGGATCTGTAACATCTCTATGTCGGAATTTTCAGCTCTGGAGTAAAGAGATGCTATGTATTTGTTAAGCTTAAAAAAGAGATCGCTAACATGAGGCAAGGTAAAAGAGCAGTCGTCAAAGCAGCTGACAATTTCTTCCATGCTATGAGCGGAAGAAAAGACGGCATGAAGAGGCTCCTCGTATTGTATCGGTTCCCAGCCCTGTCCGCAACAATCTAAAATTCCATTTTGGATCTCTGGATCAT
The DNA here is from genome assembly GCA_945952445.1 of uncultured Chlamydiae bacterium. GTDB lineage: Bacteria > Chlamydiota > Chlamydiia > Chlamydiales > Rhabdochlamydiaceae > CAMFIG01. The sequence continues at coordinate 2,630 of CAMFIG010000080.1, forward strand.
GAAAAAAGGCATGTAAGGCTCCGAGCTGCCAAATTGCAGGGGGGATCCACTCAAAGCGTAGGCCGGCGGCAATGTTGTGGCATTCCATTGCCAAATCAATAGGCTTTGTTCTCTAATTGCGCGCAATAGGATTATTAGCTCTCAGGTCATGTTTTT
>CAMFIG010000081.1 GCA_945952445.1 uncultured Chlamydiae bacterium
CACAATAAACACGTCGTATCCAAACAAACCTACTACAAAGTAGACCACGCTATTTTCCAGAAAATCTGGGCATGGGCCAAAAGAAGACACCCTAATAAAAACAAAACCTGGATCAAAGCCAAATATTTCAAAAAGGTCAGAAACAGGAACTGGATACTCTTCTCACCCTACGGTAAGAAAGACAAGGATAACGGAGATATCACGCTCAAACAAGCTGCAGATACCTCAATCGTCAGACATGTCAAAATCAAAGCCGAGGCTAATACATACGATACAAAATTCTCTGAATATTTTAAAATCAGATGTCAGAGATATAGAATGATGAGAAGCCGGACCGCCCGAAAACGGTTTTAGAAAGGCTTGAGCCGTATGATGGGAAACTATCACGTACGGTTCTTAGAGGAGTGAGCTGTGGCAACACAGCTTGCTTACTCGATAAATACTCCCGATTAAGTTCGACCGTTTTAAGCAATGTCGTAATTTAGTCACGACCATTTTACGACACATCGTAATTCAGTCAAATAAAATTCTACTAGAATCAAAAAGACGCTTAGCTGAAGGTTGCAAAATCCAGATTACTCTACTTTTATAGACTCCAAGAAGCAATCGACATCTTTCCTGCCTTTGAAAATAAGGAATTCTATCCTTGGATACTTCTTTCGCAGCTCTTCTATCTTAGATCTTTTCTCATGATCAAAATTCCAAGTGTATTTCACAAGCTCCCAAGTAATGGCTCGCAATCCTCCAAAATTCTCTTTATAATTAAAAATTCTTTTACACATCCTCCAGTAACAAACCATGCGGGAAAAATGGAAATATATTATCACGTCCGCTTTGGCAAACCTCATCTCGAAGGTTGAAAAGGAGCAGCCTTCAACAATCCAGGCATCTTCATCAAGAATCGCTTGTTGGATTGCTATAAATTCCTGCTTATCCCTTTTCTTTCCGTCCGGCTCAAACATATGGCGGTCCAAGTGATGGACGGGGATGCGCAGAATTTCCGCTAATCGAGCTGAAAAGGTGGATTTTCCACTTCCAGGCAGACCTATCACTGCGAATTTTCTCGGTCGATTTTTTATCATAAATAAATTTTTTTAAATATTCAAACCTAATAAATAATGAGTTTTAATTCAAAAACACGTATAATAAGCAAGATTAACAATAAAGATTATTTATGCAAAACACTGCTAGCTTAAGCTTTTTAAACAGCGCAGAAAAAATAACCCTTTTAGCTTACCAAACTCCCAGAGAGCATTCTATAATAATCTCTGAAGTCGTTAGCCGCATTGCTGCCGCCTTACTCTTATCCGCCGCTGCTGCTGCAGACATCGCCGTGCATACATTTTTTATATTGCCTACGTTTGTATATTCCATTGGAAAATCCATTTATCAATGGGATGCCGATTTCAACATTCCTTGGCAGCATATCCAAAGAATTCGCAACGCTGTAGCGCCTCTTCTCTTGGGAAGCATCGCTGGATTGATCCATCCTCTAGCGGGACTTGCTATATGCGAACCTACCGATAAACATATTGCCTTAGGGATGCTCTCTTCACATACCCATCAAAATTTCGATACGCCCTGCAGCCCAGTCCATAGTTTATCCCTCGTAGAAGATCTAGCTAAAGAACTTCGCTACGCTAAGCTCGATGGAACTAAAAAAGAGATATTCCCTCTAGAACATCTAAAAGCCATAGCGGAGGCAAAGAAATTTGAAAAATCCTTAGAATCTCTGCAAGCACAAGATTATATACACAAAATCGCAAACATCACACTCCTTGCAATGACCCAAATCACAAATAGCATCGAATACTCCAATCTTTCTCGAGCAGGGAAAGAGCTCTTAACAAGAGCATCGGGACTACTCGTTCCCGTTTTAACCGCGATCGATGTTAGCATCACTCTCATAGCTCAAACTTTTTTCCTCGCCATAGGAATCGTTCAGATTCTTTCAGGAAGAGGTCCTATCTATACTGAAGTGACAAATAATCCTCTTATGCATGTATCCTTCTTGATCCAAAACGTCTTGAAATCGCTTGGGAATTTAATAGGGACTTGCATTTGGTTGATTTCTCCTGCTGCAGGATTCCGAGCCAGTCTTCTCCCCTCTCATCTATTCTTTGGAATGCAAATGAGTCTATTGATGTTGACAATCAAAATGAAAATGACTTTTTCCAAAGAATCCGATTGGATTGTTATTCCCATTGCATTCCAAAACAGCTATTCGACGATTTCCTTGCCATTTCAAAATATGCATAAAACATATCTCGTCGTTGAAAAAAAGGATGGTCTATTTAATTTGTACTGGATCAACCGCCCCACGATCTCCCTAAAGCAGGGAGTCGATCTGCAAACTGCCAGCTCACAAATAGAATCGATGTTAAAAAAACGATTTCCTTCCATGGACATAGAAACGCTCATGAATTCCCATGAACCACAACCACCTGAATTTCCTTCCTCTGTACAATTTGCAAAAATCGAAGACCAGGGCAACGACTCAAATTGCGTTGTCTCCAATCTTTTTGGGACATTCGAGGCATTCGATAAAATCCGAGGCGCTGACCTTGAAACGACACGATTGCGCTATAAAGCAACTCGAGAATATTTAATGGCCCTTTCAAGTAGCAAGTGCAACCATTAGTCAAAAAAAATATAGCTGTTAA